>NC_007484.1:2523676-2843014 GCF_000012805.1 Nitrosococcus oceani ATCC 19707 | reverse complement strand
TTACTAGGAGAGGCCTTTTTGATTTCAGCGATGACAGCAGATTGATGCTCGCTTATCTTTTTAGCAAGGGCTTTAAAGAAACCGCGCACTGGGGGCGATTCTTCCACTTTCTGGCTAAGTTCTTGGATTGAAAGCTTTTGGGCACGTTCGCTGATCTCTTCGGCTTTCCGCTGGAGAATCTTTTTCAAGATATTGGGTATCTCGTTCATATCACGGGTATCTTACTATTGTTGATTGGCTAACAGGCTTGGGTAAATGTAATTAAAGCGGCTAATTTCTCTTGGGCTCTGCCTTCGGAGAGAACTTTTAATGCTCTCTTTACCCCTCTTTCCAGCGTAGGAGTTAGATTGGCTGCATAGATAGCTGCCCCCGCGTTCAAAGCGACGATATCACGGGCTGGGCTGGGCTGGTTTGCTAGAACGGAGCGTAAAATATTGAGACTTTCTTGCGTACTGTTAACGGCCAGAGAACTGATGGAAACCCGCTCGATGCCAAATTGCTCGGGTGTGATGAAATAACTTGTAACAGCCCCATCTCTTAATTCAGCGATCTGAGTTTCAGCTCCAATACTAATTTCATCCAGACCATCTTTGGCATGGACAACAAGTACATGCTGGCAGCCTAAACGGTGCAGAACCCAAGCAAGTGGCTCCAGCCATTCGTCACTAAAGACCCCTACTACTTGATTAGGAATATGGGCCGGGTTAGTTAGAGGCCCTAAGAGATTAAATAAAGTGCGAATCCCCATTTCCCGCCGTGGAGCTATAGTGAATTTTATGGCGCTATGGTGGCAAGGGGCGAACAGAAATCCTACGCCAAGTTCTTCAATACAGCGAGCAATCTGTTCGGGGGTAAGTTCGAGTTTAATACCGGCTGCTTCAAGCACATCAGCACTGCCACATTGGCTGGAGACAGAACGGTTGCCATGTTTGGCGACTCTTCCTCCTGCCGCGGCAACAACAAAAGCGCTGGCTGTCGAAATATTGAAAGTATTGGCGCCATCCCCACCAGTACCGCAGGTATCAACGAGGTGGGGGCCTGTTACTGTCACTTTAGTCGCCAATTCCCTCATCACCCTGGCGGCAGCAGCAATTTCTTCCACCGTTTCTCCTTTCATCCGAAGCCCAATAAGCAAGCCGCCAATCTGCGCGGGGGTTGCTTGGCCACTCATGATGAGATTCATGACCGATGTCATTTCCTCACTGGTGAGGTTACGCCTCGTGGTAACGGTACGAAGGGCGGTTTGAATATCCATTGCGTTTATTAAAACCTTTGGAAATGATGCTCAGGTTCGTTTAAGAAAATTGAGAAGTAAATTGTGCCCCTGCTGAGTAAGAATCGACTCAGGATGAAATTGTACGCCTTCGATTGCTAGCTCTTTGTGGTAGATACCCATGATCTCGTCTAGCTCTCCCGTATCGGTTTTAGTCCAAGCGGTGACCTCTAAACATGGCGGAAGACTTGCCTGATCGATGACTAAAGAATGGTAACGAGCTGCCTCGAAGGGATCATCAAGGCCTTGGAATACGCCTTTATGATTGTGATGCACTTTTGAGGTTTTACCATGCATAATAGCCTTGGCATGCACTATTCGGCCGCCAAAAGCCTGGCCGATACACTGGTGACCAAGACATACTCCTAATAGTGGGATCTTGCCGGCAAAATGACGGATAATTTCAAGAGAAATACCGGCTTCGTTGGGCGTGCAAGGGCCTGGAGAAATAACTAAACGTTTTGGGCGCAGCCTCTCTATTTCTGCCGTACTGACTTGATCATTGCGAAAGACGCAAACTTCTTCGCCCAATTCGCCTAAATACTGGACCAGATTGTAGGTAAATGAATCATAATTGTCGAGCATAAGCAGCATATTCAACTCCCCTAGCGGAAGGAACCATCTAGGCCAGCTTCGGCCAAAGCCACTGCTCGAAAGATAGCTCGCCCTTTATTCAGGGTTTCTTCCCACTCGCTCTGCGGTACCGAGTCATAGACGATTCCCGCACCTGCTTGAATATGAAGAATCTGATCTTTAATGATTGCGGTACGAATAGCGATTGCTGTATCCATATTGCCTGACCAAGCAAGATAGCCCACGGCACCCGCATAGACTCCCCGCTGAATAGGTTCTAATTCATCAATGATTTCCATCGCTCGAATTTTGGGAGCGCCAGAAACCGTACCTGCAGGAAAAGTTGCACGTAAAACGTCCATGGCCGAGAACTCCGGTTTAAGTTGACCGGTTACATTAGAGACGATATGCATGACATGAGAATAGCGTTCGATAAGCATTTTTTCGGTTACGTTGACACTGCCAATGGTGGCTATCCGGCCAACATCATTTCGGCCAAGATCGATAAGCATCCGGTGTTCCGCTAATTCCTTAGGGTCAGCGAGTAATTCTTGCTCTAGCGCTCGGTCTTCTTCTTCGCCTCTGCCACGATGCCGGGTGCCAGCGATGGGGCGTACGGTAACGGCACCATCCTCTAAGCGTACTAGGATCTCGGGAGATGAGCCCACCACATGGAAATCCTCTAGATTCAAATAGTACATGTAGGGAGAAGGGTTGAGGCAACGTAGCGCCCGGTATAGGTTTAAGGGAGAGGCAGAAAAAGGCACCGAGAGTCGTTGTGAGAGCACTACTTGCATCACATCACCGTCAGTAATGTATTGACGCGTTTTATCAACCGCCCCCTTAAAGCCTTGCTCCGTAAATCCAGAGATAAAATCATCTTCTAGGACTAGGCGGGAGGGAGTAACGGTATGGTGGGCAGGGACGCTTGCCCGTAGGCGATCTTCTAGGGCATCCAAGCGTTGCAGGCCCTCTGTATAGTCTTCGGGGCCGCAATGAATAATGAAGTAGAGCTTGCCACTCAGGTTGTCAAAAACAACAATTTCGTTGGAAACAAGTAATAGTATATCCGGCGTTTCCAAGGAATCGGGCTTCTTCCAATGGGCAAGCTTAGGTTCGATATAGCGGATCGTATCATAGCCAAAGTATCCTACGAGGCCGCCTGTAAAGCGAGGCAAAGAGGCAATGGCCGGGACTTTAAAGCGTTGCTTAAAGGTTTCTATCCAAGCCAGGGGATCATCGCTGTGATGAGTTTCCTCAATGCGGTGATCGGTTTCAACGACTATTTCATATTTTTGCACCTTAACTACCGTGCGGCAAGGTAAGCCGATAAATGAATATCGGCCCCATTTCTCGCCGCCATGGACGGATTCTAATAAATAGGAGTAAGGGCCATTAGCCAGTTTGAGGTAAGTGCTAAGTGGAGTATCTAGGTCAGCTAAAACCTCCCGCATGAGGGGAATATGATTATAACCTTGAGCAGCAAGCTGTTTGAATTGTTGGGCTTCCATAGTCTCGACTTCCAGCGTTAGAAAACTTCGGCGGATTTAGCGGGAGATCAGCCCCACCATCGTTTTATTCTCCCCCATAAACTATTCGCCTGGAAGTCAATAACCATGGTTGTGTTCCTAAGCTGCTTGGCTCAATAAATTCTTAATTTCAATTAGAGAATCGATGACGCTATCCGGTTGGCTATCACGGATATCCACGCCATGATTATAACCATAACTGAGGCAGACAATCTGGAAGTTGGCCGCCCTCGCTGCTTTTACGTCACTAATGGAATCCCCAATCATTAGCGCTTTCTCAGGAGCGATGCCAAAGTGGCTGGCCGCATGGAGCAAGGGGGCAGGATGAGGTTTTTTCTCCGGTAATGTATCGCCACTAATGACTATCTCGAAATAATCAATTATCCCTAGCTCCGTAAGTAGAGGATAAGTAAATTGGGCTGCCTTATTAGTAACACAGCCTACACGATACCCTTGGGATTTTAACCAGGCTAATCCCTCGTTTACCCCCGGGTAGAGATGACTACGCTTGCTTGTGTTATCTGCGTAGAGAGCCAGAAAAATGGTTTCAGCCTTTTGATATAAATCTTCTTCCGGTTCTCCCTCCATATTATCGACCAAGGCCCGCTTGATGAGTCGTTCTACCCCGTTGCCCACCCATTGCCGGACTTTGGTTTCTCCCCGCAGGGGCAGACCCAACCGTTCCATCATGGTATCGGTACAAAAGGTCAGATCCGGTACGCTATCTACTAAGGTACCGTCCACGTCAATAAGAATCATTTCAGGTTGTTTCAGCATGCTCGCTATTTATTTTGTCTTTTGAAGGTAAATTTATATATTGTTTGTTTATCCTACCTTGGCTAGCTCGGCGCGCATCTCGCCAATGGTGGTCTTATAGTTTTCACTTTGGAAGATAGCGGAACCCGCCACAAAGGTATCTGCTCCCGCCATTGCAACTTGCTGGATATTATCTATCTTGATACCTCCATCAATTTCAAGGCGGATAGGGTAGCCGCTGGCATCAATAATCCGCCGTGCTTCGCGCAGTTTGTCAAGCGCCGTGGGGATGAACTTTTGCCCACCAAAACCTGGATTCACCGACATGATAAGCACCATATCCACTTTATCTATGACGTATTTGAGATAATCAAGGGAAGTCGCTGGATTGAATACCAAGCCGGATTTGCAGCCCTCATCGCGGATTAGCTGTAGAGTTCGGTCAATATGTTCGGAAGCTTCCGGATGAAAAGTAATATAATTTGCCCCCGCTTTGGCAAAATCAGGGGCGATTCGATCCACTGGCTTTACCATGAGATGAACGTCGATATCAGCGGTGATGCCATGTTTGCGTAGGGCTTCGCAGACGAGAGGGCCGATAGTTAGATTTGGGACATAATGGTTATCCATTACATCGAAATGCACCATATCGGCACCCGCTTCTAATACTGCAGTCACTTCTTCCCCCAAGCGGGCGAAATCGGCTGATAGGATAGAAGGGGCAATTTTATAATTGGCCATATTTATTACACCTCATTTACAGAATATCTATTGGCTGTTTAGATCTAGATGGTTTTCGGCTCAGCAAATTTGCGCACTTTACCCTATTATCGGTCATTTTTCAGCTTTGCTCTGAAAAAACTAGGGGGTAGCAACGCTTCTTAGGGGGATGTATTTGGTTTCTAGGTATTGAGTGCGAAATCTAGTAAAGCATGCATCTAGGCGGAAATTTGCCAGACAAAATTGAAAATTTTAATTGAACTATATTGAGATATCTTTAACCAGGAAATACTTTACTGAATTACTTGGTTTTGAACTTAATTAGGACTATAATAGTCCTACATTAGAACCGGAGGCTCCTATGCTCCGCATGAGCAAAATGACCGATTACGCTATCGTGCTGATGACGCGCTTGGCGATGGATCCGAAGGGCCAGCATGCCGCAGCGGATTTATCCGCTCAAGTAGAAATGCCCTTGCCTACGGTCAGCAAAATTCTCAAACAATTGGCCCGGGCAGGGTTGTTACTGTCGGCCCGGGGCGCCCAAGGCGGCTACAGTTTAGGAAGGCCGCCCGAGGCAATTTCAGTAGCTGAAATTATTACGATCCTAGAGGGACCTATTGGTTTAACGGAGTGTGTCAGTACACCGGGGGAGTGCGGTCAGGAAGCCCATTGTTCCACCCGTGCTCACTGGGAACAGATTAACCAAGCGGTCTACGGGGCATTAAATGAGATCAAATTGTCTGATATGGTTCAGCCAATGGGAGCGTATCCTATCCGATTTCGCCAACTTACCAGGCATTCGGGACCGTTACCTACAGATAATACGACGAGATAACTGCGGGAGTAGGCTATGACTAATTCGACCCTTAAGGTTGAAAATCTTGTTCAAAAAGAATATCGGGCTGGTTTTGTCACCGATATTGAGGCGGATTCTATTCCACCAGGACTCAATGAAAACGTTATTCGCCTTATCTCTAGCAAGAAGAATGAGCCAGAGTTTATGCTGGAATGGCGCCTCAAAGCCTACCGTCATTGGCTGGAGATGAAAACGCCGGAGTGGGCGCATGTGCATTATCCGCCTGTGGATTATCAATCCATTATTTATTATTCCGCGCCCAAGTCAAAAAAAGATGGCCCTAAAAGTTTGGATGAAGTCGATCCAAAATTACTTGAAACCTATGAGAAACTCGGGGTACCGCTGCATGAACGGGCGAGGCTTGCGGGAGTTGCCGTGGATGCGGTTTTTGACAGCGTTTCGGTAGCGACTACTTTCAAGGAGAAACTATCTGAGGCAGGCGTAATTTTCTGCCCTTTTTCCGAGGCGGTACGGGACTATCCCGAATTGGTAGAAAAATATCTTGGCACGGTAGTACCCTACCGGGATAATTTTTATGCCGCTTTAAATTCAGCCGTTTTTAGTGATGGTTCTTTCGTCTATGTGCCTAAGGGGGTTCGCTGTCCCCTAGAGCTGTCCACCTATTTCCGCATCAACGCCGCCCAAACGGGCCAATTTGAGCGCACGCTTATCATTGCCGATGAAGGCGCCCATGTTAGCTACCTCGAAGGCTGTACCGCTCCGATGCGTGATGAGAACCAGCTTCATGCCGCAGTGGTAGAGCTTGTGGCCTTGGGTGATGCCGAAATTAAATATTCCACGGTACAAAATTGGTATCCAGGCGATGAAGAAGGCCGGGGTGGAATCTACAATTTTGTGACTAAACGAGGGGCATGCCGGGGAGCAAACGCCAAAATCTCTTGGACTCAGGTAGAAACTGGCTCAGCCATCACGTGGAAATACCCGAGCGTTATTCTGCAAGGAGATAACTCGGTGGGGGAATTCTACTCGGTTGCCCTTACCAATAATTTCCAGCAAGCGGATACGGGCACCAAGATGATTCATATGGGACGGAATACCCGTAGCACTATTATTTCTAAAGGAATTTCTGCTGGGCAAGGACAAAATGCCTATCGGGGATTGGTGCGGGTAACCCCCACTGCCGTAGGCGCACGTAATTATACTCAGTGTGATTCTCTCCTGTTAGGAGATCGGTGCGGTGCCCATACGTTCCCCTATATCGAGGTAAAACACCCTTCGGCGCAGGTGGAGCATGAAGCATCGACCTCTAAGATTAGCGAGGATCAGCTGTTTTACTGTAAACAGCGGGGAATCTCCGCCGAGGATGCCATTTCCATGATTGTGAATGGCTTTTGTAAGGAAGTCTTCAAGGAATTGCCCATGGAGTTTGCGGTAGAAGCCCGAAACCTATTGAGCGTGAGCCTGGAAGGAGCAGTAGGCTAAACGTTATTGGCCTGCATGAGAGTAAGAGGTTTTCTTAAATGCTAACTATCAGAAACTTACATACCCAGGTGGATGATAAACCCATCTTGCGGGGTATTGATTTGCAAGTGAATCCCGGCGAGGTACATGCCATTATGGGACCCAATGGTTCGGGCAAGAGTACCTTGGCAAATGTGCTGGCGGGACGCGAGGGTTACGAAGTAACTGCGGGGGAGGTTCTCTATCAAGGCCAGAATTTATTGAATTTAGCCCCGGAAGAGCGTGCTTGCGCGGGAGTTTTCCTGGCTTTCCAATATCCCGTGGAAATTCCTGGCGTAAGCAATGTCTATTTGTTGAAAACGGCTTTGAATGCTGTGCGCAAGCACCGTGGACTTCCTGAGCTTGATGCCATAGATTTTTTAACTCTAGTGCGGGAAAAAATGAAACTGGTGAAAATGGACGAAAGTTTCCTGCAGCGGGCGGTTAATGAAGGCTTCTCAGGAGGGGAAAAGAAACGTAACGAGATTTTGCAGATGGCGGTTTTGGAGCCCGCATTGGCGATTTTGGATGAGACCGATTCAGGGTTGGATATCGATGCCCTTAAGATTGTTGCCGATGGAGTCAATGCCCTGCGGAGTTCAGAGCGGGGGCTTATCCTTGTGACTCATTACCAGCGCCTCCTAGATTACATTGTGCCAGATTATGTCCATGTACTTTCCCTGGGCCGTATCGTGAAATCTGGAGATAAAACGTTAGCTCTGGAACTGGAGAAGGAAGGTTACGGTTGGATTGAGCAAGGTGAAGGTGCCACTCCGGCGGGGGCGGCCGCATTATGAAGGGGATCAGTGAGGCCTGGCAGCCCTATGTGGATTCCTATGCCCGCCTGGAACCGGATCTGGCGGGGGCGAATCTACCCTGGCTGCGAGAATTACGCCAGCAGGCATTGGCCCGTTTTATCTCCCTCGGCTTTCCTGGTCTCAAGAATGAGGATTGGAAATATACGCGAGTCCGTGCGCTGGCCGAGACTGCATTTAACTCGGCGGTTTCTTCATCGGTAGCGGTCAGTTTAGAGCAATGTCAAAGGTATTTTTTAGCAGAGACGCCCTGTTTTCGGTTGGTATTTGTTGATGGTTGCTTTGCTCCGGGGTTATCAGAGATTGAAGATCTCCCGGCTGGTACGGTGGTGGGCAATTTAGCCGGCTGTTTCAAACAGCAGGGGGAAAGCCTGCGCGGGGTATTGGCCAGTTATGCGGACTATCAAAACCAGCCTTTCACCGCGCTTAATACTGCCTTCATGGCCGATGGCGCTTATCTTTATTTACCCCCCAGGACCGTACTGGCCAAGCCGGTACATCTGATATTCCTGACTACGGGGCGTAGCGAAGCCGTCGTGACTCACTCCCGTAATTTGATAGTTCTCGAGCCGGAGAGTGAACTGACGGTTATTGAGCACTATGCTGGGTTAAATGATGCCGTATATTTCACGAATACGGTCACCGAAATAGCCGCGGGAAAGGGGGCTAATGTTGAGCATATCAAATTGCAAGAGGAATCGGCTAAAAGCTTTCATATTGCTACGATACAGGTCCAGCAGGAACAGGATGCGCAGTTTCTTTCCCGTAATCTGGCTTTGGGGGGGCGGTTAGCCCGCAACGATATCAATAGCGTATTGGCAGGGGAGGGCGCCGGGTGCATTTTGGAGGGACTCTATGTTTTAGATGGTGTACGTCACGTAGATAACCATACGAGAGTTGACCATCAACAGCCACATACCACTAGCCAGGAATTCTACAAAGGAATTTTAGATGGTAAATCGCGGGCAGTCTTTAATGGCAAAGTGATTGTTCACCCTCATGCGCAAAAAGCGGATGCCCGCCAGGCCAACCGCAATTTGCTGCTGTCTGAAGGGGCTGAAGTCGATACCAAACCAGAACTTGAAATCTACGCTGACGATGTTAAGTGTGCTCATGGGGCCACGGTCGGACAATTGGATAAAGATCAAATTTTCTATCTTCGCTCCCGCGGGATGGAAGAGGATGCAGCGCGCCAGCTCTTGACCTATGCTTTTGTCGAAGAAATTGTTAGGCGCATCAAACTACGTCCTATCCGCGCCCGTATCGAACATAGATTAAGCGCACAATTTTCTGAACCACAGCGCAAGGAGGTGGGTTGATGACCATTGCAAACATCGCAGCTGAAGTACCTATAGCAAGTGTCCCTTTTGAGATTGAGCGGGCCCGCGCTGACTTCCCTGTTTTGCAACAGGAAGTACATGGGAAGCCTTTGGTGTATCTAGATAATGCGGCGACTATGCAAAAACCTAGACAAGTTACTGAGGCGATTGATCACTATTACCGTTGGGATAATGCCAATATCCACCGTGCTGTGCATCAACTTAGCGAACGGGCGACCCAAGCATACGAGGCGGCGAGGAATAAAGTGCAACACTTTATTAACGCTGCTCGGCGGGAAGAAATTGTGTTTGTACGGGGCACTACCGAAGCAATCAATTTAGTCGCCCAAAGCTTCGGCCGAAGCCGGTTGCAAGCGGGTGATGAAATTCTGCTCTCCCATATGGAGCATCACTCTAACATTGTGCCGTGGCAGCTCCTATGCGAGCAGACGGGGGCAGTGCTTAAAGTCGTTCCTATCGATGATACCGGGGAATTGCTTTTAGATGAGTACGAGAGGTGTTTGTCACCTCGCACCCGGCTGGTAGCCATGGTGCATGCTTCTAATGTTTTGGGAACTATCAATCCAGCACAAAAAATCATTGAGCTAGCCCATGCCCGTGGGATTCCGGTGTTGCTAGATGGGGCCCAGACTGTTCCCCACATGCCCGTGGATGTCCAGGAGCTGGACTGTGATTTTTACGCTTTTTCAGCTCATAAAATGGTAGGACCCACAGGTATTGGCGTGCTCTATGGCAAGCGCGAATGGCTAGAAGCTATGCCTCCTTATCAGGGCGGCGGAGATATGATTCTGTCGGTAAGTTTTGATAAAACGCTTTATAGCGATCTCCCCTATAAGTTCGAGGCGGGAACTCCTCATATCGCTGGAGCCATTGGCCTGGGTGTAGCGATAGATTATCTAGAGACCCTAGGGATGGAAAACATTGCGGCCTATGAGCAGGAATTGCTTAACTATGGGACAGAGGTTCTGGCTCAAGTTCCCGGACTGCGTTTTATTGGCACAGCCCAAGAAAAAGTAGGGGTATTATCCTTTGTCTTGGAGGGCGTCCATCCTCATGATATCGGTACCATTCTTGATCATGAAGGTATTGCCATTCGCACAGGACATCATTGCGCCCAGCCGGTAATGGAACGTTTTAATATTCCCGCAACGGCAAGAGCCTCCCTAGCATTTTACAATACTAAGGCTGAAATGGATGTTCTGGCAGCTGGAATTAAGCGGGTAGGAGAGTTATTGGGATAATGAGCGAACTGCTAGATTTATATCAAGAGGTCATCCTGGATCATAGAAAGAGGCCGCGGAATTTTCATTCCATGGAAAATGCAGATTTTCAGGCTGATGGCCATAATCCCCTATGCGGAGATCGGGTAACCGTCTTTCTTAAAATGCATAATGGAATTATTGAGGATGTGAGCTTTCAGGGTGAGGGGTGCGCCATCTCTATAGCTTCGGCATCGCTAATGACCGAATCTCTTAAAGGCAAGAGTTCCCAGGAAGCTGAAGGCTTGTTCGGTAAATTTCATGACTTGGTGACGGATGAGTCGACTCATAGAGAAGAAGGACTCTCCTTGGGAAAACTAGGGGTGCTCGCTGGTGTTAAGGCGTTCCCCATGCGCGTGAAGTGCGCGACGCTTGCATGGCATACTTTGCATGCCGCCCTGGCACATGAAAATAAGATGGCGACGACGGAGTAGCCCCCTTCAAGGGAGAAATGAATATGTATAATCGTGAGCCTATTGTTCTGAACCGTGATTGCGAGGCCGTGCTAGTACCGATGGCTGATAAGGTTATTATCCCTAAAGATACGGAAGTGGTGATTGCCCAGGATCTGGGAGGAAGCTATACTGTTTATGTGAGTGGGAATTTGGCCCGGATAGAAGGTAAAGATGCTGATGCCTTGGGTTTAGAACCGGTTGCACCTCCTGAATTACCAGAGAATGCTTCTGAGGAAGATCTTGAAAAGCTAGCCTGGGAGCAGATGAAAACTTGCTTTGATCCTGAAATTCCCATCAATATCGTAGATCTAGGCTTGGTTTATGAGTGTTCCATTTCTTCCTTGCCTGAAGGGCAAAAGGAAGTGGATATCAAGATGACTTTAACCGCTCCTGGCTGTGGAATGGGTGAAGTTCTAGTACAGGATGTAAAGGAAAAAGTTGAGGCTATTCCCGCTATCGGGGTGGCTAATGTCGAATTGGTTTTCGATCCGCCGTGGAATTACAGCATGATGTCTGAGGCTGCTAAGATCCAGACGGGCATGTATTAACTAGGGTTCCAGGCGCTTCAGCCAATTTTCGTTCACCTCGGTTTTAATTTGCTTACCCATGATTTCCAGCAGAATATGAGCCCGTTTTTTTCCGTTGGAAGTAAGCCAGATGCCTTCATGCCCCGCTAGCAACCCTTCTTCGACTAGGACTTGTTGCCCCTTTCGAAAGTCGGGACTTGCTAAATCCTGAATACCATCGGAGCCCTCATGGGTTTGCAATTCGCGGATTAGCGTATCTGGCACGTGGGCCGGTTGGGCTCCAAATCGGACTAGAGAAATGACTCCAATCGTGGATCGTATTGAGCCCCAATTGTCCTTTTCAGTATCTAGGTGGATAAATAGGTAACGGGGAAAGAGTGGCTCAACCGTTGCTATACGCCGGTATGCGCGGCGGCGCATCTGTCGTACAAGGGGAAGGTAGGTTTCAAAATTCTGGCGCTCGAGGTTTTCCTGAGCCAAGCGTTCTTGCCGCGGCTTACAATAAATGAGATACCAAAATTTCTTAGAAGAAGGTGAAGATTCCATTTCTGAATTATTCGCTTAATTGGTGCGGCCTATGATCTATGGATATCGTTCCCGGAAGCCATTTCAAAAGAGCTCTTTAGTGCCGAAGCATTACCTATGAGCCCCATGTACCGTGTTTTTCAAGCATATTTTTTTGGCCTCAGTGCAAAATTGTTATTTTTAAAAGCGCTTATCCGGGGGTGCATTACCCGACTCGGCCATAATGGTCTTCGAAACAGACAATATCGTCTTCTCCTAAATAACTCCCTGATTGAACTTCGATAATTTCTAAAGGCAGCTTGCCAGGATTTTCCAGGCGATGTTTGACGCCTAGCGGGATATAGGTCGATTGGTTTTCAGAAAGCAGGGTGGTTTCATTATCCCGAATAATCCGTGCCGTTCCTTTGACAACGATCCAGTGTTCGGCCCGATGATGATGCATTTGTAAAGAGAGGGAAGCGCCAGGGTTTACCGTGATCCGCTTAACCTGGAACCGGGTGCCGTAATCGATGCTTTCGTAACAACCCCACGGACGATACACTTTTCGGTGCTTAATGTGCTCCTCTCGTCCCGCCTCTTTAAGCTGAGATACTACATTTTTGACGTGCTGGGCATGTTCCTTATGGACCACGAGCACCGCATCCGATGTCTCGATAACCATGAGGTCTTTAAGGCCAATGCCAGCTACCATACGATGTTCCGCCAGAAGCAAGGTATTTCGAGAGTTTTCGAGATAAACATCACCCCGGGCCATATTACCGTCTTGGTCTCGCGGACTAGCCTCTAGCAGACTAGGCCATGCTCCTACATCAGACCAGCCAGCATCCAAGGAAACCACGACAGAAGGGTGATTTTCTTTTTCTGTAGTAAGTTTCTCCATCACTGCATAATCAATGGAGTTGCTGGGGCAAGTCTCAAATGCAGCGTGTTTAATTCGAAAAAAATCGCCATCTTGGCTTCCCTCTGTGATAGCTTGATGGCAGGCCCGTTCGATCTCAGAGGCATGGGCTGCAATTTCTTTTATCCATATGGAGGCCCGAAGCATGAACATGCCACTATTCCACAAATGGTTAGCCGATTGTAAATAGTTCTGTGCGGTTTCCTGATCCGGTTTCTCCACAAAAGCCTTTATCCTAAAGGCTTTTGGTATAGACGCTGAGTCCATTGCCATTATGGGTAGCGGTTGACCCATTTCAATATAGCCATACCCTGTCTCGGCACGAGTGGGAACAATGCCAAAGGTCACTACATGATTGTTTTGGGCTAACTGATATCCCGTTTGAACTGCAGCTTGGAATGCTGGGATGTCAGCGATAATGTGATCTGCTGGCATCACCAATAAAATACAATCCTCACCCGCTTCCAAAGCGGAAAACGCAGCCAAGGTAAGGGCAGGCGCAGTATTGCGGCCAAAGGGCTCTAGGATGAGCTGGCGGGGAATCACCTCGATTTGCCGCATTTGTTCAGCAACCAAGAAACGATGTTCTTCGTTACACACGACCAGGGGAGAGAGCAATGGAAACTTGAAGAAACCATCGTTAAGCCGAGTGACAGTGTTTTGGAGCATAGTACGGCTTCCCACTAAGGGCAAAAGCTGCTTAGGAAAATGCTCCCTGGAGAGAGGCCAAAGACGTGTTCCTGAACCGCCCGAAAGCACTACAGGTTGCAGACGCATAGTATTATCCTTAAATTGCATCAATCAAGCTACCACCATATTATCGCATCATGGCTTATAAATTTGGGTTTTAATTTTTATTATGGGGCAAGTCCTCTTGATTTGCCGACAAATATTATCGTACCTCCTTCTGGCTTGAAAGGTTAATGCTTCTAGTCTTAAAAGCGCTAACAAGTGGGTTGACAATGCCAGGATCGGTTAATACTGTTCCTGCTATGCACCTTCATAGGGAAGGGATATTCGATCATAATTTTTACGGAAGGGAAAATCATGCCTTCGAGTAACACTGTATGGCATAAGCCTATCGTTAGGCGCACGGATCGAGAACGGCTAAATGATCACAAGAGCACGATTTTATGGTTTACCGGCCTTTCTGGCGCGGGTAAGTCCACGTTAGCTCATGCGGTTGAGGCACGGCTTTTCCAAATGGGATGCCAGACTTTTGTCTTCGATGGTGATAACGTGCGTCATGGACTATGTACCGATTTAGGTTTTTCTGAAGAGGATCGGGCCGAGAATATCCGCCGTATCGGAGCAATGTGTAAGCTTTTTGTGGACGCCGGGGTCATTGCTCTGACAGCATTTATTTCTCCATTTCGGCGAGATCGTCAGAGGGTACGGGATTTAGTGGCCGAAGGCGATTTTCTGGAAATTTACTGCCGAGCCTCTCTTGCCATCTGTGAGCAGCGGGATGTGAAGGGCCTTTATCGGCGAGCCCGTGCTGGAGAGATTTCTGAATTTACCGGAATCTCCTCCCCCTATGAAGAACCAGAAAGGCCAGAATTAGTGGTTGATACAGGCTCCCATGCCGTGGAAGAAAATGTAGAGATGGTTATCCATTTACTAAAATGCCGAGGTATTATCCCTGAGGGAGCGGCTAAACCGGTTAAGCCTATGGTTCAAGTGTGACTGCGGGGGGGCGAATAATAAAGTATCATGGAATCGTTGCAGAGGTGTGATTAACCGGCTACCGCCATGAACTCTCTTTAATTGATTTTTACCGCTCGGTACCCACTGATTGCGGCTATTCCAAGGCTTTTCTAAGCTATTTTGGCGTATCTTGTCTAACCAGAGCCACTTGAAGATAGGGGTAGGTTTCTCCTATGTTACTACGACATAGCGCCTTATACACCCTTGCCCGTGGTCTGCCTGGGCTGATTAATTTTGCTGCACTAGCAGTATACACGCGCTTGCTTGCCCCTGATGAATATGGTCGTTACGCCCTTGTCATTGCCGCGGTAGGACTCGCCAATGCAGTCCTGTTTCAATGGCTAAACTTAGGGCTTTTGCGATATCTGGCAAGATATCGAGATTGTAAACCGAGGTTTCTTTCTACTTTGGCGGCTGGTTATCTGATGGTCGTATTGCTCAGTGCAATGGTAGGGTTAGTTTTGTGGGGTATTTGGCCAGAGCCCGAGATGCGATCGCTGATTGGTTTAGGAATTCTTTTTTTATGGGCCCAGGCTCTCTTTGATGCTCATCTACAGATGACTGCCTCCCAGCTGACTCCCCAGCGTTATGGGTTGCTGGCTATCACTAAGGCGCTGACTTCGCTTACCTTAGGCAGTATTCTTGCTTGGTGGGGATTTGGTGCAACCGGTGTTCTCTGGGGACTTACTGGGGGGCTCATCCTTGCCATCGTAATCTGGGCGCGAGAGGAATGGCGTCATCTTAGCCCTTATTATGTTGATAAAGAGTTGATGGGGCAATTGATCTCCTATGGTCTTCCCCTCACTGCCACTTTTGCGCTGACTTTTGTGGTGAGCAGTTCAGACCGCTTGCTGCTGGGATGGTTGCAGGGGTCTCATTCGGCAGGGCTGTATGCGGTGGGGTATGACCTGCCTCACCAGATTCTGGGAGTATTGATGATGGTAGTTCATTTAGCTGCTTATCCCCTTGCCGTTCATGCACTAGAGCAGGAAGGCTGGGGGGCTGCGCAAGTACAGCTGAAAAAAAATGCTATTGGCCTTTTATGTATCGCCTTGCCGGCTACCGTTGGCTTGATCCTTCTGGCGCCCAATATCGCCCAGGTGGTGCTTGGCATTGAATTCAGAAAAGCCGCGGTAGCGCTTAGCTTCTGGATTGCAATGGCCTCATTCCTGGCTGGTATCAAGGCTTATTATTTCGATTTGGCTTTCCAGCTTGGTCAGCGCACCCTAGCGCAGGTTTGGATTGCGTTGGTAGCGGCCACCATCAATTTAATCTTAAATCTCTGGCTGATTCCTAAGCTTGGCATCATGGGAGCCGCTTATGGAACGGCTTGCGCCTATCTGTCGGCATTAGTACTGAGTGTGATCCTGGGAAGACGCTATTTTAAACTGCCTATTCCAGGATACGAGAGCCTGAAAATTATTGTTGCCACGCTTGCCATGGGGCTCGCCCTTTGGCCCTTACTCTCCCTCAAAGGATTCACGGGGCTTGGCGTTCAGATTCTTGTCGGCATGGTTAGTTATGGGCTTTTTGTGTTGGTATTTAATATTGCCGGTAGCCGCACATTACTATTTAATCGTCTCTTTCTTGAGCGGCGCATTATATGAAAAAAACCAAGCGCCTCGCTTTATTTCTACCTTCCCTCCATGGCGGTGGTGCAGAGCGAATAATGTTGACCCTGGCAGGAGGATTCGCCGAGCGCGGTTTGCGTGTAGATTTGATCCTGGCCAATGCAGAGGGGCCCTATCTTAGCCGGGTTCCTGACGCAGTTCGTGTAGTGAACTTGGAGGCTTCCCGTGTGATAAAAAGCTTGCCGGGTTTGATGCGTTATTTACGGCGGGAGCAGCCCCAAGCCTTGCTGTCAGCTTTAGACCACGCCAATCTTATCGCGTTATTGGCCAAGCGGTTGACAGTCTCTAAGGCCCGTTGCGTAGTCAGTGTACATAGTACGCTTTCTATCGAACAACGCCATGCTAGGGTCTGGCGCGCCCGCCTTATTCCTTGGCTTATCAGCCGCTGGTATCCAAGGGCTAATAAAGTTGTGGCTGTTTCCCAGGGGGGTGCTAAAGACTTGATCCACACGACGGGCTTGGCCCCGGAGAGAGTTGAAGTTATTCATAATCCTGTGGTGATTCCGGATTTGTTAGCCCAGGCTCAAGCCCCTATCCCACATTTCTGGTTGGGAGCCGAGCAGCCCCCGGTGATTCTCGGCATAGGACGATTGACGGCGCAAAAAGATTTCCCGACCCTTATCCGAGCTTTTGCTCAGGTTCGGGAACGGCGTCTGGCACGGCTTATCATCCTGGGCGAAGGGGAAGAACGTTCAAAATTAGAGGCCCTGCTCGGGGCGTTGAATCTCCAAGATGAAGTGGCCTTACCTGGTTTTGTCCAAAATCCTTACGCTTATATGAGCCGGGCTGCGGTGCTTGTGCTGTCCTCGGCCTGGGAGGGTTTACCGGGAGTTTTGATGGAAGCCCTAGCGGTGGGTACACCGGTGGTTGCAACTGACTGCCCTAGTGGGCCCAATGAAATTCTTTGCGGTGGAACCTATGGACCCTTGGTTCAAGTGGGGGATGATGTTTCCATGGCAGAGGCAATTATGCATATTTTAGAGGGGCGAAGGCTCACAGCTCCAGTATTGAGGGGGCGGGCTGCGGATTTCAGCCTAGAGCGGGCCATAACCGCCTATCTTGAGGCCCTCAATCTTTAAAAATGCTTCTCCTCTGGCATAGTGGCATTACATGATAAACGTGGTTCATGTCATCACCGGATTAAATGTGGGAGGGGCGGAGAGAACCTTGCTTAGATTGTTAGCCAATCGAACTGCATCGCGCTTTAATCCTAGTGTGATTTCTCTGCTGGATAAAGGAGTTATAGGCCCTCAGATCCAATCCCTAGGAGTACCAGTATATCCCCTGGGGATGAAGCGAGGTATTCCGGGGCCCAGAGTTTTAATCGATTTGCGCCGCCTTCTCAAAAAACTCGACCCCGATGTGATTCAAGGTTGGATGTATCATGGCAATCTAGCGGCGACTGTAGCGGCCTCATCCCTAGGGCGGCGAGTTCCGGTGTTGTGGAATATCCGGCAGTCTCTCTATGGGCTGGCAAAAGAACGGTGGCTTACCCGGCAAGTGATTTATGGGAGTGCGTGGCTCTCCAGATCGCCGAAGATTATTCTTTATAATAGTAAAACCAGCGCCTCGCAGCATGAGGCGATGGGGTTTAAGCCCCAGAAGACCCGGATTATCCCCAATGGCTTCGATTGTAATGAATATTACCCTGATAAAAGAATGAGAGAGCAGGTAAGAAAAGAGCTAGAAATTCCGCTTAATACCCTCTTGATTGGGCTGATTGCACGTTATCATCCCATGAAGGATCACTCGAATTTTCTGCGGGCAGCTGCGGAACTCATGAAGGCAGAGGAAGGAATGAGGATTGCTTTTCTATTAGCCGGGCGGGGTATCGACCTGCCTAATGGTCCCCTAATCGAGCTTATTGGCCGGTTAGGTTTAGGCTCAAAAGTGTATTTGCTGGGGGAGCGGCAGGATATTTCTAGGCTCATGATGGCATTGGATATTGCCACCGTCGCGTCGGCATGGGGGGAGGGTTTTCCTAACGTGTTAGGTGAGGCAATGGCTTGCAGTATACCTTGTGTCGCCAC
The DNA here is from genome assembly GCF_000012805.1 of Nitrosococcus oceani ATCC 19707. GTDB lineage: Bacteria > Pseudomonadota > Gammaproteobacteria > Nitrosococcales > Nitrosococcaceae > Nitrosococcus > Nitrosococcus oceani. The sequence continues at coordinate 2,824,656 of NC_007484.1, read as the reverse complement.
GGATGTAGGAGATTCAGCCTATCTCATTGCGGATACGGGCAAAATCGTGCCACCTAAGAACCCTCAGGCTCTAGCCGCCGCCTGGCAAGCGTTAATCGGGGTAGGAGTCAAGGGTCGTAAAGGATTAGGTGAGAAAGCCCGTAGGCGTATTGCTGAGCATTTTAATCTCTCGGAAATCGTACACCAGTATGAGCAATTGTACCTGGAAGTGACCCCTTAATGTGTGGGTTTGCAGGTTTTTATGATTCTTCGTTGCCGGTGGATCAGGCGGGAGAAATCCTCACTAAAATGGCATCAGAGCTAATTCATCGAGGGCCGGATGACGAAGGAATCTGGTGCGAACGGGAAACGGGAATTCATTTTACTCATAGACGTTTAGCGGTGGTGGATCTTTCCGCCAGTGGCCATCAGCCCATGCTTTCTGCTAGTGGCCGTTACGTGATTGTCTTTAATGGGGAAATTTATAATTATAAAGCACTGCGGACAGAGCTAGAAGGAAGAGAAACCCAGTGGCATGGCTATTCGGATACCGAGGTTTTGCTGGCGGGGATTGAGGCGTGGGGAGTAAGCAAAACTCTGCAGCGCTGTGTGGGCATGTTTGCCCTGGCCCTTTGGGATAGAAAGGCGCGGGTGCTTTATCTTGCTCGGGACCGGCTGGGAGAAAAACCTTTATATTACGGTTGGATGAAGGGAGCTTTTTTATTTGGTTCCGAACTCAAGGCGTTACGAGCCTATCCATTCTGGCAGGGGGAGATAGATCGGAAAGCGGTAACGCTTTTGATGCGTCATAATTACATCCCTAGCCCTTTTTCTATTTACCAAGGGATCTATAAACTTCCGCCGGGATGTTTTTTAGCGTTAAGTTGGGAAAGTTTAAGGGTAAATAAGGCGCTTGCCCCCTTTCCGCAAGAGGGAGAAAGGAGCGTTCTGCAACCTTATTGGTCCGCCTGGAAGGCAGTGGAAAACGGGGTGACAGTCCCTTTTAGGGGTAGTGATAAAGAGGCCATCGCTGAACTGGAGAAGCGGCTACGAGATGCTGTGGTAGGTAAGATGGTCGCTGATGTTCCTCTGGGCGCCTTTCTCTCCGGGGGAATTGACTCTTCTACGGTTGCCGCCCTAATGCAAGCCCAAAGCAGCCAGCCCATTCGAACTTTCTCTATTGGTTTCCACGAGGAGGGTTATAATGAAGCGGTTCATGCCGCCCAAGTGGCCCATCATTTAGGCACGGATCATACTGAACTCTATATCAGTCCGGAGGAAGCCATGGCCGTGATCCCACGGCTTCCCAGCATCTACGATGAACCTTTTGCTGATTCCTCTCAGATTCCTACTTTTCTGGTGTCCCAGTTGGCACGACGGCATGTCACCGTGGCCCTGTCTGGAGATGGAGGCGATGAGCTGCTAGGCGGCTATAATCGCTATTTCTGGTGCAAGCAGATTTGGAATAAGGCAGGCAGGTTTCCCCGCCTCGGGCGTCAGTTGGCTGCTCAAATGCTGGGGGCTCTCCCTCCTTCGGTTTGGGATAAGGTTTTTGCAAGTCTGGACCCCATCTTGCCAGCCCGATTCCGGCAGGCCCATCCGGGCGATAAATTGCATAAGCTAGCAGCCATTTTGGCCTCGGACTCTCCAGCGGTTATTTATGAGCAGCTGATTTCCCAGTGGCAGAATCCTGGCAGCATTGTTATTAATGGTTTCGAGCCTTCGGGTTCAGCTAATAAAGTTTGGTCCTATCCTGCACTGACTAATCTTACCGAACGGATGATGTTCCTCGACCTAATAACCTATCTTCCCGGTGATATCCTGACCAAAGTGGATCGGGCAAGTATGGCGGTGAGTTTAGAAACCCGTGTTCCGCTGCTCGATCATCGCTTGGTGGAATTTGCCTGGCGCCTACCGCTTGGGTTGAAGGTACGGGCGGGGACAGGCAAGTGGATATTGCGTCAGGTTTTATACCGTTATGTCCCTGAGGCATTGGTAGAACGCCCAAAGATGGGTTTCGGGGTTCCTATTGACGCGTGGTTACGGGGTCCGCTGCGCCACTGGGCGGAAGATTTACTTGATGCCAGCAAGCTTAGGAGAGAAGGATATTTCTACCCTGAGCCTATCCGTAAAAAATGGCGGGAGCATCTCAGCGGGCGGCGTAACTGGCAATATCCCCTGTGGTGCGTCTTGATGTTTCAAGCTTGGTTAGATGCTCAGTAATTCTGTGTGCCGTCTTCTTTTTGTCGTTAATGAAGCCGCCTTTTTTCTTTCTCATCGTTTGCCCCTCGCCCAGGCGGCAAGACAGAAGGGATACGAGATCCATGTCGCCACACCAGAGTCTACCGCAGTGAAGAAAATTCGGCAGGAGGGCTTTTCTTACCATCCTATTCCTCTGAGCCGGCAAGGCCGAAATCCATGGAAGGAGATTGAAGGGATTATGGCTCTTTATTTTCTTTATCGCCGGTTAAGGCCAGATTTAGTCCACCATGTTACCCTTAAACCGGTGCTCTATGGGGGGATAGCGGCACGTTTGGCTTACGTGCCCGCAGTGGTCAATGCGCTTACCGGGTTAGGCTTCGTCTTTACCGCTCAGGGGGTGGGGGCGGATATACTGCGTTATTTTCTTAATAAGATATTCCGGTTGGCGATGGGGCACTGTAATAGCTACGTTCTTTTTCAGAATCCAGATGATAGATTGCTCTTTGTTGAAGCTGGTGCGGTGCCTGAAGAAAAAACTATCTTAATAAAGGGCTCCGGGGTAGATATACAGGTCTATTCGCCCCAACCAGAGCCAGTAGATGTGCCTGTGGTAGTAATGGCTTCGCGTATGCTATGGGATAAAGGTGTTGGTGAATTTGTTGATGCAGCACGGGTACTCCAAGCAGCGGGAGTGAACGCGCGTTTTGTGCTAGTAGGGGATACCGATCCAGGGAATCCGGCTGCGGTGCCTCAAAGTATGCTCAAAGAATGGCGAGATCAGGGAGTTGTGGAGTGGTGGGGATATCGTGACAATATGCCAGTAATTCTGGCAGGGGCAAACATAATTTGCTTGCCTTCTTACCGTGAAGGTTTGCCTAAGATTTTAATTGAGGCAGCGGCCTGTGGGCGGCCCATTGTGACTACGGATATGCCAGGCTGCCGCGAGATCGTTCGCCATGGAAAAAATGGTTTACTGGTTTCTGTAAGAGATAGCAGGGAATTAGCCCAGGCATTGGGAACCTTGATTAAGGACTCTGAGATGCGTCAACGTATGGGCCAGGAGGGAAGAGCATTGGTGGTTGCGGAGCATTCTGTAGACTTGATCAACATGCAGACACTTAATCTCTATGGAAAACTATTGCCTAAATCTTTGTGCTAATTTCACCAGCTAACTTAATTTTGACCGCCTATTTTTATTTATTACTGCCTGTTTTTTTTCTAGCCGCTTTAGGTTTGGTCGGTTGTTTTCGGCGTTACGCCTTGAGTAAGGGTTTGCTGGATTCTCCGAATGCGCGCTCTTCCCATCAGAGCCCCACCCCTCGGGGAGGGGGAGTAGTGTTTGTGGGGCTATGGTTGGGAGCAGCTTTACTGGTTTGGGGTAGAGGTGAAATATCTTCTGAAGCCGCGTTTTTTTTATTGCCAGGAGCATTCCTGGTGGCAGGGATTGGCTACGGGGATGATCTTTATGATGTGAGTCCTCTGTGGCGGATTGTTACGCACTTCATCGCTGCCTTAATTGCAGTTTATTTTTTATTGGCGATGGATATCCGTCAATATGGTTGGGAGATATTTTTCTGGCCAGAATTAGGAGTAGTAGCGGGCATCCTTTTTGCCATGGTTTGGTCTATTAATCTTTTTAACTTTATGGATGGTATTGATGGACTTGCGGGAATGGAGGCTTGTTTTGTTTTCAGCGTTGGAGGGTGGTGGTTATGGGAGGCAGAGGCCTATGGCTATGCTTATCTGGCTTGGGTGTTAGTAGCTGTAGTTGCTGGTTTTCTGGTGTGGAATTGGCCCTCCGCTAGAATTTTTATGGGAGATGGAGGAAGTGGTTTTCTAGGGTTTTTGATTGCTGCCTTTACGTTTGCTGGGCACGTTTGGTGGGATATTCCGATTTTGCTATGGATAATAGTCTATGGCGTGTTTTGGTTTGACGCCACAGTGACTTTACTACGTCGGATTCTGGCTGGCGAGCGTTGGTATAGCGCCCATTGTTCTCATGCCTATCAGCGATTATATCAAATTGGATGGTCCCATCGTAAAGTGCTTTTAGCTATCAGCGGTATTAATATGGCCTTGGTTACTGTAGCCCTGTGGGCAGATGCGAACCGGGAAGCCTTGCCTTGGATATTTTTAGTAACACTGATGTTCCTTGGGATCATCTACGGGGGCATTGAACGCCTACGTCCCATGTATCCAAAAGAATAAGTACCTTGGTAAAAATTTTGAAGTATTAGAGTGGAGGGGTGCAGAGCTAAGGGATAGGGAAGTTCCTACAAACCTATTTTCCCCCTCTGAAAAAAAGTTTGCAAAATATTGCTCCCTCGCTCCGAGAATATTTTTTGTTTTATTCGTAGGGGTGCCTAATTTATGCTTCTTACTCCTTTTTGGGACCAGCATCACGTCCTTTGAGCTAAGCCCTGGCTAGTATTCAAGTGGCAGTTTACGTTATTGGACTTGATGAATAATGATCCCGCTAGGGCGGTTAGGAGATGAAATGAAGAAGGTTATCTTGTCCCTTATTTTGATGATGGTTTCGCTTTCTGTCTATGGGGTTGGCGATAAGGAATTGGCAGGGCGCATTGCAAAGCAAACAGGTATGGCACCAGACCAGATTGAAGAAGTTCTTGTTGCCTTCAAGAAGCAGATAATTGCCGATTTGGCCTCTGGGCAGGAAGTGCGCCTCAGTCATTTTGGTAAATTCTATGCTAAACACATGAATGCCCGCGAGGCTCGTAATCCTAGAACGGGAGAAGCTATTCAGGTCCCCCCTCGTAGTTACTTACGTTTTAAGGCGTTCGATACAGGTAATAGCCGCCTCAATTGACGCCTGTGCGGGCGAACTCAAGGGTTTGCCCGCAGTTTTTCAATCTCAATATTCTAATAGATAGGGAAGTTTCCGGAGTGTAAGTTTTGCCCCATTCCCGCCGTTCCACATCATATCGCCTTTCTGAAGGTGGGAGAGCTGTAACACTACTAGGCTATCATAGCCTCCCTCCGGTGCCAGTTGGGCAGCCACGATTTCACCCCTTGCTTGCCTTGCCTCGTCATTGGCTAGATAGACTGGATCGCCAGGTTGGGGCTGTTGATCTGTGCTGATATGGGCAAGAAACATCCGGCGGCTAGGTTTGCCTCGATAATGCATTCGAGCAATCACTTCCTGTCCAGGATAGCAGCCTTTAGTAAAACTTACCCCTTCTCTGAGTTCTAGATTCACCTGCTGGGGGATAAATGATGCTTGGGTCTCAGGATAAATAGTGGCAACGCCTGCCCGAATCGTAGTCAGCTCCCAAAAATTAGCGCCTACTGGTGTAACGGTTTTAGTGAGCTCACCCCAGAATTTTTGGAGGGTGTTCATCCCTCCCACCACTTCGAAGCGGGATGGCTCGCCGGGTACTCGGAGAATGCAGCAGTCAGGTGCTTGCTGCACTTCATTAGTGGTCATGGGTGCCTTGCCTAGGTAGCGTTTGAGTTCGTCACTGGCCTGTGAACCAACTAGCCCAAAACGGCAGAAGTGATCGCTGACATCTGCTAGGGAGACCTGGGCCCTTAAGACATACATGTTGAGTCTTTTCAGCACTGCTTCTAAGAGACTATGGGGAAGACTCAGATAAAAATTGGCATTCCATTGAAAAAGCCGGAAAATAGCTAGCAGCCGACCCTTAGGGTTGCAGAGCCCCGTGAGCTGGCTACGTTGCGAATTAACTTCTTTGACATCGTTGGTGAGAAGATTTTGGAGAAAATCGCTAGCGTCTTCTCCGCTGATAGCAATCAAACCGAAGTGGGATAAATCGGTAATGAAGGTAGCCGAGTTCACCGCTACCCATTCATCCTGGGGATATCCGAAATGGAGAACTTTCTCACCGTCAAAGACGGCGCCTGCTTGAGTTAGAAAAGATTTCCATTCCTGCTGCATTAGTGTAGCTCTCCTCTTATATCTAGGCTAGGATTATATGAGTAAATGATTTGCTTAATCTTGATTGTAATCTGCGACTAGCCTTAGCAAATAGATTAAAAGTCTAATTTAAGCATAGATGTGGGGATATAAGTAAGGAAAGAAAATACCAGGAGATGGATGAATTACAGAAACTCGCCTGTTTCAGGAGGACCGATGGCCAATAATAATCCGCGCCCTATTTTTTTCAATTTGGCCTTGATCCGCTTTCCGGCAAATGCAGTCGTCTCAGCGTTGCATCGCATTTCGGGGGTTATCCTTTTATTTTTTATTCCTGTTGTAGTTTATTTGCTAGATTTTTCATTGCGGGATAAAGAAAGTTTTGTTTGGGTAACTGAATTTTTCAGCAGCCTGCCAGTACGATTAGTGGGTATTGTAGCCCTTTGGGCATTGCTTCATCATATTTTTGCGGGAATTCGTTTTTTATTATTTGATATCCATATGGGTAAAATAGTAAAGGATTATCGGCCCAGCTGGAGTGCCCGTATTACGAGTATTCTGGCATTAGTCGTGACGCTGTTGATTGTGGGGGTATTGTGGTGAAAGGAGTAATGACTGGCCTGCGCGCTTGGCTGGTACAGCGTGGAACAGCCGTAATCATGTTAGTGCTGTTGTTGTTTTTTCTTGCCCGCCTAATGCAAGGCTCCTTTAAGACCTATGAAGCTTGGCGGGAATGGATCAGCGATCCGCTGGTAAGCATTATGGTAGCCCTCTTTTTTGGCGTCCTGCTGCTGCACTCTTGGGTGGGTTTGCGAGACATTATTTTAGACTATGTACGTCCTGTATCGCTGCGCTTGTTTGCCCATTCCTTGATTGTGGTAGTGTATAGCGGGATAGGTTTTTGGGTTATTAGGATATTGTTAAGATGAATTTGCCACGGCGACGTTTTGATACGCTGGTTATTGGTGCTGGTGGGGGAGGACTCCGGGCGGCTCTACAGTTGGCCGAGGCGGAAGCCAATGTGGCCGTGGTCTCTAAAGTCTTTCCTATTCGTTCCCATACTGTCGCTGCCCAAGGGGGAATGAATGCCGCGCTTGCCAATGTGTCGCCGGATAGCTGGCACTGGCATATGTACGATACAGTTAAGGGAAGTGATTATCTGGGGGATCAGGATGCTATCGAGTATATGTGTCGGGCCGCTGCTCATTTAGTGATTGATCTGGAACATGCGGGGGTTCCGTTTTCACGGTTGGAGAATGGGAAAATCTATCAACGGGCTTTTGGAGGGCAAAGCCAGAATTTTGGGGGCGAGCAAGCTGCTCGAACTTGTGCCGCAGCTGATCGCACCGGCCATGCCATCCTTCATAGTCTTTATCAGCAAAATATCAAGTCTAAAACTCATTTCTTTGATGAGTTTTTTGCCCTGGATCTGATTAAAGATGCCGAGGGTTATATTTTGGGTGCTGTGGTACTGGAGATAGAAACGGGCCAGCCCTGGATTATTGAAGCTAAATGTACCTTATTAGCCACCGGGGGAGCAGGGCGGCTTTTCCGCACTAATACAAATGCCCGCATCAATACGGGCGATGGTATGGCTATGGCTTTGCGTGCCGGGATTCCGCTGCAGGATATGGAGTTTGTCCAATTTCATCCCACCGGTATCGCGGGCAAGGGAATGCTTATCACAGAAGGAGTACGGGGAGAAGGTGGCTATCTGGTTAACTGCGAAGGGGAGCGTTTCATGGAGCGTTATGCCCCCCATGTCAAGGATCTTGCGAGCCGAGATGTGGTTAGCCGTGCTATTTATACTGAAGTGAAGGAAGGACGCGGATGCGGCCCCGACGGTGATTATGTCTTGCTCAAATTGGAGCATTTAGGGGCAAATATTATCAAGGAACGTTTACCGGGCATCCGGCAAACCGTTTTGACTTTTTTGCATTTTGACCCTATCGAACAGCCTATTCCGGTCTATCCCACCTGCCATTATGTGATGGGAGGTATTCCTACCAACCGTTTCGGGCAAGTAGTAGCTCCCTATAATGAGGGAGCCGAAGAGGCTATCCCTGGATTATATGCAGTGGGGGAATGTGCTTGTGTTTCCGTCCATGGGGCTAATCGCCTGGGGGGGAATTCGTTGCTGGATATAGTGGTATTCGGGCGTGCCGCAGGTAATCATATTATTGAGCACCTGGAAGCACATCGCTATCATCGGGCCTTGGCTTCCGAGAGTGTGGAGCAGGCTTTGGAGCGTTTAGCCCGCTGGGAGCGTCCTGGTGATGGGGAAAGTGTGGAGGAATTACGCGCTGATCTGCAAAAATTTATGGAACAAAATTGTGGCGTATTCCGCAATGAAGCCGTGCTTGAAGAGGCTGTTCATAAGGTAACGGAGATTGAGGAACGGTTGCAGTATGTACGTTTGAAGGACCAGAGTAAAATTTTTAATACTGCCCGGCTTGACGCGTTAGAACTGGAAAATTTAGTGGGGCTAGCACAAGCGGTAGTCCGTTGCGCCCTTGCGCGGCAGGAGAGTCGAGGCGCCCATTACCGGGTAGATTATCCGGAACGGGATGATATCCGTTGGCTTAAACACTCCTTGTATTTCCAAGGACAAGGGCATGTGGAATACAAGCCAGTACGATTAAAGCCTTTGACCGTGGATACCTTTCCTCCAAAAGAAAGAGTTTACTAAACCCGTTAGGAGAGGGTGAGATATCATGCGTTTTCGTATTTATCGTTATAACCCGGAAACTGATACTAAACCTTATATGCAAGATTACGAGCTGGCCGAAATTCAGCCGGATATGATGTTATTGGACGCGCTGGAGGAAATCCGGGCGCAGGATGAAAGTCTTGCCTTCCGCCGCTCCTGCGGAGAGGGAGTATGTGGCTCCGATGGAATGAATATCAATGGCCGGAATGGTTTAGCCTGTATTACGCCACTGGCGAGCCTCAAGGAACCCGTAGCGTTACGTCCTTTACCTGGCAGACCAGTCATTCGCGATCTGGTGGTAGATCTGAGCCAGTTTTACCAGCAGTATCGGGCCGTCAAGCCTTGGCTGATCCGGGAAGATCCGCTGCCGGAAGTTGAATTCCTGCAATCCCCGGAGGAGCGAAAGCAGCTGGATGGTCTCTATGAATGTATTCTTTGTGCCTGTTGCTCTACTGCTTGCCCTTCTTGGTGGTGGAACCCGGAAAAATTCCGGGGACCAGCTGCTTTACTATGGGTTAACCGTTTTGTGGCGGACAACCGGGATCAAGCGACGGAAGAGCGTTTATCGGAATTGGATGACGCCTATAAGCTGTTCCGTTGCCATACCATTATGAACTGCGCTGATGTTTGTCCGAAAAACCTTAATCCTGCGGAAGCCATTAGCCGTCTCAAGCATCGGATGATGAAGGATTCTATTTAATCTTTGGACCATGTCGAAGCATTCCCTTCATCGTTTGCGTTGGCGCTGTCGGCGCGGGCTGTTGGAATTGGATCTCCTGCTGGGGAATTTTTTGGAAATTTCTTATGAAAGCATTCCTGATGAAGAGAAGAGAGCGTTTGAAACACTTTTGTACCATTCAGATCCGGATCTATGGCGATATTGCCTGGGTGAAGAACCTCATCCCGATCCTGTGACTGCTAATGTCATCGCCAAAATACGCCGCGCCGCTTTATCTTAAACGCTACCCCTCCCGTACTTTGGTTGTTTATCTGGTTGCTGTCCACGGTGGGGTACTGGCGCTTCTTCCTAGGCTAGCACTCTCTTGGGAGCTGAGTATACTTTTGAGTAGTGCGGTTATTGCCAGTTTTTACCTAAGCTTACGTGGTCAGGCCCTGTTATTAAGTTCGAAGGCGGTTGTCCAGATTTTCTGGGATAGCGATAATGTTTGGTATTTACGCCGGCGCAATGGTAGGGAGTATATAGGTAAGCTATTACCGGGTTGTTTTGTGGGATCTCGTCTTGTGGTGCTGAATTTTGTGCTTGGGGCTTGGTGGCAGCGGACAAGCGTCGTTTTGTTATCAGACAATGTGGATCCGGAATCTCTGCGGCGGCTGCGGGTACGTTTGCGGATCTCTTGCTCTTAATTGCAACCGCCTATTAGCTGGTTTGTGCTTTGCTGGGAGGAATTAAAACGGTGTTCTTCGTCACGGAATTTTTTTGCGGGTAATCCAAGATATAATGTAATCCTCGGCTCTCTTTGCGCTCTAGAGCTGAGCGGATGATAAGATCGGCAACCACTACTAGGTTGCGTAGCTCGATAAGATCGTTGGTAATTCGGAAATTTCCATAATATTCGGCGATTTCTTGATGCAATAAATCGATCCGGTGCTGAGCCCGTTGCAAACGTTTTACCGTCCGCACGATCCCCACGTAATCCCACATAAAGCGCCGCAATTCATCCCAATTATGGGCAACGACAATTTCTTCTTCAGAATCAATTACCTGACTTTCATCCCAAGGAGGTAAAGATTCGGCCTGTGAAATTCCCGCGAGCCGGGCGTTAATATCCTGAGCAGCAGCCCGGGCAAAAACTAGGCATTCTAGCAAAGAATTACTGGCCATGCGGTTGGCTCCATGGAGTCCGGTATGAGCCGTTTCGCCGATTGCATAGAGATTTTTAAGATCGGTTTGTCCGCGTAAATCCGTGACTATGCCACCACAAGTATAATGGGCAGCGGGAACGACTGGAATAGGTGCTTGGGTGATATTGATGCCAAATTCTAAGCAGTGAGCATAGACGTTAGGAAAGTGTTGGCGGATAAACGCTGCTGGTTTATGGCTGATATCCAGATATACGCAATCAATGCCCAAACGTTTCATTTCATGATCGATGGCTCGGGCCACGATGTCGCGGGGGGCGAGTTCTCCACGCCGGTCGAAACGGTGCATAAAGGGGCTGCCATTAGGCAGCAGCAATCGTCCGCCTTCTCCGCGCAGTGCTTCTGTAATTAAGAAAGACTTAGCGTGGGGATGGTAGAGACAGGTTGGATGGAATTGAATAAATTCCATGTTGGCCACCCGGCAGCCAGCACGCCAGCCCATAGCGATCCCGTCGCCCGTACAAACATCTGGATTGCTCGTATAAAGATAGACTTTGCCGGTGCCACCGGTAGCAAGAATTACACAGCGGGCGCTAAAGGTATCTACCTGGCCCTGGACCCGGTTTAAGGCATAGGCTCCCAAGCATTGGTTGCTGTCTCGGCCTAGTTTATGGTTGGTGATCAGTTCAATAGCTACGTAGTTTTCGAATATTTCAATGTTAGATCGCGCTTTAGCGAGCTGAACCAGTTTAGTTTCTACTACCCGGCCGGTGGCGTCAGCTGCATGAATGACTCGGCGGTGACTGTGGCCGCCTTCCCGGGTAAGATGGTAGCCGGAGCCTCCACTGCTATCGCGGGTGAAAGCAGTCCCTTCTGCAATCAACCAGTGTATGGCCTCGCGGGCCTGCTCAACCGTGAAGCGGGCGGCTGTTTCGTCGCACAGGCCAGCCCCCACCCGTAAGGTATCCTCGATGTGGGATTTGGTGGAATCGTTCTTATCGAGGGCAACGGAGATGCCGCCTTGAGCATAGAGGCTGGCCCCTTCTTCTAGGGTGCGTTTGGAGAGGATGGCGATTCGAGCTTTAGAAGTTAGGTGTAAGGCCAATGTTAAGCCTGCAGAGCCGCTACCGATGATCAGCACATCATAGTTATGAGTCATAGGATTAAAGGTGTTCATAGGGAATTTTTGGCTTGTTCTCTAGCACGTAGGTGCAAAACAGGTCAGAATAATAAATTACTCAACAGTTTAATCGGCGAATTATGAGATACGAACTACTCGATAACGTAGCTGTCTATGATTTTGACAGCTTAAGCCGCTCTCCAGTGGGATAGGCGGGCCGGAATGAGCGACAAGCAGGTTGATGGCGAATTGGTACGGCGCGTGCAGCGCGGAGATAAAAAAGCATTTGACATGCTGGTTCTCAAGTATCAACGGAAAATTTTAAGGCTTATTTCCCGTTATATCCACGATCCTGGGGAAGCCTTAGATGTAGCCCAAGAAGCTTTCATTAAAGCTTACCGGGCTTTACCCCGCTTCCGGGGGGAAAGTGCGTTTTATACCTGGTTATATCGCATTGCCATCAATACCTCCAAGAATTATCTCGTAGCTCAAAGCCGCCGTCCCCCTGAGAATGACATTGATGCAAAAGATGCGGAACAGTATGCAGCAGAAACGGTACTAAAGGAGTATGCCACACCCGAAAATTTGCTGCTACGTGATGAAATCGAGAAGACAATCAACGAGACCATCGAGGGATTACCGGATGAGTTACGTGTGGCGATTATTTTGCGCGAATTCGAAGCTATGAGCTACGCGGAAATTGCTGAAGCGATGGATTGTCCTATTGGGACCGTGCGCTCGCGCATTTTCCGAGCGCGAGAAGCTATCGACGAAAAGGTTAAACCTCTTTTAGCTTATTAATTACTTTAAAGATATTTAGGTCTTAAACTAATGGATTATGGATGGTTGGAATCGTGATGAATGATGAACTTAATGAACAACTCTCGGCTTTAATGGATGGAGAGCTTCCATCTGAAGAGATACAATCCGTGCTCCAGGCATTTAAGACCCAGGAAGAGGTGCGTAGGCGTTGGGAAAACTATCACTTAGTCCGAGACTCCCTGCAAGGTCATCTGCCAGGGGCTTCTCGCTATGATTTAGCGAGGCGAGTCTCCCAGATTTTGGATAATGAACCTCCTCTACTACTGGCAGAAAAGCATCGCGGGACCGATATTTCCAGGCAGTTACGACAAAAGTGGCGGTATGGGGCCGGTCTTGCGCTAGCGGCGTCGTTAAGCGCAGTTGCTGTACTAGGAATACAGTCGCTAGCCAGTAAGCCATTAATATCGCAATCTCAAATAGCTACTACCTTGCCAGTTAGTTCAAGTCCCGAAATCGCGCCCCTTCAGAAAAATAGCCGCCATTGGGCGGTCCTTGAGCCTGACGTCAAAGAGCGTCTGAATACTTATTTGGTTAACCATACTGAATATGTTGATATGCCGGGTATGCTTCGCTATGGACGTATCGTATCCTATGAAAGCTCCCGCTAAGCACTTCCAGAGATTTTTCTGCACTCTCCTCTTAACGATTTTGGCCACATCGCTTCCATCCGCTTCCCTAGGGAAAAGCTCCGATACTGCGTTACAACTCATTGATAGAATGGGGAAGGCGGCAGAATCCCTTAATTACCAGGGTGTTTTCGTTTATTTGCAGAATAGCCGACTCAAAGCAGTCCAGGTGATTCATAAAGTAGACGAGTATGGGGAGCACGAGCGCCTGGTTTCTTTAAATGGTATGCCTCGGGAGATTATCCGCAATAATGAGCTAGTTACTTGTATCCTCCCTGAGGATAAGGCTGTATTGGTGGATGAACACCGCTACCCGGATAAAGCAGTCGTTGCCAGGAGCAAGAGTTTTCGCAGCAATAATGGTCTTTCCAGGCGATTACCTGCTAAGCTGAAGGCCATGCGGGAGCATTACCAGTTCTCCCTCGGAAAGCCGGATCGAATCGCGGGAAGAGAAACGCAACAGGTTGTCATTGTTCCCAGAGATCAGTATCGCTATGGCTATCACTTATGGATAGATAGGGAGACGGGGCTATTACTGAAGACTGTTATGACTGAAGATGGGGGGCAGATTCTCGAGCAGATGATGTTTACTTCGCTTTTGCTGCCTGCGAAAATTCCTGATACCGAACTGGTGCCGACGGTAGCGGGAAGGGAGTTTTCATGGCGGGAAGGTGAATCTCTGAGTATGGACCCGGATAATCATGAAAGTAAGTGGAAGATCGGCTGGCTTCCTGCGGGGTTTGCTCTCGTGGCCCACAGCAGAGACTTATTGCCCAATAGCCAAGCGCCCGTAGAACATATGGTTTATTCGGATGGGTTAAGTTCGGTGTCCATATTTATTGAGCCTGTAAGGCATACTAAGCGGAGCCATTTAAGTGGATTTTCAAGCATGGGAGCAGTCAATGCCTATGGTACTATTCAAGCACTCCATTACCTAACGCTGGTGGGGGAGGTTCCTCATATAACCGTGGAGCGGATGGGTAAATCTATTCGTTATCTAAGTTCCAATACCGATTAAGCCTTGAGCCATGGTTGAAGCAAGCGCACAAGTGATCGTAAAAAGTGAAACCTATGCCTGGGTGGAGGCGGAGCGTCGTACTAGCTGCCATGGTTGTACCTTGAGTCAAGGATGCGGCACGGGATCTATTGCCAAGTATTTGATGATAAAACCCATAATGGTAAAGGCTTCTAATCCGGTGGGGGCGGAGGCAGGGGATAGGGTGATTGTGGGCCTTCCTGAAAAAGCTTTTCTCCAAGGCTCTTTCTTGCTCTACATGGTACCCTTGTTAGCGATGCTGTTAGGTGCAGGGCTAGGCGGAACTCTGGCGCCACATTTTGGGGGTAATGAAGGTTTAGAGGTACTGTTGGGGCTTGGGGGATTGGCAGGAGGGTTGTTAGGGGTGAGGTATATGCGGATGGGGCCTGACCTTGAGCCTAAAATCCTGCGTACCGTAGGTAGACAAAGGTAGTATAAAAATCAGATCCTATGGATTGAATGGGATAGTAAAATATTAGCTTAAGCTAAATCTGCGAGGCTCTTTATCTTTTGGCTAAGTTTTATCCCCCTATCATTTTTTTCCTTGTCAAATCATACCCTTTAACTTAACGCGGCAAATATTGGGAGTTAGCATGAAGCGTTTTTTGAACAAACAATGGGCCCTCTTGGCGATATCGCTACTGATTGCCGTGACTGGGCAGGCCGCAGGGTTGCCTGATTTTACTGAATTGGTGAAAAATAATAGTCCTGCGGTGGTTAATATCAGCACTACCCAGAAAATCACTCAAGGCGGCTCCCGTTTGCCACACGGGTTACACCAATTACCAGAGGGTAGTCCCTTTGAGGATTTTTTTCGCCGCTTTTTTGACGAGGGAACGGGTGAACCCCGGAGCTTTGAAACCCATTCTTTAGGATCAGGTTTTGTTATTTCATCGGATGGGTACATTATCACGAATAATCACGTCATCCAGGATGCAGATGAGATTATCGTGCGCTTTAGCGACCGAAGAGAGCTGGAAGCCGAAGTTGTAGGGAGTGACGAGAGTAGCGATCTTGCCCTGCTAAAAGTAGAAGCAAAAGATCTACCTACTCTGAGGCAAAGCAATGCCAGTCAGCTTAAGGTTGGCGAATGGGTGCTTGCCATAGGTTCGCCCTTTGGTTTCGAGCATTCGGCCACAGCGGGCATTGTTAGTGCTTTAGGAAGGAGTTTGCCGGAGGAGAGCTATGTTCCGTTTATTCAAACTGATGTGGCTATTAACCCAGGAAATTCAGGCGGCCCTCTCTTTAACTTAATGGGGGAAGTAGTGGGTATCAACTCTCAGATCTACAGCCGTACAGGCGGTTTCATGGGGCTTTCTTTTGCTATACCTATTGATGTAGCCATGGAGGTCGTGGATCAACTCAAGGAAAAAGGACGGGTGACTCGAGGATGGCTGGGGGTTGTGATTCAGGATGTTACCCGTGAGTTGGCAGAATCATTTGGGCTTGGGAAACCTCAAGGGGCTCTGGTAGCCAGGGTCTTAGCGGATAGCCCAGCCGCTAAGGGAGGAGTCCAAGTGGGCGATATTATCCTGGATTTTAATGGAAAATCAGTGCCTCGGTCAGCGGCCTTGCCGCCACTGGTGGGGCGAGCCGAGATTGGTGAGACGGTTGACATCCAAATTTTACGTGCTGGTGATGAAAAAACACTCAAAATTAAAATTGGAGAGCTGCCAGAAAAAAAGGAATTGGAGAAGGCAACAGGGAAACCGGATCATATATTTGAGGAGCGACTTGCGCTTGAGATAGCCGACTTGAAAAAAGAGGAGCGTACACAGCTTGATGTGGTCTCTGGTGTGCGAGTGACGAAAGTAGAAGAAGGGCCCGCCTTCGAGGCGGGAATTCGGCATGGGGATATTATTCTTAGTATTAACAATACGGAGATAAAGGATACTGCCCAGTTCAAAGAGCTTGCTAAAAAATTGCCTGCGGGTAAGGCAGTGCCTCTTTTATTACAACGAGAGCAGACCACCTCTTTTATCGCCATCACCATTCCAGAGGGGAGCTGAGTAACTCCCTTGCTGTTTGTATAATGCAAGCGGCTTTTCGGGAGAGGATTCTCGATCTCTATTCTGTTTTATAGCCGATGGGCTTGTCTATTAGCCACAGCATGAAAAATATTCGAAATTTTTCTATTATTGCCCATATTGATCATGGCAAGTCGACGATCGCTGACCGTTTCATTCAGATATGTGGTGGCTTGAGTAAACGTGAGATGGCTCAGCAAGTGCTGGATTCTATGGATCTTGAGCGTGAGCGAGGCATTACTATCAAAGCCCAGAGTGTTTCCTTAAACTACTGTGGGCGGAATGGAGAAGTTTATCACCTCAACTTTATTGATACACCGGGACATGTGGATTTTTCCTATGAAGTGTCTCGTTCACTGGCTGCCTGCGAGGGGGCCTTGCTGGTGGTGGATGCTTCTCAAGGCGTTGAGGCCCAGAGTGTTGCTAATTGCTATACAGCGATTGAGCAGGGTTTAGAGGTGGTACCTGTTCTTAATAAGATCGATCTCCCTTCGGCAGAGCCAGAGCGGGTGTGCCAAGAAATTGAAGAGATTATCGGATTGGATGCTAGCGACGCTCTGCAGGTAAGCGCTAAAACAGGACAAGGGATCGAAGAGCTTCTAGCAGCTTTAGTTGCTCGCGTTCCTCCGCCCCAGGGTGATCCAGCATCGCCTTTGCGGGCGCTTATTATCGATTCCTGGTTTGATAATTATTTGGGAGTCATTTCTCTGGTGCGGGTGGTAGATGGCTGCCTTAAACCTAAAGATAAAATTAAAATTATGTCTACGGGCCAGCACTATCGGGTAGAGAAGGCGGGGTTATTTACGCCTAAACGCAGGGAAGTGGAACAGCTTCTCACAGGCGGAGTGGGGTATATAATTGCAGGAATCAAGGATGTGGATGGGGCACCGGTGGGGGATACGGTGACTCACGTTGAGCAGTTTGCCACTAAAGCGCTGC
Source organism: Nitrosococcus oceani ATCC 19707 (assembly GCF_000012805.1). Taxonomy (GTDB): domain Bacteria; phylum Pseudomonadota; class Gammaproteobacteria; order Nitrosococcales; family Nitrosococcaceae; genus Nitrosococcus; species Nitrosococcus oceani. The sequence goes on along the minus strand of NC_007484.1, from coordinate 2,807,479 downwards.
CAGGATTTAAAGCTGTGAAGCCTCAAGTTTTTGCAGGCTTGTTTCCTGTCGACTCAGATGATTATGAGGATCTTCGAGAGGCGCTTGCTAAACTTCGTCTTAATGATGCTGCTTTATTCTATGAACCAGAGACGTCCCAAGCTTTAGGGTTTGGTTTCCGTTGCGGCTTCCTGGGTATGCTTCATATGGAGATTATACAGGAGCGCTTGGAGCGGGAATATAGTCTAAATTTAATCACGACGGCACCGACCGTAGTATATCAAGTGTTGACTTCCAAGGGTGAGGTTTTACGCATAGACAATCCCTCTATTTTGCCTGAACCGGGACAGGTTGCCGAGGTTCGTGAACCCATTATCCAGGCAGATATTTTGGTGCCTCAGCAGTATGTGGGAGCAGTCATCGGCCTATGTGAAGAGAAGCGCGGAACACAAAAACAGCTCCAGTATTTGGGGAATCAGATTTCATTGAATTATGAATTGCCACTCAGCGAAGTGGTGTTGGATTTCTTTGAACGCCTCAAGTCAGTGAGTCGTGGTTACGCTTCCCTAGATTACCATTTCTCACGCTTCCAGTCTGCGGATTTGGTTAAATTAGATTTGCTGATTAATGGCGAGCGGGTGGATGCGCTCTCACTGATTGTCCACCGGAATCAGGCGCACTATCGAGGGCGAGAATTAGCTGAAAAGATGAGAGAGCTGATCCCCCGGCAGCTATTTGATGTAGCTATTCAAGCGGCAATTGGCGCTCATATTGTGGCGCGCACTACCGTTAAAGCTTTGCGTAAAAACGTGACAGCGAAATGCTATGGCGGCGATATTACCCGTAAACGCAAGCTATTAGAAAAGCAGAAAGCAGGTAAAAAGCGCATGAAACAAGTGGGATCTGTAGAAATCCCTCAGGAAGCGTTTTTGGCTGTGTTGAAGGTGGGGAAAAAACCTTGAACATACCCCAAAGGCAAGGCCAAGATTGATTGTCAAAAATTTTCTAAACTGTAATTCTGTCAATTTAAGGTAAGTGTTTCCGATGAATGTGGATTTTCCTACGATAATGTTGGCCGCTGCTGTGATCACAGGCACGATTTGGGGGTTGGATGCTTGGCTGTGGGCGCCAGCCCGGCGTGAAGCAGCGGCTAGAAAAGGAGGAGCTGGCCAGGTTGACTTAAAAGAGGCCAGTAAGGAGCCAGTACTGGTGGAATATGCCCGTTCCTTTTTCCCCATCATTGTCATTGTCTTAGTGCTGCGCTCATTTTTGGTAGAGCCTTTCCGCATTCCCTCAGGGTCTATGATCCCAACCCTTCGGGTAGGGGATTTTATTCTGGTTAATAAGTTTATTTATGGAATCCGCTTACCAGTTATTAATAAGAAGATTATTGATATGGGGGAGCCTCAGCGGGGCGATGTCGTTGTTTTTCGCTACCCAAAGGATCCTAGCGTTGATTATATTAAGCGGGTGGTCGGGTTGCCAGGGGATCGCATCGGTTACTTTAATAAAACCGTTTATATTAATGGTGAACTCATGCCGCAGGAGAGCGTCGGGCCTTACTACCAGGAGGATTCCTCTTATAATCATTCCGCAGTGCTTCGGGTAGAACATTTGGGGAATAGGGAACACCAGATTGTAGTGGAGCCTGGAACAAGCCTAGTGGAAGGCGAGTACATTATTCCTGAAGGCCACTATTTTATGATGGGAGATAATCGGGATCGGAGTAATGATAGCCGCTTTTGGGGGGTAGTGCCTGAAGAAAATCTGGTGGGTAAGGCTTTTATGGTTTGGATGAGCTGGCAGTGGGATCAGGGTGGAGTTGTTTGGAACCGTATTGGAGAGCCCATTCAATAATAGATTAAAGGGACGGGGGGATGCATTATAGAAAACAACAGGGAGGCATGAGCTTTTTAGGCTGGATTTTGGTGCTCGCTTTATTGGCTTTGGTCGGCCTGGGCATAATGCGCCTTTTTCCCCTCTATATGGAATATTTTAGTGTGAAAACATCTTTAGAATCTTTGGTTAATCAGCCCGATTTACATGCAATGGGTAAAACCAATATCCGTAATGCTTTACTGCGGCGTCTGGATATCAATGATGTTGCTCATGTTTCCAAGGAAAATATTGAAATTATTAAAACCCGCCGTACGGTAACGGTGGCTGTTGATTATGAAGTGCGCACCCCTTTTCTGGGTAATATCGACCTGATGGCCCATTTTAACCCTCTAATCGAGGTTTCTTCGCCTTGACCGACGGTTTGGAACGGCTGTGCCGAAAATTAGGCTACAGGTTCGCAGAACCAGCCCTATTACGCCATGCGATAACCCACCGTAGCGCTACTAAGGAGAATAATGAGCGCCTGGAATTCCTGGGAGATTCTATTCTGAATTTTCTCATTGCTGACTTCCTTTATAGTGGTTTTCCTAGAGCTCAGGAAGGAGAATTAAGCCGACTTCGGGCTACATTAGTTAAAGGAGAAACTCTGGCGGAGTTAGCCCGGGAGCTTGAAATTGGAGATCATTTGATCCTCGGTCTGGGTGAATTAAAAAGTGGTGGCTATCGTCGTACCTCCATACTTGCAGACGCCTTTGAGGCGGTGATAGGCGCTGTTTACCTAGATGGGGGATTAGAGGCTTGTCGTAAGTTGGTGAGTTCTCTTTATCGGGATCGGCTAGAGACACTTACCAATGAAGCTCTCCTTAATCTCAAGGATCCCAAGACCCGTCTCCAAGAGTATCTGCAGGCCCGGCAGTTTCCCCTGCCCGATTATCGGGTAAGCGCGGTGAGCGGGGAAGCCCATGATCAAGTTTTCCAGGTCGAATGCACCCTCAATAACACCTTTCCTTCAGTAATAGGTATTGGCCGCAGTCGCCGTAAGGCTGAACAGGATGCAGCAACTCGGGCTTTGGCTCTGTTGCTAGCGGAAAATGAGGATATGAATGTCTGAGATGTTAACCCAAGAGGGTACGCAAGGTATTCGCTGTGGTTATATTGCCATTATTGGCCGCCCTAATGTGGGAAAGTCCAGTTTGCTCAATCGTATCCTAGGTCAAAAAATTAGTATTACTTCACGCCGGCCTCAGACCACCCGTCACCGGATTTTAGGGATCAAGACTTTGGCCGGTATCCAGGCAATTTATGTGGATACCCCTGGTTTTCAGGATAAAGAGCGTCGGCTCATGAATCGCTATCTAAATCGGGCTATAGACTCTACTCTTGAGGAAGTTGATCTGATCCTGTTCGTAATCGAAGCCTTTCAGTTCACTAAGGATGACGAATGGATCTTGCAGCGATTACGTAGGTGTGCAGTTCCCATTGTCCTTGTTCTTAATAAAGTGGACCGGATCATCGACAAAAAATCGTTGTTGCCAGCGATAGCCACGCTCTCTAAGAAAAGGGAGTTTGCTGCCATTATTCCTGTATCAGCATGGAAAGGGGATAATGTGGCAGTGTTGGAGAGCAAAGTTGCTGAATTGCTGCCAGAGGGACCGATGGCTTATCCTGAGGATCAGGTGACGGACCGTAGTGAACGCTTCCTAGCGGCGGAACTTATCCGTGAGAAACTAACCCGTTATTTGGGGCAAGAATTACCCTATGCGCTCACAGTATTTGTGGAATCCCTTGAGGAAGAAAAAAATCTTTACCGGATTGCTGCGACGATTTACGTCGAGCGTCCAGGGCAGAAAGCTATCGTGATTGGGAAGAAAGGGGAAGGCCTCAAACGTATTGGCTATGAGGCTCGTCTTGATATGGAGCGGATGTTTGGAAGTAAAGTTTATTTGGAGTTATGGGTCAAAGTTCGCGAAGGGTGGTCGGATAATGAACGTCTGCTGCATCATTTAGGTTATGCAGATACCTAGCAACTTTAGAAAGTATTTTTTAATTTCCAACAGAGGGTATTTCTCAGGTAGCAAGCATTGTTCTGACTTCATGGACTTCGGCTTCGTTTCCTTCTAGATCAATCACGCTAATATCCGTGCTAAAGCCTAGTTTGGCAAAAGCGGGTATGGTGTGCCAGTCTTTATAAGATTCGATGGTGCTAAGGTTACTTTGCAATTTCGCTACAATAACCACATCTACTAAGTCCGGTTCTGGTTTTGGATTGCGCTGCAGATCGTTATGTTCGGCGGTAACAGCTACAAGCTCTGGTGGAAAGCGCCAGCTTTCTAGGATGGCTTTACCAAGAGTACTAGAAAGTTGTGTCATAATTTCATCTAGCGCCGCTTCGTTCTCTAGCAATTCCGGCATATCTTCAGCACGCAGGAGAATAGGGAGTAGGCCGACTTGATGAATAAGCCCTGCAAGCAATGCTTCGTCAGGTTTAAGCTTATTCTTCTGACCGGCGAGTACATAGGCGATCGTAGCTATTTGGGTGCTTTGCTCCCAAAGCTTGCGCATGCGCCAATCTAAGGATTCGGAGGTTGCTTGGAATATTTGCTCCATTACCAGGCTGGTAACGAGGTTACGCACCAAGGCAGTGCCTAGGCGGGCCAAGGCTGTTTGGACGTTATTAATGGGATGGCGGCCACGGTAGAGGGGGCTGTTAGCGATTTTAATCAGGCGTACGGAGAGAGCGGTATCGGTGACAATGATTTTTGCGACGTCGGCAGCCGATGTGTTCGGATCATCAACCACTTCCCGAATCTTGAGCGCAACCTCGGGCAAGGTAGGTAATACCAATTGATTATTGGCCAGATCTTCAAGGATTTCGGTGCAAAATTGCTCCAATTGTACCACCTCGTTTTCCTCCGGGCGCTGATAGCGCATTAGTTTTTGATATGGAAACTTGATGAATAATGCTTCCTAGCAATGCCGCTCGTTTTACATATCGGCCATATAAAGGATTGTTTAAATTTTCAAAGCAGCAACCGCCTTGATGCTCGCATTAATCTGCTGGTAACGGGTTGCAAGGATATTTAACACTCTTTTTTACCATTCAGTATTTTCAGTTGGCTAGTAGGTAACTCATTTGATTAAGGAATTTCCACGCATTCAACGCCTCCCCCCTTATGTCTTTAATATCGTCAACGAGCTAAAGGCGAAGGCTCGAGCTCGGGGAGAAGATATTATCGATTTTGGGATGGGCAATCCTGATCAGCCCACGCCGAAGCATATTGTGGATAAATTGGTGGAGGCTGCACAGCGCCCGGATACCCATCGTTATTCCGTCTCGCGAGGAATTCCGCGGCTGCGCCGAGCTATCTGCCAATGGTATCGGAAACGCTATAATATAACGTTAGATCCTGAAAGCGAAGCCATTGTGACTATTGGCTCTAAGGAAGGGTTGGCGCACCTGGCACTGGCTACTTTAGGGCCGGGCGATGCCGTATTAGTGCCTAATCCAGCCTATCCGATCCACCCCTATGGTGTTGTGATTGCTGGGGCCGATATACGCCATGTCCCGTTAGTATCAGGAGTGGACTTCTTTGCTGAATTAGAAAAAGCCATTAAGGATACTTGGCCTCGCCCTAAAATGTTGGTCCTCAATTTTCCTGCTAATCCCACCGGCCAGTGCGTGGATCTTTCTTTCTTTGAGCAGGTCATCGGGGTTGCTCGCGAGCACGAGATTTGGGTGGTGCATGATCTTGCGTATGCCGAGATTGTGTTTGATGATTACGTCGCACCCTCGATTTTGCAGGTGCCTGGAGCCAAGGATATTGCCGTAGAGTTTTATTCTTTGTCCAAAACTTATAGCATGCCGGGCTGGCGAGTGGGATTTATGTGCGGTAATCCGGCGCTAATTGCTGCCCTTACCCGGATGAAATCCTATTTGGATTATGGCATGTTTACGCCTATTCAAGTGGCAGCCATTACCGCCTTGGAAAGTTCTCAGGATTGTGTAAAAGTGATTTGCGAAGCTTATCGAAGGCGCCGCGACGTTTTGTGCCAGGGCCTTGCAGCTACGGGTTGGCAGGTGGAACTGCCTAAGGCTACCATGTTTGTTTGGGCGCCTATTCCAGAGCCGTTTCGCCATTTGGGGTCTTTAGAGTTTTCTAAAAAACTGCTGAACGAGGCTAAAGTAGCGGTCTCGCCTGGGGTGGGTTTTGGTACCTATGGTGACGATTATGTTCGTTTCAGTTTAATTGAGAATGAACACCGTACCCGCCAAGCTATCCGTGGGATACGGCAAATGTTTAGGCAGGCCCAGTGAAGTATTTTATTATTTTTTTAATTAAGGAGAAGCCTGTTGGAGCCGGTTAAGGTAGGTTTGCTTGGTTTAGGTACGGTGGGTGGCGGTACAGTCAATGTTCTCTCGGGTAATGCCGAAGAAATTACCCGCCGCGCTGGGCGTGGTATCCAGGTCTACTGTGCTGCGACCCGCGACTCCCGTAAGGCCCGCAGCTGTGATACAGAAGGTATCTGGTTAACGACTAACCCCCATGAAGTGGTGGCCGATCCCCAGATCGAAATTATCGTTGAACTCATAGGGGGGACTGATTTAGCCCGTACCCTAGTGCTGAAGGCGATTGCCGAGGGTAAGCATGTGGTTACAGCTAACAAAGCGCTGATTGCACTTTATGGCAACGAGATCTTTGAGGCGGCTCAAAAAGCGGGCGTAATGGTTGCTTTTGAAGCGGCGGTAGGGGGAGGTATTCCCATTATCAAGGCTCTGCGTGAAGGTCTTGCGGGTAACCATATCGAATGGTTAGCCGGAATTATCAATGGTACGAGTAATTTTATCCTCACCGAGATGCGGGATAAAGGGTGTGATTTTGCTGAAGCGCTAGTGGATGCTCAACACCGAGGCTATGCAGAGGCAAATCCTACTTTTGACATAGAGGGCATTGATGCTGCCCATAAGTTGACGATTTTAGCCTCTATTGCTTTCGGTATTCCGTTACAGTTTGAGCAAGTCTATACAGAGGGAATTGGTGCCATTACCCGTGAGGATATCGATTACGCTGGACAATTGGGTTACCGGATCAAACATCTGGGCATTGCGCGCCGCTTGGCAGAGGGGGTTGAACTGAGAGTACACCCTACCCTTATTCCCTATCGCCGCTTGATCGCCAATGTAGAAGGAGTCATGAATGCGATCCTGGTAAAGGGAGATGCGGTGGGATCGACTCTTTACTATGGCCCTGGTGCAGGCGCTGATCCCACGGCCTCCGCCGTGGTTGCTGATCTGGTGGATGTGGTTCGGGCATTAACTTCTGACCCAGAAAACCGAGTACCGCATCTTGCTTTTCAACCCGATGCCTTGGTGGATCTCCCCATTCTTTCGATGGAAGAGGTAAAAACCGCCTATTATCTGCGGATGCGGGCGATGGATGAGCCGGGCGTACTGGCCGAGGTCACCCGAGTATTTGGGGATCAAAGTATCAGTATTGAGGCGATCCTTCAGAAGGAACCTGCGGCAGGGGAGAACCACGTGCCTATTATCATGCTGACCCAACCTGTGCTGGAACGGAATATGAACGAAGCTATTCGCCGTATTGAAGCCTTAGAGTCCATCGCAGGGCCGGTGACCCGGATCCGCTTAGAGACTCTGTGTTAGGAAAGCTCGTTTTTTCATAGCTTTTTAGAAAATTTTCCTTAATATCAGTTTATCTAGTTCCTTCTAAAATTAAGTTAGGATTTTTTATTATGCCATTTCGATCTCGTTATACTGGCCTTATCGATAAATACCGGGACCGCTTATCGGTCCATGACGACACTCGGGTAATAAGCCTGGGAGAGGGAAATACTCCCCTTATTAGGCTGAATAATATTCCGCGAGTGTTGGGCCGGGAGGTTGATATCTATATTAAGTATGAAGGACTAAACCCGACAAGTTCTTTTAAAGACCGTGGTATGACTATGGCTGTTACGAAGGCCGTCGAGGAGGGTAGCCGGGCTATTATCTGCGCCTCCACCGGTAATACTTCGGCCTCGGCGGCTGCCTATGCGGCACGGGCGGGAATTACTGCATTCGTGCTTATCCCGGAAGGTAAAATCGCCCATGGCAAGCTTGCTCAGGCTATGATGCACGGAGCAATCGTCATCCAAATCAAGGGTAACTTCGATAAAGGCATGCAATTAGTCAAGGAAGTGGCGAATAAAGCGCCCGTGACCATTGTGAACTCTATTAATCCTTACCGTATCCAGGGACAAAAAACGGCGGCCTTCGAGATCATCGAAGAGCTGGAATGTGCCCCGGATTTCCATTGCTTACCGGTGGGCAACGCAGGCAATATCACTGCCCATTGGATGGGCTACAGTGAATATCATGCCCATGGGATCGTCAATACACGGCCCCGCATGTGCGGTTATCAAGCCAGCGGGGCAGCTCCCTTTCTTGAGGGTAAAATGGTGGACCAACCGGAAACGGTTGCTACCGCTATTCGTATTGGCCATCCCCAAAGTTGGGACAAGGCATGGAAAGCACAGGAGGAATCCCAGGGCTGGTTTAGCGCCTGCACCGACGAAGAAATCCTGGCGGCTCAAAAATTACTTGCGGAAAGAGAAGGTGTATTTTGCGAGCCCGCTTCGGCCGCTGGGTTAGCTGGAGCGATACGGGATATCGAAGCGGGTAAAATACCCAGTGATAGTAAAATCGTTTGCACCCTCACTGGCCACGGTTTAAAGGATCCGGATACCGCCATCGCCCAGAGCAAAGCGCCCCTGGTAGCGGTTGAAGCGAGCCTAGAGTCGGTTCAGGGGGCTATTTTAGATAATTTGGAAAGCTAGCTTCTTGGTCTGGTGCAACTGGGAAACGTCAGTATTTTTAATAGAGGTATAATTAGCTATTCATCGGTTATGATTACTAGGTAATAGGAAGAGTAAAGTGGAAAGTAGCACCACCGCCAGGTGTCTCAGAGAACCATAAATCTCCGTAATGAGCCTTGATAATTGAATGGCTGATGGGAAGCCCCAAGCCCATCCCCTTATTTTTTGTGGAGAAGCGCTGTTTGAAAATTTTATCTTTGGAGAGTGGGTTAATGCCTGGGCCGGTGTCTTGAACTTGGACTTCAACCGTATGTTTTCGGGTTGAAGCTGTTTTAATAGTAATTCTTTTTCTTTCTGTCTCTGTAAGTGCCTCAATCGCATTGCGAACGAGATTAAATATAACTTGTTGAATTTGGATTTTATTAATGTAAAGAGGGGGTAACCGAGGGCTAAGTTCGAAATTAACCGCGATATCACCGTCAGCCGCTTCCCCTAAAGCCAACTGGCTGGCATCGTGAACCGTGGTGTTAAGGCTTTCGTAGGTCCGGCAAAGCTCTCCAGTTCGGGCGAATTCCCGAAGGTGATGGATGATCGAAGCGGCCCGGTCCGCTTCACCGGCAGTTTTATCCATGAGTTCATGAATGGTTTGGAGGGTTGTTGGTTCTTTACCCGCCATAATGATCTGCTGACAAGCTCGTACGTAATTAATAACGGCAGTGATGGGCTGGTTGACTTCATGAGCAAGCGTAGACCCAAATTCACCAAGCGTGCTGAATTGGTTAGCGTGGAGTAAATCGTTTTGCAGCTTACGCATCCGCGCTGCTGCCTTCTTACGCTCGATGGCGACTGCCAAAGTGTTTGCTAGCGACTGTAGAAAGCTAATGTCATTGTTGCTCAGCATCCAGCGCTGGTCCGAGCAAGCCCACAAGATGCCTAGGCAACCATCCTGGCCAGAGAGGGGGAAGCTAATCCCGCTAATGTGCCCATACTGTTCGAATAGAAACGATCCCCTGAACCGCTCATCGGTGCGTAAATCTTCGACAAAAACTACTTCGTCAGAAGCTAAAACGTGATTGATCAGGGGGTCTTGATCAGAGACAGCAGTGGTTTGGCCAACTAGAGAACTCCATCTGCCCGTGGCGGCTCGTAGCAACAAGGTTTTATGATCGGGAAGCAGCTCTAGAATCTTGGCGCATTTGATGATTTTAAGGGTGCGGCCGATCAGGCTGACGGCTTCTCTCATCAGCGCATTAATTTCCTTTCCAGAGAGTACCTGGTGACTGATATGGGACAGCGCCATGAGCTGTTTGGCCTGATTCTCTAGTTCTTTTTCGGCCCGCTTGCGTTCGGACATTTCATGCCATTGCCGTAGGGCGCGTTCAACCACATGGGATAGGTCGTTGAAAGCGGCTTCGGATTTTACAACATAGTCTAGTGCTCCCGCTTTCATGGCTTTTACCGCTATTTTCTCATCCCCGTAACTGGTCGTCACGATGATAGGAAAAGAGGGAACGCCGGTTTCTGCTGTCAGAAGATCAATGCCGCTGCCATCCGGTAAGCGGATATCGATAATGGCAAGATCGGGGACAGCCGTACGGAGGTGCTCACGAGCTTCCTGGAGGCTGCCTGCAATTGTTACATGAAAGGGTTGCCTGCTTGGGTGTTTCTGTAGCACCCGTTGGATAAGTACCGCGTGGCTCTCCTCATCTTCGACTAGCAGAAGGTGAATGGGCTTTAGAGAGGAAGATTTTTGTTTTGGAGTGGTCAAGTCGCGTACTATTCAGACCAGGGATAATGATTCCAAGCTAACCAATAGAATCCCAAATCTTCCATCATCCGATTGAAGCCTTCAAAATCAACAGGCTTGACTAGATAACTATTAATATGTTTGCTATAAGCCTTGGCCACATCCTGTTCCGCCTTAGAAGTGGTCAGTACCACAACGGGAATATTTTTAATCTCGGGAGAAGAGCGGATAATTTCTAGTATTTCTAGACCATCGATGCGGGGCAGGCGCAGGTCTAGCAGGATAACATGGGGGCGGGGGCTTGTTCTTGGATCGCTATAGATGTCTTGCCGAAACAGGTATTGGAGGGCTTCTTCTCCATGGATGACGTGATGGATACAATTTGCGACGCGATGCGCTTGGAAGCTGCGCATTACAAGCTCTGCATGATCCGGATTATCTTCCACCAGCAGGATATTTAAAATTTCTCCTTTCATATTTAATCGGGAGCTCTTGGAAGAGAAAAATAAAATGTGCTTCCCTGGCCAACCACGCCTGCTGATTGAACCCAGACATGGCCTTTATGGACTTCAATAATACGCTTGACAATGGCTAGTCCAATTCCCGTACCTTCTACACTTTGATGAAGGCTGTCAAATAAATTAAAAATTTTATCATGGTAGCGGGGGTTGATCCCCATGCCATTGTCTCGCACATAGCATAGCAATTTCCCTTCTTCTTCGTAGGCATTGATTTCAATCCGCGGGGCTTTCTGATCGCCCATGAACTTGACGGCATTTTCAATGAGATTCTGCATAACTTCCAGGAGCCGCCTGCGATCGCCAAACAGATGAGGCAAAGTTGGGGCAACCTTGATTTGAACGCCCCCCTTGGTAATAGCGCCTTGGACTAGTTCAATAGCTTCATGGACGAGATCGCTGAGGGAAAATTTTTCGGGCCTATTAAGCAAACGTCCAATACGGGAGAGTTCCAACAAGTCATCAAGTAATAGTTGCATTTTACCCGCTGCTGCTTGAATACGCCCAATGTCTTCTAGTATTTGTTCTTGGTTATGCTGGGTAAAACTTTGCTTCAGCATCCCTGAAAAGCCTTGAATAGTGATTAAAGGACTACGAAGATCATGGGAGACCGTGTAAATAAAGCGTTCCAGTTCGGCGTTTTTCTCCTCTAATTCCTTGAAGTGGTGGCGTTCGGTAATGTCGCGGACTATCCCCGTAAACAAGCGGCGCTCTCCCAAGCGCATCTCGGAAATAGAGATGTCAATGGGAAAAGTGGAGCCATTTTTTCGCATTCCAGTAGTTTCGCGGCTGGCGCCTATAAATTCTCCTTGGCCCGTTTGGAGGTATCTCTCGATGTATCCGGTACCCTGTTCCCGATGGGGGGAGGGCATGAGAATAAGGATATTTTGACCAATCGCTTCCGCCGCCTTGTATCCGAATAGCCGCTCTGCCCCTGGGTTGAATGTTTCAATGATGCCGTTTTCATCAATGACGATGATGCCATCGGTAGCTGTATTCAAGATAGCTTGTAAGCGGGCCTTGCTTTCCCAGGCCAGCGCTTGGTATTGGGACGGGGCTTCTTCAGCCGATCTCTGCGGGGTGATATCCTGAATGATAGAAAGTACATAGAGGCCCGTTGAGGTTTCCAAGGGAATGAGGCTAACCTCTAGTGGAAATTCAGTGCCATTTTTATGTAGCCCCAGGGGCTTTAAGGTATCGCTTAACCCTTGATGGGTGCCGTGAAGGTGGGAAGAGGCAATATAATCAGCGTGATATGTTTTATGCTGTAGTCGAAAACGCTTGGGGATAAGATCCTCAATAGTAAGCCCGAGCAGCTCTTTGCCAGTATAGCCAAAGCATTTCTCCAGCGCAGTATTGGAAAAAACGATCTGGCCTTTGTGATCCGAAATCAGTAAAGCGTTAGAGGCAGATTCCAATAGGTGTTTAAAGCTTTCTACTCTCAATAACCGGCTTAACATAGTTCGGTGAGATAATGGCTTATAAGGCTGTTTGCGAAATGTACCACGCTTATGACTATTATAATAGCGTGATTTATTGAGCAAAGCAGTCTAGTATCGATTATGAAAGGGAAAAGCGTTATTGAGGCTAGGTTGTGGGATCTCTAATTTCCTAGCAAAAATCCGCGTAATTTCCCTCCGTTCAATGTGCGGGCGGAGATACAAGGGGGAACTGCGCAGCCGTTCTAGTCCGGTGTTGTCTGCCCATTCACGTAATGCCTTGAGCGTTTCAAGGGCGGCGCCCCCCTGCGCTGCAAGTAAAGTATGACCGCGACCACAGCGCCGCACTTTTACTCAAGCGGGGGAGGTGGGTATTCAGGAAACGGACGCGCCGGGACGATGTGGACTTCAAGTTGTTGACCAACACCACTGATGGACATTGGCGCGGCGCTGAACATTCAGCACCAAGGAATTTTGAAGTTGAAGGCGGAAGGGCTATCTGTGCTCATGGAGGCTTACGTAAATCCGGTAGGTCGCCGGTGGTTGCCTAGGAAGTGGGAAGCGCCGTCCGAGTGGCGGAGTGCAGTTACTCAAGATAACGTTTGGTAAGGGGTTCATAGGCGTCAATCCGGCGATCCCGCAGGTAGGGCCAAATTCGGCGCAGGGTTTCGGTGCGTTGGAAGTCGATTTCTGCCACTAATACTACCGCCTCATCCCTTGGTCCCACGGCGAGCAACTCGCCTTGAGGTCCGGCGATAAAACTGCTGCCCCAAAACTGGATGCCTGGCGTCTGTTGGCTGGGGTCAGGCTCCAGGCCAATTCGGTTGCTGGCGAGAAGAGGCAAGCTATTAGCAATGGCATGGCCCCGTTGTATCGTGATCCAGGCTTCCTGCTGGCGGGATTTTTCTGCTTCATCATCGTGCGAGTCCCAGCCAATAGCACTGGGGTAAAGCAGTAATTCCGCCCCAGCTAAGGCCATTAGCCGGGCCGCCTCGGGATACCATTGATCCCAGCAAACCAAGACTCCAAGGCGTCCAACGGAAGTGTCAATGGGGGTAAATCCTAGATCGCCAGGGGTAAAATAAAATTTTTCATAAAAGCCGGGGTCATCAGGAATGTGCATCTTGCGATAACGCCCCGCCATGCGGCCATCGGCCTCCAAAACCACCGCTGTGTTATGGTAAATGCCCGGTGCCCGGCGCTCGAATAGGGAAATGACAAGGACCACCCCAAGCTCTGCAGCCAGAGCGCCAAAAACTTCCGTTGAAGGGCCAGGGATAGGCTCTGCCAGATCAAAATACCGGGTATTCTCGGTCTGGCAAAAGTAAGGTCCGGTATGGAGTTCTGGCAATAGAATCAGCTTTGCGCCTTGTGCCGCCGCCTCTCGAATCCCTCGGATGCTATGGCCGATATTTGCTTGACGCTGCTGGCTACAGACTTGTTGAACGATGGCGACTTTCAATGGCATATATCCGATAGCGATATAAAAATCCCGAGTTCAATAGGGTGTCCGAGTTATAGGATACCTGCGGGTAGTTGCATGGTAATGCAATGGAGGCTGCCATATTGCTGAATGAGCGGGAGACAGTCAATACCAACCACTTGCCGATCCGGGAAACAGGTTTGGAGAATGGAGAGGGCTTGGGTATCGGCGGAATCTCGATAGGTCGGCGCCAATACCGCTCCATTAATAATAAGAAAATTGGCGTAGCTTGCCGGTAGCCGCTCTCCGTTGGCACTAACTTTAGGAGCCGGCCAGGGCAAAGGCACTAAACGGTAGGGGATGCCTCCAAGGGTTTGCAGAAGCCGTAGCTCTTCCGCCATGGTTTGCAGTTCCAGGTACTGCTCATCCTTTGGATCATCACAGGCTACATAGCATATTGTCTGGGGGTTGCAAAAACGGGCCAGGGTATCAATATGACCATCAGTATCATCCCCGCTGAGTTGGCCATGGCGCAGCCATAGTATTCGCTCAACCCCTAACCACTGCTTGAGTTGTGTTTCTATGGCTGCTTGGCCAAGGCCGCGGTTGCGGGTCCCAGATAATAAACAACGCGTAGTGGTAAGAAGGCTGCCTGCGCCATCAACTTCGATGCTTCCTCCCTCGAGAGTGAGTTGCGAGCGTTTTAAGGGAACAGCACCAAAAACACCTTGCCCATGTAGCCGCGCAGTCACCTCATTATCCAGGTTAGCCTCATATTTACCGCCCCAGCCATTAAATACAAAATCGAGCAGTTGGAGTTGCCCTTCCAAACCCAGGCAACCCAGAGGGCCATAGTCTCGGACCCAGGTATCATTGAATGGGACCACATGCAGCGATAGGGAAGCCGGATTTATATTTTGCTGTGCTAACTGATTTTTTACCTGAGCTAAGTGATTCGGGCAGTGGCAAACAACGAGCAATTTTTCCCGGTGGGCAATTTCTCGGGCAATGTTTAGGTACACCGTTTCGATTTCCTTAAGCCAAGGTCCCCAATCGCTTTCCGCGGTAGGCCAGGCAAGCATGACTCCACTTTGGGACGCCCACTCTGGAGGTAAGGTATATCTTTTCTCTGCTAATGGAGGAGGTTGTTTGCCGTCTGCTGCCATGGCCTAGGGTAAAGGGGAGGTAAAGAGAACGGGTACCCACCAATAACTAACCCCGGTGATGATTATCATACTCGCTAAGTTAAGGTAAAATCCTGCCCGTGCCATCTGGGGAATACTCACCAGGCCGGTGCCAAAGACAATGGCATTGGGGGGCGTGGCTACCGGCATCATAAAGGCGCAACTGACCGCTAGGGTAACAGGGATCAAGAGTTGCAATGGTGGCTGGCCTAAGCTTAAGGCGACGGAGCCAAGGATAGGGAGAAATATGGAGGTCGTGGCCGTATTACTGGTCAGTTCAGTAAGGAATATCACGACTGCTACGATACCCAGCAATATTAGCCAAGCGGGCAGGCCGGAGAGTAGGGTAAGGTTTCCGCCAAGCCAGCTGGCAAGGCCCGTATTGTTGATACTGGCAGCTAGACTGAGTCCTCCTCCAAATAGTAATAAGGTACCCCAGGGCAATTGCTCCGCAGTCTTCCAATCCATGAGAAAACGCCCCCGCCGCCAATCGAGGGGAATAAGGAACAGGAGCATGGCGCCAAAGAGAGCGATCCCTGGATCATTAAGAGCCACGTTAGGTGCGAGGGTTGCTATTAGGGGGCGTAGCAACCAAAGTATAGCGACTAAGGCAAAAACCATGGTGACTCTTCGTTCAGCCCGAGATACAGGACCAAGCTGCCTTAGAGCTTGGCGCATCGGGACCCGCTGGTCGCCATGTTCCCTGTGAAAACCAGAAAATACGACTTGGGTAAGCATGAACCAGGCAAAGACGAGGAGAACCAACAAAAAAGGTGCGGCGAGCAGCATCCATTCTGCAAACCCTAATTCAAAGCCGTAGGTTTCCAAGACAAAGCCTGCTAGTAACGCGTTCGGCACCGTCCCTACCAGCGTTCCCAAGCCTCCTATGCTGGCGCTGTAGGCAATGCCTAGCAGCAGGGCTACTGCAAAGGGAGAAGATAGGGGGGCAGCCGCTTTCGTGCCTCGAAGTCCTTCGATCACGGAGCAGGCGATGGGCAGCATGAGCATGGTGGTGGCGGTATTGCTAATCCAGAGACTGAGAAAAGCGCTGACAACCATGAAGCCGCCCAGGGTAGCTGCAGGTGAGATCCCCATACAGCTGAGAATACAATAAGCAAGACGCCGATGCAGGCCGCAGCGCTCTATTGCTAATGCAATGATGAAACCTCCCATAAACAAAAAGATAAGTGGATTGGCATAAGGAATTGCCGTTTCTTGGATATCGGCAATGCCGAGCAGAGGAAAAAGAACCAGAGGCAGGAGGGCGGTAACGGGAATGGGTAAGGCTTCTGTAATCCACCAGATAGCCATTAGCAAAGTAATGGCGGCGGTTTGCCAAGCGGCAATATCCAGGCCGGTGGGGGGCGATAGCGTTAGGAGAGAAATCATCACTAAGGGACCAAGGATAAATCCAAGGTATTGGCGGCGATGGGCAAGGGGGGTAGTGGCAGTTTCAGGCATTCGATCCAGGCACTATTTTTTTTATCCTAGTTCTTTTAGCTAGTGCCCATTGATGGGCGATAGCCTTGACTAAGTGTATCTTTTTGCCCGAATATTGTCCTCCTATATTCAGAGAATAATATTTAGCTTATCGTCGGTTTTGGTGAATCCTGTTGCCAACCAGGCGATAAGCTGCTAATTATCACCTGGTTGGCGCTACGCTTAGCTAGTAAAAAAGCTGAATGCAGTACAGAGAATTAAAATAAAAATAAGAAAGCGCGGGGTCTGAGCTAACCATTGGATTGCCTACCTGCCCATTTGGGATCGTTAGCCATCCACTAGGCAGTTAAAATATTATGGAGAAAGGAGTTCCTCAAGCAACTGTATTTGTTGATGATGATGATGAGGGGGTGCGAGATTCTCTGCGCTGGGTTATCGAATCAGCAGGGTTTAAGGTCAAAGTTTATGCTTCGGCAGGGGAGTTTTTGGAGAAATGGGAGCCCAGCCAGCCAGGTTGCCTGGTGCTTGATGTCAGGATGCCTGAAATAAGCGGATTACAGCTGCAGAAATTACTTTCTAAAAAAAATAACCTATTGCCCATTATTTTTATTTCCGCCCATGGGAGTGTACCGGATGCGGTGAGTGCATTGCATGATGGGGCGGTCGATTTTCTTGTGAAACCTTTCGATAATCAGATCCTGATAGAGCGAATTCAAAGCAGCCTTGATATGGATAGAAGGAAGCGTGAAAGGAGGCAACAGCGAGAGAAGATTGCTCATCGGATGACCCAGTTGACCGCTCGCGAGCGCCAGGTAATGGATCTTATCGTGATGGGGAAAGCGAATAAAGTGGTGGCCATGGAGCTGGGAATCAGTACTAAAACCGTTGAGATCCATCGCTCCCGGGTGATGGAGAAACTGGCGGCCAGAAATCTGGTGGAGCTGATCCATCTAACTCGTTTTTTGCAGAATGGAGACGACTAAGCGTATCTTATGGTAGAAACAGTTGTAATAGCTCGTTGAGCAAAGAGAAGCCTTTTTCCGTCGGGCGGATATGCCGAAAATCCCACTCTATCAGCTTCAACGCCTCTGCTTGATGTAATGTTTTTTCCACTACACTAATAGGAAGGCCCACCCGTTCTTGAAATAGACGACTGGGAATCCCTCCATTTAAGCGCAGGGCATTAAGCATAAATTCGAAGGCCGCCTCTTGGGGAGAGGGATTCGTTTCTCCTCCTATGCCTTCCGGGGTGCCTGCTTTGGCTAGGTAGCTTGTAGGATGTTTTATTTTCCATATTCGAGTAATGTGGTTTTCCATGGCATCGGAAATTTTTCCATGGGCACCAGCACCGATCCCAAGGTAATCCCCAAATCGCCAATAATTCAAGTTATGCTGGCATTGCCGATCGCTTTTGGCAAAAGCAGACACCTCATAGCGGTGATATCCCGCCTGGGCTAAGCGGACTTGGCAATCTGTTTGCCAGCTATTAATTGCTTCTTCATGGGGCAGGGATGGAGGATAGCGATAAAAGTAGGTATTAGGCTCAAGGGTAAGCTGATAATAGGAAATATGGTGGGGGGCGAGACTAATGGCCATGGCCACATCAGCAAGGGCCTGGGTTTCAGTTTGCCCAGGAAGGCCGAACATAAGATCCAAGTTAATATTATTAAACCCGGCGGTATGGGCCGCTGCTATCGCTTGACAGGATTCCTGGGAAGAGTGGATTCGTCCCAGGTGCTTAAGCGCTTCATCGTTAAAACTTTGGACACCCAGGGAGAGGCGGTTGATGCCGATATGATGGAATTCGGTGAAACGCCCCTGTTCTACAGTTCCAGGGTTGGCTTCCAGAGTAATCTCTATTTGGGGGGACCAAGGGAGGCGGGCGCGTATAGCGGAGAGTAGCCGATCGAGGCTTTCCGCAGAAAAAAGGCTAGGTGTTCCGCCGCCCATAAAGATACTGTGGATGCGACGGCCCCAGACTCTAGGCAAATCCTGTTCCAGATCCCGAACTAGAGCGTCGATATAGGCGGTTTCCGGAAATTTTTCTGGCAAGGAATGGGAGTTAAAATCGCAGTAGGGACACTTGCGGACACACCAGGGAAAATGGATATACAGCGCAAGCGGAGGTAAAGCATGGAATTGAAACATGGTTAGACGGGTTTGCTTTAGGCAGTAGTGAAGAAAGTGAGTGGTTGCGCTTAGCCGCTTAACCTTCCTCACGGAGAAGGTTGAGGAGGGCTCTTAAGGCTTTGCCCCGGTGGCTTAGGCGATTCTTTTCCGCAGGCGGCAGCTCCGCCACGGTACAGTGGTGTTCTGGCAGATAAAAAATCGGGTCATACCCAAACCCGCCATTGCCCTGGGGAACGAGAAGAATCTCTCCTTCCCATGTTCCTTGGCAGATGAGCGGCGTGGGGTCTCGCCAGTGGTGCATATGAACGATGACGCACTGATAACGGGCACGGAATTGCTGTTCTGGCGCTTCTTTCAGGCTTTCTAGTAGTTTTTCCAGATTTTCTTGATCGGTGGCCTTCGGACCCGCGTAGCGGGCCGAATGGATTCCTGGTTGCCCACCGAGGGCATCTACTTCCAGGCCAGAGTCGTCAGCAATGGCCGCAAATCCGGTATGTTGGGCCGCATTGCGTGCCTTAAGAAGGGCATTTTCGACAAAACTAAGACCGGTTTCCATAGCATCAGGCACACCGAATGCAGACTGGGAGATGACCTCTATCCTAAGCTCATTTAAAATCTCGCTCATTTCCCGTAACTTACCTTGATTATGACTGGCCAAAACGATTTTTGATGAGGTCATGACTTTAATTCTTGGCCAAGACTTCCGTCTGTTGAGCAAGCAAAGTATTAATACCGCTTTTCGCTAAATCCAGCATGGCTTGTAATTCATTCATCCGAAAAGCATGGCCTTCAGCGGTTCCCTGTATTTCAATAAATGCTCCTGCTTCATTCATGACCACATTCATGTCGGTTTCTGCGGTGGAATCTTCCCGGTAATCCAGATCTAGCACGGGTGTTCCTTCGTAAATACCTACTGATATCGATGCGAGCTGGCCATGAATAGGGCTATGGGTAATGATCCTTTTTTTAAGGCGGTTGTTGATCGCATCTACCAGAGCTACATAGCTGCCTGTGATGGCGGCGGTCCGGGTGCCGCCATCTGCCTGAATGACATCGCAGTCGAGGGTAACAGTGACCTCGCCCAGGGCAGCCAGATCCACCACTGCCCGCAAAGCGCGCCCAATAAAGCGCTGGATTTCTAGGGTACGCCCTCCTTGGCGCCCTTGGGCCGCTTCCCGCCCCATCCGGTTATGGGTGGAGCGGGGTAGCATTCCATATTCAGCGGTAATCCAGCCTCGCCCCGTGCCTTTTAGAAATCGGGGAATCCGATCTTCGACCGAAGCGTTACAGATGACTCGGGTATTGCCAAATTCCACCAATACTGAACCTTCGGCATAGCGAGTGTAGTGGCGGGTAAAGTGGATAGGACGTAATTCGTGTGGAGCGCGGCCGCTTGGTCTCATGATCGATTTCCTTTCCGGATTTTAAAAACCCATCTCACCATGACTCCTAAGAAACAGTCATGGCGGTTTCAAAAACGCCTATTATAACGGGTAGAACTCCATGATGGAGAAATGTGTTTTTGGCAATCAATATTGGTAATTATTATTATTAATATTTGCATTATAGTATATATTAACTATCATTAATCAGACCAAAAGGCAGTGCCTAAGGAGAGCAAATATGTTTAACCCAATGCCTGATGAGATGCCCTTGAAAAAGGCAATCCATCCCCAGGTTGCTTTTTATGGATTGGAAGCCACGATCTGCTATTTGATGACTCGATTTATGACCCGTCCCTGCCCGCATATCGCCCGTGCGATTGTGCATCATTTGCAGCTGCTCGCAGAACATCCAGAAGCTCAAGATGAAGCGGAAAGTAATGAGGTGTATGGGGGCCTTCTGGAGGAATGGCAAGCCATTACCTCAGCCTTATCCCGACAGTCTGATTTTTTTACCCCAGAGATAGATTTTCGTCGTCCAGACGGGGGGAGGTAAAGCCCTTTTAGGGTATTCCGATGTACTCCTGGTGGATGGAGAGGGGATTTTGTCCTTTGGCTTGGTGGGCAAAGAAATCATAATTCATGGAGGGAATTATGGAGGGAATTGGAGTGCGTTTTCAACGATGGGAAGCGCAAAAGCCTTTATCGTCGGGGCTCCCCAAGAGGAAATTCTGTCGGCCTATCGGGTTTCTGTGGACCAGCTCTGCCAAGAATATGGATTTAAGTCGGTAGATGTCATTAGCGTTAAGCCCGATCATCCAGAAAAGCAAGCGCCGTGGGAAAAATTTCTGAGTGAACACACTCACAGCAACTTTGAGGCGTGTTTCTTTGTGGCGGGAAAAGGGTAATTTTATCTTCATGTTCAGGGCAAGGTGTATGCCTTACTATATGAGAGCAAGAGGATTTTCTGAGTGTGCCCGCGGGTTTGCCCCACTGGTTTGATAGAGGCGAGAATCCAAGCCTGACATGCATTCGCTTCTTTACCACGCCAGAGAGGTGGGTCGCCAATTTTACTGGCAATAATATTGCCGACTATTTTCCCCGCCTCGCCCAGTAAATCATGATCCAAGCGGTTATTACCGATATCGAGGGAACCACCACCTCTCTACCTTTGTAAAAGATGTTCTATTTCTCTATGCGCGGGAGCGGGTGGCCGATTTCGTAAGGCAGCAAGCGGAAGATCCGGTAGTAGCCTCCTTGCTTAGGGAGGTGCAGATGGCGGTTCCGGATAAGAAGCTGGATCAGCCGGGAATTGTTAGTCAACTGCTTGCCTGGATGGATGTGGACGCCAAGGTGACAGCGCTGAAATCTCTGCAAGGGCTGTTGTGGGAGGCGGGTTACCAGCGTAGCGATTTTACCGGGCATATTTACCCGGATGCTGGCCCCAATTTGCGGGCCTGGCGGGATTCAGGCACCGGTGCATTATTGATGCCATTGGAGTTCCATCCGAAGATATTCTTTTTCTGTCTGATACAGAGGAAGAACTGAATGCGGCAGCCGTGGTGGGAATGAATACAATATGGTTAGTTCGAAACAAAAAACCAAATCCCAGGGTATCCCACCCTCACCCTCAGGTGCCAGGTTTTAATTCTATTCGAATTTGAAAGATCAGCAAGCGATCCAGCTGTACGTTCCTAAGCTGCCCCGCCAGCTTTTCGTCCCACTAGCATTCTTCCTTGTTTTTCCGCGGAATCTATACTATCTATTTAAGTTAATAGCTTAGTGCATGAGCATTAATCAGGAGGGCTGGTTGGTTATCGCCAATTTTTTTGGGCTGATGGTTCGCATTTCAATCATTCTACTTCATTTTAAAAACCCGTCACTTTTGCGGCGTATTATTGTTATTTTAAAGTGACTTACTGTTGCTTAAAGGTGTTGCCATGGTTAGAAAACAGACTCGATTCCGCTGCGTTGCACAAAGAGGATGGTATTTCCTTACTCGTGAAGGTCAAAAGGGTCCTTTTGATACCAGGCGCGAAGCTGAATTGATGTGTCAGCACTATATTCATGAGATAAGGAACGGCCACCAGGAGGAAAAATCCCAGCGGGGAATAAGAAAATTAGCTTATCTCCCTCAAAGGTAAATACTTATCTATTTTGGCTAAGGAAAAGAAGGGTATCGCAAAGCGCTGGGTAGATTTAGGGAAGGACGGCGTTTTTATCATAAATCGTAACGCCGTCCTAGGTGTAGACTTTAGTTCTTAATATGGACAGTACTTGCCTGAGGACCTAAATCTCCCTCTTCTTCAATGAAATGTACCTCATTGCCAACTTTGAGCTCCTTAAATCCCCCATTCAGGATGCTATTCTTGTGGAAATAAATTTCCCGGCCATCAATGGTTTCAATTTTACCGTAGTCTTGTTCAGGGACGAGCACTGATATACGGCCAGAGGGTGGCGGCTCATGATATTTAACATGGCCCCGTTGCCGTTGGATGTGGCTTTCAAGTTGGCGCTGCGCGGCATTAAAGGCGTCTCGGATGGCAACATATACGTCTTGATGAGCTTGCTTCCCATGATGTTCGCGACTGACTACCAATTCTCCTCCTGGCACTGTCAGGTCGATACGAACATGGTAAAGTTTGCCCTGGTGATGATGCTGGTGGGGAGCTTCGACTACCACTCGGCAGCCCATGATCCGATCGTGAAATTGCTCTAATTTAGCGGCTTTTTTGCGAATTTTGTCCTCTACAGCTAGGGACGGCTCCATATGGCGAAAGCTAATTTGTATAGGTAATTGCATACGGGTGCCTCTCCGACAAAGTTGGCTTCAATTAAGACGTTGAGATGGATAGATTATCCCGCCGTACTGGTCTAGATGGCTTGATTTATAGACTATTCGGCGCATAAACAGAAAGAGTATACAAGTGGAACGTAGTTTGTAGTTTATGGAGGCTGCTCAGGGTTTTTCTCCCGTGCCTCTGGTAGAGGGATAGTGAAATTCTTTGGGATATTTGCTGTGTTGCTGTCATTCTTAAGGGTAATTCTCCGGGAACCACGGTTCCAGCTTTCCGTCTCGATAACTTCCACCATTCCCAGAAGAGAGGATCTGCCTTCTAGGGGAAAGCTGATCATTTTTTATATAATTAGAACTACTTATACAGTATATATTATAGTCATGCCAGTAGAGGAAATAGACTAATTTAAGTATACGGGTCGAAATTTTATTTAGCTATCGGGAAGAAGCCCCCTCGCCGTTTTTTCTTGGTTCGGAGGTTACATTAAAAGCATCAGAATTACTGGTTGTTAGTTAGTACTGTACTGGATTCTGGTTATTTTAACATCTGGAGAGAGGGCCGTTTCCCAGAGGGAGAAGCATGAGAAATTTATAGTATGGAGCGATATGGGTAAATGAAAAATATTCTGCTGTCTCTAATCATATTTTACCGCTATGCCCTTAGCCCCTTCATGGGCAATCATTGTCGCTATTATCCTTCCTGCTCAGTATATACTCAGGAGGCTATCCAGCGTTATGGCGGATTTCGGGGTGGTTGGTTAGGATTGAGGCGCCTTTTACGCTGCCATCCCTTTTGCCCTGGCGGTATTGATCAAGTGCCTGAGATAGCCAAATGGCGATCTAAGTCCTGAGAAGCAAAAAGGCCCATAATAAAACGAGGAAGGAATAGGCTGATGATACATGGGTTGATGGGATTGTTAGGGTTTGGGTGGCTATTCCTTAGCTCAGCATGGAGGGCAGAACCAGCGCTGGAGTTCAAGGGAATTTTGCAACAAGGGAGTTTGGTCATTGGGCAAACGGAACCAGGAACACAAATATTCCTGGATGGGCGCCAGGTGCGAGTCTCCAAAGACGGGAAGTTTTTAATCGGTTTTGGCCGCGATGCCAAGCCCGAGTCGATTCTTAAGCTCGTTACCCCCGATGGCACTTATGAAACCCGAGAACTTAAGGTTGCCCAGCGCCAATATCAAATCCAGCGCATTGAAGGGTTACCCTCCCGAAAAGTAACTCCTCGCACCGAGGATTTGGCGCGTATTCGCCAAGAGGCTGCTCTGGTCAGGAAGGCGCGGGAGCTCGATGATTCGCGCACCGGTTTTCTCAGTGGATTTATCTGGCCCGTGCAAGGTACCATTTCGGGCGTTTATGGGAGTCAGCGAATATTAAATGGACAGCCTCGGCGACCCCATTATGGAATTGATATCGCGGCGCCTATCGGAACGCCCGTGCGAGCCCCAGCGGATGGGTTGGTTACCCTGGTCCATTCTGGTATGTTTTTTTCGGGAGGAACCCTTATTCTCGATCATGGATATGGGCTTTCATCCGCATTTTTGCATTTGCATCGAATCCTGGTAAAAGAAGGCCAACAAATAACCCAAGGAGAAGTCATTGCCGAAGTTGGGGCTACGGGTCGGGTTACCGGCGCTCATCTGGATTGGCGGATCAATCTTTTTCAAACCCGGCTTGATCCTCAGCTCTTAGTTGCGCCGATGCCGACTGGGGCTACGCAGTAATTTGGTTAAATCGCTAAATCTCTTTTGCTGAGAAAAAGGCCAAGAAAAATTAATTGAGCACTGCAGCGGCAAAAACTCCTAATAACCACATTGACTTGGGGTGACCACCACTTCACCGATAGGCTGATGGTTCTTGTCATGGAAAGAGTAGCGGGCGCTAACTCCATTCGCTAGATAGATATTGAAATCAGAGCTATTGCAGGCCAAATCAAGTGCTTTTCGGCTCATTTTTTCTACAAATTTTTGGCTATCGAATTGATCCGAGGAAGCATGTATTTTGATATACTTATAAACTAATTCTCCTTCTCGCCCCTCAACATTGCGAAGCTCCGTGTTTTGGTCAACTTTTCTAGGCAGAGTCTTATTGGTCTGGGCGGCAATGATATCAAGAACGGCCTGAGTGTGTAGCTCTTCCGGGCTGACTTTCTCGCCGTTGGGAAGGGTAATTGTGCTTGAATTTAGCCATTGATTGTTTGCCACGACTATACCCACTGCGAGAATGGGAAGGAAAATCCAAAAATATCTCAGGGATTTTTTCATCTTTTTTTCCTCTCTATAACGATTAGCCATTACTAGGGTGATTTCTAAGTATCCAAAAGTATTATAGATCAAACAGAGGTTGGCATTATGATACCAACTTTAGCGTCATTATTGCTTAAGCTCAGTCTGGAGCATGTTGGAATAATTGAGATAGAATTGGAATTTCCCTAAAGGCTTGAGGGAAAATTTTAGGAATCGCCGCACAACCGATCCAGGGTTCGCTGTTTGAAAAATCGTCTGCTATTTCTCATGTACGTTCTCGAAGTGAGTGCTGAAAACGGTGAAGCCGAGCCACTGCCAGTTTAGCCCCCATGATCTAAAAAGGAGCGGCGCATGCAGATCGAAGCACTAGAGATTGAAAACTACTGCTTGTTCCGTAATGCTAAACTTTCGAAACTGCCTCCCCTTACAATCGTTGGCGGCGACAACGGTTCGGGCAAGTCAATGCTATTCGATGTCCTCAGCTTCCTGAAGGAAGTCCTTAGCCAGAATGTGCTCCAGGCGGTTGCTCGATATGGTAGATGGGTTTCGAGAGCTGGGGAGCTATGGTAAGGGTGGGCTAAAAGGTATTAGGGTGAAGTTCCGTGAGAACGGTGGTCGCTTGGCAGCTTATCAACACGCTGGAAGTGATGCGCCAGCGCGTGTTAGGGGTGAGCAAAGTGAAAGTCAAGTCCACCGAGGGTAAGCGCTCGGATACATCGATCCGAATTGCTTGTCAGGCGTTTGAGTCTTGGTAGCTAGGTGAGCCAGAAGAACTGGCGGATGCCTTTTGCTAACAAGGCGTTGCGTAGCATTAGCAGGCAGGCTGAATTCCGAATTACTGACGCTATACAGCGCCCCGCTACAGGATTAAAGTATCGGGTGCCCGTCGCATGGCTATGTATTTGACTCAGGAACGTAATCAATCAGCTAGCTTCCAGCTATTGTTGGCTGGACTCGAGCGGATCGCTGCGGCGATTATGGAATAATCTAAGGAAGGGGCGAAATAGTCACTATTAGTAACTACGAGCATTTCTGCAAGACGACTCGAATCGGGACTTGTTTCTCAGTCAAAAATCCAGGAATAAAAGCGGACATGTCCTTTTGTTCCTGCTCCTTTAGAGAAAAAGAAGACACTACCCTTTGTTATTGGATAAAATGGCTGTATTCCAAGACCGTTAGAGGGTACGAATCTAGAGGAAATCCTCGCCATATTCCAGCTAGTAACTGGTACGAAGGGCATATTTTGGTATAGGAGAATTAGAAAAATAAGTTTTAATCATATTAATGGGAAGCTGTAAATGAAAAAAATTAAGCGATGGTTGGCCAGAAATGAACTGGCTCGGGGAAAATTGCAAGCCCAAAAAGCGAGAGAAACACTGGATTCTAAAGCAGACGATTTTTTTAAAAATGCTTATAAGAAATTATCTTCGGCTGCTTTGCTGGATTCTGATAATGGAGGAATTCTTCATTATTGGGGCTTAGTGCTGTATGACCAGGCTCAGCGCAAGCAGGGTAGAGAAGCCAAGGAGCTCTATCAGGCGGCAGGGGAAAAATTTGAAAAGGCGCTTAATCTTGAACCGGATAACGCTAAAATCATGAACGATTGGGGGGCGGCCTTAATTGAGCAGGCTAGAAATAAACCCGATAAGCGCGCCGAAAGTTTTTATGAAGAAGCGAAAGAAAAAATTACTGCCGCCGATGCCTTGGAGCCGGGATTGGGCGCCTATAATTTAGCTTGTATTCATAGTTTGCGTAGGGAACAAAAGGCATGCCAAAAATATTTAGAGCAAGCTCATCTAGCGGGTAATCTTCCTTCAATAAAATATCTTAAAGTAGATCAGGATCTGGATAACGTTAAAAGTGAGAAATGGTTTCAAGATTTCCTTGAAAAAATCTCCGAGGAGACAGAGAAAAATCTAGAAATAGAGGAGAAAGAAGTAGAAGCAGAAATACCGCCAAAAAATCAGCCAGAAGGAAAGCGGAAAAATGGCTTTAGCTCTTGGTGGCGCAAACTAAGGCGATCCTAAAATTTATTTGGGAGTCTAAGTTAACGATACATACGGGCACCCCCATCATGAAGTGCCCGTGCTTGTTTAAAGAGAAGTAGGTGAAAAGTTAGGCTATGCTAGACTTATTAGAATGAGAATTAGCATGATGTAAAAGACTAAGAACAAGGAATTAAGCGGTGATTCGCTAGCTTTACGCTTTTTGGGAGCGTGTGATTTCGAGTGCTCAGGTGAGTCAGTATTTGCATATTCGAAGGTGTTGTTGGATTCACTTTTCATGACTATTTACTCCTTATCGTTTCAGCTTGACGTCAGGATAACCATTGAAGCTGAACAGAAACTGAAAAATGAAGTTAAGTACCTGTGAATGGAAGAGGGTAGCGTAGGGCTAGGGGATGCACCCCCCCTCTAGCACCTCAAACAGGCGGGACTGGATACAGGGAGGAAATAATTAATTTTATTGGTGGGCGATACTGGGATTGAACCAGTGACCCCTGCCGTGTGAAGGCAGTGCTCTCCCGCTGAGCTAATCGCCCTAAATCAATCCTGAATTTTACGGCTAGACCCTTTTAGGGTCAATAACTACTTTAAAATTAAAGAGGGAAAAGGTGTCCGATCCACGCTTTGATGCCTTGCAGCAATGGTTGGAGCGGGGGCTTGGCTTAATGAACTACCGCCTGGCACCGGCCTCGGAGGATGCCAGTTTTCGGCGCTACTTTCGGGTATATTACCGTGGGATGAGTCTAATTGTCATGGATGCTCCGCCGGAGCGGGAGGATTGCCGGTCTTTTGTCCATGTTGCCCGTGGGTTTCGCGGCTTGGGGCTGAATGTGCCGGAAGTGCTGGAGCAGGATTTAGAGCGGGGCTTTTTGCTGCTTACCGATTTGGGGGAGCATCAATATCTAAGAGTCTTGAACGCCCGTAATGCCTCAACGCTCTACAGGGATGCCTTAGTGGCTCTGCGGTTGCTTCAGGGAGGGGAGAATGCCCAAGGACTGCATTTACCCCCCTATGACCAGGATTTACTGCTGAAAGAGATGGGATTATTCCAGGAATGGTATTTGGAGCGGCACTTAGGAATCGAGGTGGGGACGACCTTAGAGAAAGTATTTGAACGGCTCGCCGCCTCCGCCCTAGCGCAACCCCAGGTGCCGGTACACCGAGATTACCATTCTCGCAACCTCATGATGACAGAGCAAGCTAATCCGGGGGTTTTAGATTTCCAGGATGCGGTGAAGGGTCCGGTAACCTATGATTTAGTGTCTTTATTGCGGGACTGCTATATTGCCTGGCCCCAAGATAGGGTTCTCGTTTGGCTCTATGATTATCGGCGGCAAGCTGCCCGGGCAGGCATTCCGGTAGGAGCTAGCGAAGCAGAGTTTCTGCGTTGGTTCGACTGGATGGGGGTGCAGCGCCATTTAAAGGCAAGCGGGATCTTTGCCCGTTTGAATGTCCGGGATAAAAAGTCAGGCTATCTTAAGGATATTCCCCGGACTTTGGGTTATATCCGCACTGTAGCCCGCCGGTATGGGGAACTCGCTGAATTGGACGGGGTGTTAAGGGATTTCTCGAATCAGTGAAGTGAACTCACCATGAAGGCTATGATTCTAGCCGCTGGCCGCGGGGAGCGAATGCGGCCGCTGACCGATAATACTCCTAAACCCTTGCTTTGGGCCGGTTCTAAACGCTTGATCGAATATCTCATTGAGTCCTTGGCAGCGGCTGGGTTTATTGATCTCGTGATTAATCATGCCTATTTTGGCCGGCAGATAGAGCAAGCATTAGGGAATGGCGAGCGCTACGGCGTTCAAATCCGTTATTCTCCGGAAGGAGGCCAGGGGTTGGAAACAGGAGGCGGCATTTTCCAGGCGATTCCCTTGCTTGGGAAGGAGCCTTTTCTAGCTGTCAATGGCGATATTTGGACGGACTATCCTTTCACTAGAGTGCGGCGGCAGGTACCGATAGACTTGGCTCACCTAATTTTGGTGGATAATCCGCCTTACTCTCCCCGGGGGGATTTTTCCTTGCAGGGAGAACGAATAGCTGCCGTGGGCGCCAATAAGCTAACGTTTAGTGGCATGGGGGTTTACCGCCCGGAATTGTTTGCCCAATGCCGTCCTGGCCGGTTTCCCTTAGCTCCTTTACTGCGGGAAGCGATGGCCCGGGGCCGGGTGACGGGAGAGTATTATCGGGGGCAGTGGCGCGATATTGGCACCCCAGCCCGTTTACAGCATTTGACCCATTGGTTGCAGAGCTATAAATAGCCAATTTTGTAAGTCCGGTATAGCAAAAGGATTCTGCGATACTTATAATGGCCCGCCTATGAGTAGTTTTTCCAATAAAGCCTTTTGGGCATGGAGGCGGTTTTCAGCTTCATCCCAGACTACGCTTTGGGGACCATCAATGACTTCCGCGCTGACTTCCTCACCCCGGTGAGCGGGGAGACAGTGCATGAAAAGCGCATCCCGTTTGGCCAGGGACATTAGCTCGCCATTGACTTGGTAATCAGCAAGATCTTGAAGTCGGCGGTGTTTTTCTTTTTCTTGCCCCATGCTGGTCCAAACGTCGGTAACGACTAGATCAGCCCCTCTAACCGCCTCCCGCGGTTCTGCTATGATTTGTACTCGCTCCCTAGCCATTTGTAAAATAGCAGGATCAGGCCCATAGCCCGCTGGCGTGGCAATATGTAGCTGAAAATCGAATTGGCAGGCCGCATTAATATAGGATTGGCACATATTATTGCCGTCTCCTATCCAAGCTACAGTCCGACCCTGAATATCTCCCCGATGTTCGAAGTAGGTTTGGATATCTGCCAGCAATTGGCAAGGGTGATAGCTGTCCGTCAGGGCATTGATTACGGGTACCTGAGAGTAGGCGGAGAAATGTTCCAGCATGGAGTGGGAAAAGGTGCGGACCATTAGACAGTCCACCATCCGGGAGAGAACCCGAGCAGTATCCTCTAACGGTTCTCCCCGTCCTAATTGGGTATCTCGAGGTGAAAGGAAAACCGCATTGCCGCCTAGTTGGATCATGCCCACCTCAAAGGAAACACGGGTGCGGGTAGAAGATTTCTCAAATAACATCCCCAATACTTGGTTTTTTAGTGGCTCATAGATTTTTCCTTGCCGCTGCAATGCCTTGAGATCAATAGCTCGGCGCACTAATTGCCTGATTTCATCGGCTGGCAGGTCGAATAAGGTCAAAAAATGCGGTACTGTCATTTCCATCTTCCCAGCTATCCGTTTTTAAGAAACGCTCTGATCAGTTTGTCGATTTTCGTAATAATGATATCGGCTTCCTTATCGCTAATAATTAAAGGGGGAAGCAAACGGATGACATTACCAGCCGTGACATTAATTAGCAGCCTTTCTGCTAAGGCCGCTTGCATTAGCTTACCGCAGGGCCGATCGAGCATAATGCCTAACATTAAACCTTTCCCCCGGATAGCCTGGATCTCCGGCAAATCGCGGAGTGTTTCCCGAAACGCTTCTAGCATTCTCTGGCCTAATTGTTCTGCTCGGGCGGATAGATCCTGCTGCTCGAGAGTTTCTAATACTGTCAAGGCAGTTCGGCAGGCTAGGGGGTTACCGCCACAGGTGGAGCCATGGCTGCCGGGTTGTATTACCTGGGCGGCTTCACCCCGGGCAAGACAAACTCCAATGGGAATACCATTACCTAGGCTTTTAGCCAGGGTTATGACATCTGGCTGTGACTGGCTGTGCTGGAAAGCGAACCAACGGCCGGTACGGCAAAGCCCGGTTTGGACTTCATCAAGCATCAGTAACCAATCCTGAGTATCGCAGATTGTCCGGATCTGATCGAGGTAGGTGTCGTCTGGAACCACGATGCCCCCTTCCCCTTGAATGGGTTCCAGCAGGACAGCAACGACGTCTTGGCGGAGCTGCCCAGGGAGTTGCTCTAGGGCGGACACATCATTATAAGGGACCCGGATAAAATTCTGAACTAAGGGTTCAAAGCCAGCGTGAATCTTGCTATTTCCGGTTGCGCTCAAAGTTGCGAGAGTACGCCCATGGAAGCTGCCCGTCATCACGATAATCTTTGGAGAGTCAATTCCTCGTCTGTGCCCGTAGCGGCGCGCTATTTTGAGGGCGGCTTCATTGGCTTCAGCGCCGGAGTTGGCAAAAAAGGCCCGTTCCATTCCGGCTAGGGTGTTAAGCTGGGTGGCCAAGGCTTCCTGCCAGGGAATACGGTACAAATTAGAGGTATGCAGTAAAAGCCCTGCTTGTTCTCTTATTGTCTGGGTAATGGCGGGGTGGGCATGACCTAGGCCGCAAACCGCAACGCCAGCCAGGGCATCCAGGTATTCATTGCCAGCAGTATCCCACAGGCGAGCACCTTCTCCCCGTTCAAAGGCTATCGGCAGGCGGGCATAGGCAGACATCAACGGCTCGTTCATTACAGCGCGTATATTAGCGTTAAATTATGAATGAAAAAGGCAGCCCCTTTTAGGGGCTGCCAGGGATTAAAAAGGGATTTTATTCATAAGAGACTGAAAAAGTCCATCCCTAGGCTGGGTTGGATGATGAAGGAGGGTTGTTGAAGGAGCGTTTACTCCGTTTAGTGGATAGCTCTTTAGCAGATTAGTTCGCCAGATTCTTGGCAACAAAATCCCAGTTAGCCAGCTTCCAGAAGGCTTCCAGGTATTTGGGCCGAGCGTTACGGTAATCAATATAGTATGCATGCTCCCAGACATCGCAGGTGAGTAAAGGAGTTTTACCTTCGGTCAGGGGGTTACCTGCGTTGCTGGTACCTACAATGTCTAAGGAACCATCGGAATTTTTGACTAGCCAGGCCCAGCCCGAACCAAACAGAGTGGTGGCCGATTGGCTAAATTTTTCTTTAAAATCGCTAAACGAACCAAAATTTTTTTCTATAGCCTCTAATAAGGCGCCGCTGGGTTCACCGCCTCCCTGGGGCGTTAGGCAATTCCAATAAAAGGTGTGATTCCATACTTGCGCGCCATTATTGAAGAGCGTACCGGAAGCCTTGGTAATGATTTCTTCTAGGGAGGCGTTCTCAAATTCCGTTCCAGGGACAAGTCCATTGAGTTTATCCACATAGGTTTGGTGATGCTTGCCATAATGGTATTCGAGCGTCTCCTGGGAAATATGGGGCTCTAGGGCGTTCAGGGCGTAAGGGAGTTCTGGTAAACGATGAGTCATGTTTAATCTCCTTTGTCGTATCGTGGGTTAGATATGGTATAAATAGAATACTTATTAACAATATTTAAGAGTAGTCTAAGTGGGCCTAGGCAGTGATTGCAAGGGCAGCAGCTAGCGCGATTTAGGTTTTAATAGGCTGCTATGAATGCCGGCGAGACCCTATAAGGTTGATATCGGGTTTTAGCAAGCAAAGCGTTGCAGCTCAGCTTCTTAATAAGTAGGCTAGAGGGGAAGAAACCTTTGCGCTATGACTAAGGTTAGTCAAACTTAATTTAAAATGCATGATATTTTGGAGCAGTGCGTTATGGATACCATGGAACAGATTAAGCAGGCCGTCGAATCTAATTCGATAATTTTATTTATGAAAGGCTCGCCTCAATTTCCTCAGTGTGGCTTTTCTGGTCGGACAGTTCAGGCACTACAGGCTTGTGGTACGGAATTTGCCTATGTTGATGTGCTTGCCAATCCAGAAGTCCGTGCTCTTCTGCCTCAATATTCAAACTGGCCGACCTTTCCTCAGCTGTATATTAATGGTGAGTTGGTGGGAGGATGTGACATTATCCTGGAATTATTTGAAAGCGGGGAATTGCAAACAAAGGTGCAGGAGGTTGTCCCTCATACCTCGGAGGAAGGATAGTTGGTTGTTTGTCACCTAGGGGCGGATAGTGGGCGGAGTGCTTCGCGTAGGCACTGACGCGTTTTCCTCCCTTGAAATCGGCGCAATAGCCTATTTATTATACAAATTAGGATTCTATAATTATTGCAGTACCGATTTTCTCTTCAATCGAAAAAGATGGTTAGGAGGAATCGGGGTTACTTTATGGGTAAGATAAATCTGGATGAAGATAATGAAGGCGGCTTTGCCGTAGATACGGCAAAGCCAAAGCTCAAGCGGCCACCTCTGTATAAAGTGGTGATGCTTAATGATGATTACACGCCGATGGAATTTGTTGTTAAGGTATTACAAGCTTTCTTTGCTATGGATAGAGAAAAGGCCACGCGTGTTATGTGGCAGGTTCATACCGAAGGGAAGGGAATCTGTGGGGTTTTTACCTATGAGATTGCGGAAACAAAGGCATCTCAGGTAAATGAGTATTCTATGAATCACCAACATCCGCTAAAGTGTGTTTTAGAAAGGGCGTAAAACATAGAATTGGTAACCGCCTATTCATAGGCAGGGTATTGCGGCTCACAGCGGGCTGCGGTAGCGTCCTATAATGAAGATATAGGGTTTTTGATGATTTTTTTATTTGTCGGTATAGCCCGCCTGAAGAGAGGTGATTGGCCATGTTAAGCAGGGACCTAGAAACAAGCCTGAACCATGCCTTTAAAGATGCACGGGAGAGAATGCATGAATTTCTCACTGTAGAGCACCTCTTGTTTGCCATGCTGGATAATCCGGCAGCAGCTGCTGTATTACGCGCCTGTGGTGCCAATCTGGAGCAATTAAAACAAGAAATCACGGTTTTTCTAAATGAAACCACACCCCTATTATCGACCGAGGATGGGCGGGACACTCAGCCAACCCTTGGTTTTCAAAGGGTGTTGCAACGGGCGGTACTCCAGGTTCAGTCATCGGGGCAAAAGGAAGTTACCGGCGCTAATGTTTTGGTTGCTATTTATGGGGAGCAGCAGTCCCAAGCCGTTTATTTTCTAAAGCGCCAGCATATGACTCGTTTGGATATCGTCAATTACATTTCCCATGGTATCAGTAAGGTTGATCCCCAAGGCAGCGGTGGGGATTCGGCTGGCGCTCCGGAAGAGGCGGAGACCGCCGGTGCTGAAACCTCTGGGCAAAACCCGCTAGAGACTTATGCCACCAATCTTAACCGGCTAGCGGCGCAGGGAAGAATTGACCCTTTGATTGGGCGCAGCCTGGAATTGGAGCGGACAATCCAGATTTTGTGTCGCCGGCGTAAGAACAATCCTTTGTTTGTCGGTGAGGCTGGAGTAGGTAAAACAGCCTTGGCCGAGGGGCTGGCCTGGAAAATCTCCGAAGGGGATATTCCCGATATTTTACGGGACTGCACCATTTACAGCCTGGATATGGGGACGTTATTGGCTGGCACTAAGTATCGGGGGGATTTTGAAAAGCGTTTAAAAGGAATTTTGTCCCAGCTGAAAAAAGAAAAATCCGCTATCCTCTTTATCGACGAGATTCATACTGTGATTGGGGCGGGTTCGGCTTCTGGCGGGGTGATGGATGCTTCTAATCTTATTAAGCCCGCGTTGGCTTCTGGTGAATTAAAATGTATTGGCTCCACCACCTATCAAGAATACCGGAATATTTTTGAGAAGGATCGGGCTTTAGCACGCCGATTTCAGAAAATTGATATCCCCGAGCCTTCGGTAGAGGAAACAGTACAGATTTTGCGTGGACTGAAACCACGCTTGGAAGCACATCATAAACTCCGTTTTTCCCAGGCTGCATTGCGGACGGCTGCTGAACTTTCAGCCCGTTATATTAATGATCGCCACCTTCCGGACAAGGCCATTGATGTGCTTGATGAATGTGGCGCCAGCCAGCAGTTACTTACACCTTCCAGGCGCAAAAAGGTCATTGGAGTGCAGGATGTGCAAACGGTAGTCGCTAAGATGGCCCGTATTCCGCCTAAGCACGTCTCCGCTTCCGATAAGGAAAGTCTGGCTAAGCTGGAAGCTAATCTCAAGCGCGTTATTTTTGGGCAGGATAAAGCTATTGAGGCGCTGGGTGCAGCCATCAAAATGTCCCGCTCGGGGTTAGGAGATACTGACCGGCCGGTGGGATCTTTCTTGTTTTCCGGTCCAACCGGTGTTGGCAAGACGGAAGTGACTCGCCAATTGGCCCATATTCTGGGTATTGAGCTCATCCGTTTTGATATGTCTGAATATATGGAGCGTCATACGGTATCCCGCCTTATCGGGGCGCCGCCGGGCTATGTAGGCTACGATCAAGGAGGGTTGCTGACGGAGGCTATTTGCAAGAATCCTCATGCGGTTTTGC
Organism: Nitrosococcus oceani ATCC 19707; assembly: GCF_000012805.1. Classification (GTDB taxonomy): domain Bacteria; phylum Pseudomonadota; class Gammaproteobacteria; order Nitrosococcales; family Nitrosococcaceae; genus Nitrosococcus; species Nitrosococcus oceani. The sequence continues at coordinate 2,772,364 of NC_007484.1, read as the reverse complement.
TGCTTGATGAAATCGAAAAGGCGCATCCAGATGTGTTTAATTTGCTGCTGCAAGTGATGGACCATGGCACGCTGACGGATAATAACGGGCGCAAGGCGGACTTTCGTAATGTTATTCTGATCATGACTTCCAACGCCGGGGCGCAGGAGATTAGCCGGACTTCCATAGGCTTTACGCTGCAAGACCATTCTAGTGATGCCATGGAAGTGATCCGGCGGACATTTAGCCCTGAGTTTCGCAACCGATTGGATGACATTATCCAGTTTCAGTCCCTGGATGCGCCCGCCATTAGCAGAGTTGTAGATAAGTTTATATTTGAATTGGAGTTTCTCCTGCAAGATAAAAATGTGACCCTTGAGGTAAGCGAAACGGCTCGGGCTTGGCTTGCCAAACATGGCTATGATGAGAAAATGGGCGCCCGCCCTATGGCGCGCCTCATACAGGAAAGAATTAAAAGACCTCTAGCGGAAGAGTTATTATTTGGTAAGTTGGCCAAGGAGGGGCATGTGGCGGTCGAGGTAGTTGGAGGCGAGCTTAGGCTAGCTTGCCAAAGTGGCAGCAGCAGTTAGTCCCCTGTAGTTGAAGTATTTTTAGAGGCAGCCCTGGGCGCTGCGGTGCCCGCTGATTTTTTTCCTTTCCGCGTACATTTTCCCTAACTCTAAAAATTATGTTATAAAGTTACGTTGCTAGGCGTAATCGGGGTTTTTAATGTCCCATACTAATATCCTAGTCCCCTTTAAGGGGCCTAGCCACGATCACTGGCGTTGTATCCGGAATGCGCTGGCTGTAGCGGAAAAAACCTGTGCTAGCCGAGGATTGCGGCTGACCAAGCTGCGGCGCCGGGTTTTAGAATTAATATGGGATCGCCACGAGCCAGCTAAGGCGTACGATATTCTCGAACAGCTGCGCCAGGAGCATCAGGCCGCTGCTCCTCCCACTGTGTATAGAGCCCTGGATTTTCTGCTCCAGACAGGTTTGATTCACCGGGTGGAAACCCTCAATGCTTATGTAGGCTGCGGCGATCCGGATCGGCTTCACATTGGACAATTTTTGTTATGCCGACGGTGCGGTACCGTAGCTGAATTGGACGCGCCTGAGATTACCGGGATTATTACTAGGGAAGCGAAATATTTAGGTTTTCGAGTGGATCGTCAGACTGTAGAAATTAGGGGATTATGCCCTCAGTGTAGTGGGGATTAGAAGCCCGGCAGGGCGAGGGTGATGAAATTCGGTAACGGGAGCCCCCGGTCTTATCTTGCGAGTTTACTGGCAGCCTGGATAGGATGCTGGAGTCCTTGTGCTTATACTGCGGACCCTCTTCCTGTCTTTGTTAGTATTTTGCCTCAAAAGTATTTTGTAGAGCGAATTGGTGGTCGCCAGGTACAGGTTTCGGTAATGGTGAGGCAAGGCCAGAGCCCTGAGACTTACGAACCTACTCCCCGGCAGATGGCAAAACTAGCTCAAGCTAAGCTTTATTTTCGTATTGGCATCCCCTTTGAGAATATCTGGCTAGAGCGAATTATTGCTGCTAATCCGAGGATGGAGGTGGTGGATTGCCGGCGGGGTATTTCTTTATTGCCAGTGAGGAAGGGCCATCCCGCCTTGGAAGCAGGAGATCAACATGGGATGGCCGATCCCCATATTTGGACGAGTCCCCCTTTAGTAAAAATTATGGCGGCCCATATTCGAAATGCGCTGATTGCCGCACATCCAGTTTCTAGTAGCCAATTTGAGAAAAACTACCAAGCGTTTATTCAGGATCTTAATCAGCTCGATCAGTATATCCGTCAAACCCTAGCTGGGATTACTCATCGCCGTTTTATGGTTTTTCATCCGGCTTGGCGTTATTTTGCCCGTACGTATGGGTTAGAAGAAATTCCTATCGAGCGGGCAGGTAAGGAACCTGGCGCCAAGTCTTTAGCCGCGCTGATTGAACAGGGCCGCCAGGAAGAGTTTCGGGCTATTTTCGTACAGAAGCAATCAAGCCGAAGCAATGCGGAGCTGATTGCCCGCGCTATTGGCGCCGAAGTTATCGTTCTCGATCCCTTGGCAGAAGATTATGGGCGCAACCTGCGTCATGTGGCCACCGTGTTGGCAAAGGTACTCCGGTGAAACAGGAGCTAGTCGTCTCGATTAAAGATGTTTGCTTTTCTTATTCTGGCCCTAGGGTGCTGGAGCGTATTAACCTTGAGGTGTATCGGGGCGAGTTCTTAGGGCTGGTGGGTCCTAATGGAGGGGGGAAGAGTACCCTGCTTAAAATAATTCTAGGATTGTTGAGACCCCTATCCGGCCACGTTTCCGTGCTAGGCTTGCCGCCTGAGCAGGGACGGGCGGCAATGGGTTACGTGCCCCAGCATACCGCTTTTCCTGAAGATTTTCCGATTTCAGTAGAGGCAGCTGTCCTCCAGGGGCGATTAGGTAAAACCCGGGTTATTGGTGGCTATACGCGAGAGGATCGAGCCTTTGCCCGGCGCGCCATGGAGCAGGTGGAAATTCTGGAGTTTAGCACCCGCCCTTTAGCCGCCCTCTCTGGGGGGCAGCGCCAGCGGGTATTGATTGCACGGGCTTTGGCTATGGAACCTGAAATTTTGATCCTGGATGAGCCGACCGCCCATGTGGATCTGCGCCTAGAAGAGAATTTCTTTCACTTGCTTAGGCAACTTAATCAGCAGATGACTATTGTCGTTGTTTCTCATGATATCGGTTTTATTTCCCATTATGTCAATCGGGTTGCTTGCCTCAACCAGACTTTAATCTGCCATGAGACAGCGGCCGTCAGCGGAGAAATCATCAAGCAGCTCTATGGCGCCAGTGTGCGCATGATTGACCATACTCATTAATCTCCATGGATTTTTGGGAGGCATTTGGTCATGTCGCTTTTCTTCAAAATGCCCTGATAGCTGGAATTCTAGCGGGTTTGGGGTGTGGTGTTGTTGGCAGCTTTGTAGTAGTTAAGCGGATTGGCTTTCTGGCGGGAGGCATCGCCCATACGGTTTTGGGAGGTATGGGGGTAGCCTATTATCTAGGTAAAAGCCCCTTGTCAGGGGCTTTAGTGGCTGCTTTGCTGGCAGCATTGCTTATTGGCTGGGTAAGTTTGCAATGGCGGGAACGGGAAGATACCTTAATTAGTGCGTTCTGGTCCATGGGGATGGCGGTAGGGATGATTTTTATCTCTCGCACGCCAGGTTACAACGTTGATCTGATGGGCTATCTGTTTGGCAATATCCTGATGGTATCGCAGGCGCAACTTTACTTGATGGCCGCCGTGGATGGAGTGATTATCCTTACTGTGATGTTGTTCTATAAGCAATTTCTTGCCCTTAGCTTTGATGAGGAATTTGCCCGCCTCAGGGGAGTTCCGGTTACTTTTTTCTATTTGCTACTCCTCTGCATGGTAGCGCTCACGGTAGTTCTTTTAATTCAAGTAGTCGGTTTAATTCTAGTTATTGCTTTGTTAATGTTGCCTGCGGCCATTGCTGGTCAATATATGGGGTCTCTGGTCGGTATGATGCTGCTAGCCTCTCTCTTAGGGATGCTATTTACTAGCGCTGGCTTAGCCATTTCTTATGAGCCGGATTTACCAGCGGGCTCCACGATTGTGTTGGTGACGGGAGGCGCTTATTTATTTTCTACTGTAGGCACGGGATTGCGGCAACGCTGGCGGGCACAGCGCTAACCGTAGGCGCGGTGAGGGTGGTGTTGGAAACGCATGTCTTTTAATTGAGGCATTTAGCCATGTTGCTTTTCTGCAAAATGCTCAGATAGCTGGAATTCTAGCGGGTCTGGGGTGCGGTATTATCGGATTTAATCCTGGGTTGTGGTATTGTCTTAAAATACATTTTCTATTGAGTTGTGTGTGGCCGATAAAGAACCCATCAAGCCGCAAATTATTGCCACGGAAACGGTCGCTAGGACGCAGTTGTTTCGGGTGGAGACCGTCGATCTGTGTTTTTCCAACGGTGTTGAAACTCGCTATGAGCGCCTTAGAAGTGGAAGACATGGCGCGGTTTTAATTGTGCCCTTGCTAGACCGAGAGACCGTGTTGCTTATTCGGGAATATGCGGTCGGTACCGAGCGATATGAATTAGCCTTGCCCAAGGGACGGGTTGAGACAGGAGAAACACTATTCGCAGCGGCTAATCGGGAGTTAATGGAAGAAGTGGGGTATGGGGCTAGCCGTCTTGCTTATCTTACTGCCTTGACGGTAGCGCCCGGTTATATGGAACATACCACTCATATAATCATGGCGGAGGAACTCTACGAAGAACGCCGCCCAGGGGATGAACCCGAGGAGATCGGGGTGGTGCCATGGCGTTTAGCGGAATTACCAGCGTTACTAGCCCGGGAGGATTGTACCGAGGCCCGCAGCATTGCCGCTTTGTTTATGGTAAAAGAAAAATTGAGTCTATGAGTGAAATATCGATGCTTTTAGAAAGCGATCCAGCCCCACTGCTTGATTCTATCCTAAAGATTGCAGTAGAGGCAGGGGAGAAGATTCTGGCTGTTTATAATACTAATTTTACGGTAGCCCATAAGGAAGACCGCTCGCCCTTGACAGAAGCGGATCTTCTCTCTCACGAGACTATCGTTCAGGGACTAAAAAGGTTAACACCAGAGGTGCCGGTACTGTCGGAAGAATCCAGGGAAATACCTTTTTCGGAGCGCAGGAGTTGGCACCGTTACTGGCTGGTTGATCCCCTGGACGGAACCCGTGAATTTGTCAAGCGTAATGGAGAATTTACGGTTAATATCGCGTTGATTGAGGATCATCAATCTATTTTGGGGGTAGTTTATGCACCCGTAATGAACGCGTTATATTACGCTTCCAGGGGCCAAGGCGCTTATCAAAGGGGAACGGATGGAGTAGTCAGCAGACTCAAGGTACGTCCTTGGAAAGGGGAAACTGCTTTGGTAGCCGGGAGTCGTTCCCATGCGGGTAAATACCTTAAGTCTTTTCTGGATAAGGTGAAGGACTATGAATTAGTTTCCATGGGGAGTTCCTTAAAATTCTGCTTGGTTGCCGACGGGAAGGCCGATATTTATCCTCGTTTTGGGACGACTTCGGAATGGGATACGGCGGCAGCCCAGTGCGTGGTGGAAGAAGCCGGTGGGATTCTTATTGACTTAAATAAAATGCCCCTTCGCTATAATGCAAAGAAATCTTTGCTCAATCCCTCTTTTCTGGTGATTGCCGATTCCGCAGGCCAGTGGGAACGATTTATTCCAGAAGCGGCAAAATCGAATTCCAATTCTAAAAATTAGCTTCTTCACTACGCTTTTTCTCCTGACATTAGAAATAAACAATCCTCTTTAATTTTGATGAGTCCCGAAGGAAATAATTATTGGAACTGATGGGCAAGAAACACTTAAGCTTAGCATTAGAATACAATTTGACCCCGCAGGGTGAAGATATTCACGCTTTCATCCATACCCCCCAGCCTGGTTGCTTCACTGTTGGGATCAGCGCCAGCACGAATATAGTTAGCGCGGAATAAAATACTAGGGGTCGCCCACCAGTTGAGACCCGCAGTAAAGTTATTCTCCACGCCGCCTAAAATCCCCTTATCGGTTAGGTCAAGGGTGCTATAGCGGAATGCGATTTCCCAGGCGCCCCAGCCCCCTTGGCCCACAATGCCTTTGGGAATCACCCGGCCATAGCGGCCTTTATCCACCTCGTAGCGGCGGGATTCGCCGGTGAGGAAATACCCTGCCTGGAGATACCAGCCATCAAAGTTAGGCTCAGGCAGTCCATTTTTTCGGCCGACCTCGGCTCGTAGATATTCGCCCTGGGCATGGAAGGGACCCCACACGGTAGAAAGTTCTCCCCCAAGCAATAAGAGGTTATCGGCCTCGGAAATAACGCCGGTATTCACCAGCCTAGTTCCCGCAACATGGGCCTCCAGACGGCTTGAGAAAGCGAGTTTTGGATCATGTTCAAAATTACGGTAATAAGCGGCCCCCCCTAAGTGCACGACCCGGGTGGCCTCGGCGATAGGGGCGAAGGTCACTCGGCCGGCCGTGCCCCAGTTTTCATTGGATTTGCCGGCGTCATCGGTGCCTTCACCAAAGAATCCGCTATTGACGGTCCAATGATTGCCATGGGTGCCTACATTAAGACCTAGCCGGCGACGGCCAATGTCCGGATTGTCCACAAGGCCGTCAATCAGCGCCCGCTCCTGGAAGACTTGCCAGTTGGAGCTGGTCATGGATTGTAGGGTAATAGGCACTTTTTGATGGCCCAAAGTAAAACTGACGGGTTTTAGCCCATTGAATTTGATATAAGCATCATTAATTTCAGTTTCACCCTCTGCAAAGTCGACCTGGAATTTGTAGTCCCAGATCCGCCACATGGTGCCTTGAGTTCTGAGGCGTCCACGGCGGATTTCTGCGCCGCTTCCGAGGGGCGTTTGATCTTCATCAAAAAAATTAGCGTCGGCTTGGATACGGCCGCCCACGTTAAATTTAAAATTACCATCAGCGGATTCCACCGTCAGCCCTTTGTAGTCAGCTCTCACTTTAACCGAATCCTGAGTGTTCTTTGCCACTCCTTTTTTAGGTTGTTCTTGCTCGGCGGCAGGTTTTTTTTCATCCTCCAGGGCGGTATTCCGTAGTGCCTCAAATTCATCCTGGCTGATGGTGCCCCGATCCTGTAATATCTTGAGCAGATTTAGCATCGCCTCGGTGTCGGCATGAGCAGGAGCGGCTAATAAGCTTGCACAACACCAAATAACGCCTTGAATGAATGAATTTATAGCTTGAACTTTCAAAACCCTGTCTCCCCATTTCATTTGGCAAGGGTGAGACCATAGCGGGAATTTATGACGTTCAGATGAAGGTGAGATTACAAAACAGTGATAGTGAAGCAAAGTCCAAATCGGGAGCTAACTTAAGGGAGCCGGGATAGCAGCAACCGCGCTTGAAATCTGTCCTTGGGCAGGCGGTATGGTTTTAGGAGCGGAAAGCCGATCCCATGTCGGTGGGCACCTTTTTTATGTTTCCTCGTGATGGAATATTTTGCCGACAATTGGGAGCAGTTTATTCCTGAGGCGGCAAAATCAGGGCCGCAAAAAAAGCGGTTTCACTAGAGGGCAGGAGGAGAGGCAAAAGAAGGCTCTTTTTAGGACGGTGGATGTTTAGCGCAGGGAGATTAAAAAGATGACCTACGCTTGTAAAGATACGTCACTAAACCAAACATGCTCGGTACGCCTATTACCAGACGACCTGTGCTCGCAAACCAAGAATATCGACATTCTCATCAACACCCAGCCCAGCAGCGATGCTAGTAGGGTCGGTATGGGCATGGATATAATTCATGCGAAATAGGATACTGGGAGTTGCATACCAGTTGAGAGCAACGGTAATGTTATTCTCCACGCCGCCTAAAATTCCGCTATCTGCTAGATCAAGCTTGCTAAAGCGGGCGGCGACTTCCCAAGCTCCCCAACCACCTTGGCCGACAATTCCCTGGGGAAAAATTTGGCCATAGCGACCTTCTTCTGGCTCGTAGTTGCGGGATTCCCCGGTCAGAAAATACCCGGCTTGGACATACCAACCGTAAAAATCAGGATCAGGCAGTCCATTTTTACGGCCCACATGGGCATGGATGTACTCGCTCTGGGCGTGGAAGGGACCCCATACGGCGGAAAGCTCTCCCGCTAGCAATAGGGCGTCTTCGGTCCCTGAGATTACGCCGGAATTAAGAAGGGACGGTATGCTATGAACTTCGGGATAGGCTGTGAAAGACAAATCGGGGTTAGGCGGATAATGGCGGTAATAGCTATCAACCCCAAAATGTAGTACTCGTGTTTTCTCGGCGATGGGCGCAAAAGTGACCCGGCCCATGGGCGCCCAACTTTCGTTAAATGGGCCCTTATGTTCAACTCCCTCACCAAATATACCCGCAGCGGCGGTCCAGTGATTTCCATGGATGATTCGATGGGTGTGTGCCTTAAATCCAAAGCGGCGGCGGCCGATAGAATCATCTTCGATAAAAGTGTTCATGAGTGCCCGCTCCTGAAAAACTATCCATTTATTGCTGGTCCATGATTGAAGGGTAAAGGGTAGTTTCTGTTGACCTAAAGTAAAGCTGACCGGCTTAAATCCTCTGAATTTAATATAGGCATCCTTGATCTTCGTCTCGCCATGCCCAAAATCAATTTGGAACTTGTAGCCCCAGATCCTCCACATAGTGCCTCCAACTTCGAGGCGCGCGCGACGGAGTTCTGCCCCGCTTCCTAGCCTTGTTTTGTCGTCATCAACAAAAGCGGTATCGATTTGGAGCCGACCGCCCACATGGAATTTAAAGGCGCCATCGGTGGATTCCACGGCTAGCCCTTTGTAACCGGTTTTAACTTTAATGGAATTCTGAGGGGTTTCCTTTGCTTCTTCCTTGAATTTTCCTTGACCGGAGACTTTCTTTTCCTCGTCATCTTTGGCAGCGTTGCGGAGCATTTCAAATTCATCTTGGCTAAGGGTGCCCCGGTCTCGTAATATCTTGAGCAGTTCGAGCATTGTTTCGGTGCCGGCATAGACCGGAGTGACTAAGAAGCTTGCCCAACCCAAAATAATGCTATAGATAAGGGGATTTTTAGTTTTAAATTTCAAAATCCTGCGCTCCCGTTAAAAAATAATTTCGACTATTTTTGTTAGGACTTGCCAGCGTCCCTTCAATGAATAAAAAGGCGAGACCGTAACGGGAGTTTATGGTGTTAATATGAAGATAAACTTAATGAGATCGCTTGAAATGCAAGCTTGTGGGCGTTGAATAATTCTTAATGCCAACAGAGGGAGAGGGTAGTAGCATGTCTGGGTTGTTGCCAATACCTACTACTCAATTAACCTGTGCCGGGTAGTGCGAATCGGTTATCGCATTTATAAGCTCCGAGGGCTGGCGGCAAATTATATAGCTAAGGATGTGGAATGTTGATGGGCTAAATAGTATCGTCACGAGATAAAAAGTATGGGATAGGGCTACAAGATACGCCAAAAACAGCGCGCATCCTTTCTCGCCGCCGTACCAATCGGATGTAGCGCGCTTTGGGCTAATATCTCGTGACTATACTATTTGGTCATATTATTTGATTTCCTCTGGCATGCATTATTCACCCGCCCACCGACTTATCAGGCAGCGAAGCATTCGCCCAGATTTGAACACCACCATGGGCGCCGGGTCTCCTTGGCCTCGACAACTTCAATCGCTGTTGACCAGGGCGGTGCTGAATCCTGAGCAAAGCCAAGCGATATTTCAGGTCATCTGAAGTCCGATATCGAACGTTCCGGCGTAGTCTGCGGCCTCCTTGGCGAGCGGCAGTATCAGCTCGTTGCCTCCCCCTTGGAAGATCCGATCGCCCGCGTTCCTCAAAGTGCGCTGCCCTCTTGTGGCGTAGGGCGCCTGCGCGTGCACTCGATCCGTGAGGGAGTCGTCGAAGTAAAGCTGGGAGGTAAATTCATGGCCCCGTGGCGAGGCAGGATCGGTGCGAATCTTGAAGTGGATATGGACGGTTCTGCCCGGATACCATCCCGGATAAATAGTGACGAACTCCACTTTCCCGCTGGCATCCGTGATTTGATATCCTCGCAAAAACTTCTTCCCCCGGGTATCGAATAACCCGTTGATGTCCTGAACATCCGAATAAACGCCCAGCGCGTCACATTGCCAAACATCCACCATGGCGCCACTCAGTGGCGTACAAGCGCTACCCTCTATCCGGGAGACGCGAAACACCAGGCGCAACGGAACGCCCTCTTTCACCGAATGGTCCGAGGGCTCGAAGCGAATGTCGGAGCGTTTGAGCTTCTCATCCACGAAATAGGGGCCTTCCGTTTGCTGGGGTCTCACCACGCAGGAAGGCATTGCCCTCTTATCCGGTATCTGTGCTGGCGCTCCAGGGGCGGATTGCCCACGTACGTGCCTTCCCATCACCAGGGAGGCGGCTGTGACGCCAGTTAGAAGGAGCATCTCTCGTCGGCTGAGATGACGTCCTACCCCCATTTTATTCACAAGGTTTCGCTTCATGATGTGTTTACCTCCACGTGGAATTGCTGTTCGTCGTTACCTCGTCACGACATCTGTGTGTGCCCCATTCGATGGTCCTATCTTCGCTCCAACCCATGGCGGTCCCACTTAGCGAGGTCAGCAGCCGCCTCGTAGGTGCGCTGTAAGAATTCCAGCAGCACCGTGTCGGGTTCGTCAGCCATTCGCACCGCCTCGTAGGGCAGGATGAACTCGCCCAGCGCTTCGTGGTAGTAGGCCGCCTCCGGTCCCACGGCGTATTTCCGAAAGTCGTCCGGCTCAGGGTAAGCATAGGCGTAGAAGGCGGCCTCGCCTAGCCCGGCGCCCGGCCAGAAGCCGGCGCTCGAGACCTCATGGGAATAGGCCTCTTCCGCCACCCAATCCGCGCAATTGGGGATGCCGCCGGGGTGCTTCGGCGCGGTCCGCCCCGAGAAGCGGGTCACCGCCAGATCGAATGCGCCCCAGAAAAAATGCACCGGGCTCACCTTTCCAATGAAACGGGCGCGGAAGCCCGTAAAGACCCGGTGTACTTGCAGCAAGGCGCGCCAGAAGCGCTCGACCGGCTCTGGATCGTAGGCCCCATAGGCTTCGTCCTCAGGGAAGGGCTGGATAGGGTTGGGAATTTCGACGGGGACCGGCCAAATGGGCGTCTCGATGTGCAGGCAGTTCGCCGAGGACTTGCATGATTTTCCGGTAGAAGTCCGCCACCGACATGGGCTCCAATGCCAAGGAGCGCTGCTCGCCCTCGGCGGTCGTCACGTGCAGCTCGTGGCGATGGAAATCGAAAGCGATCTCGAAAGCGCCAGCGCCATAGGGGATAGGGGAGGTCGTCAGTCCACGGACCGTGACGTAGAAAGGAACATGCCAGGAGTGGTTGATCCAGGGCATCTGGGCTAGCCGGATTTTTCCTACGATCTGGCTCCAGAGGTGGAGCGTCTCGTAGGTCTCCTGCCACTGCTCCAAGGGCAACTTCGGCCACTGTGCGTTGGGTAGGGTCATGAAGCTTTCTCCTCAGCCGTAAAACTGGATGTAGAGCGGTTATTCCACTACCTTTTTCGTAAACTTAGCGACATGTTCACCTTGAAAGCGGGCGATGGTCAGCTCGTTTTCTGAGGGTTGTCGACTCCCGTCAGCGTCTGCCAGCGTGCTTGCCCCATAAGGAGAACCGCCCGTAATTTCATTCATGTTGAGCAGGGCTTGGCAGGAATAGGGAACACCGACGATCACCATGCCTTGATGCAGCAACGTGCTATGGAAGGAGGTGATCGTGGTTTCCTGTCCGCCGTGTTGAGAGGCGGTAGAGGTGAAGACACTGCCCACCTTACCAATCAGCGCACCGCTCATCCAATGCTTTCCCGTTTGGTCAAGAAAGTTTCGCATTTGAGCGCACATATTTCCAAACCGGGTGGGCGTTCCGAAAATGATCGCGTCATATTCCGGCAATTCATCAACCGTGGCAATGGGGGCTTCTTGAGCGAGCTTAGCCCCTGCATTGCGGGCGATCTCCTCTGGCATCAGTTCTGGCACCCGCTTTAGGGTGACCTCAACCTCCTCCACAGAGCGAGCCCCTTCGGCTACAGCGTGAGCCATCGTCTCCACATGGCCATACATGCTGTAATAAAGAACGAGTAGTTTTGTCATGGGTCCTATCTCCTACGTGTTTGCTATCGTGTTGACTGAGCCTTGCCCGTCAAAGCTGAACGGTGCCGGCAACTTGGAAAAAATGGGAGCGCTGAAATCGATTCTTTCCCCTCTCCCATATCACTATAGTCACTGTTGTTCCCTAACCGATTAATTTTTGAAAAGCTTTCCATGACTCGGACCGTTATGGAGGGGGAGACGAATCCCCGAAAAGAAAGGCGGATTGCACACTGCCGAGCACCTGGTCCTCGAACACTTTCAACCCTGGGCCCCCATCCGCCGCGCCAGCGACGACATGCAAGGGTAAGAGATGCTCCTCCCGTGGATGGGAGTCCCGTGCGCCGGGCGCACGGGACCACTCGGTGAGCCGTGGTTCCCGCTGCCCGGGCGGTAAGGCCACGGTTTCCGCCAGCCAGGCATCGAAATGCTGCGAGGCGGGATCGATGGCAGGGCCGCCGTGGCGCAATTGCGCCATGTTGTGATAGCTCATGCCGCTGCCGACGATCAACACCCCCTGGCGGCGAAGGGGCGCCAAGGCCTGGCCTGCCTTGAGGTGCTCGGTGGGGTCCAGGCCCGATCGTAGCGAAAGCTGCACCACCGGCACCTCGGCCTCCGGGAAGGCCAGCTTCATGGGGATAAACACCCCGTGATCCAGGCCCCGCTCATGGTCTTCGGCCACCGTAAAGCCCTCCGCCGCCAGCAGCGCGCCAACCTCCGCGGCCAGCGCAGGAGCACCCGGCGCTGGCCAGGTGAGGCGGTAGGTATGCGCGGGGAAGCCATTATAGTCGTAGAGCAGGCCGGGCTGGGCCTGGGCATTGACCGTGAAGACCGCGGCTTCCCAGTGGGCGGAGACCACCAGCAGGGCCTTCGGTGTTGCGCCCACCTGGCCCGTGAGGCCTCGCAGCCAGGCTTCCATCCGCTCCCAGGTCCCCGGGGGATTCCAGTCCATGAAAAAACACGGCCCGGCCCCGTGGGGGATAAACAGGCTCGGCAAGCGGTTTTCGGACATCTCGGTGTTCTCCTTTGTTGGTGTTCCCTGCAAAGCTCAAATCCGCAGCCCCAGCCGGGCGTTCCAATGCGGGGCAGCAGGTGCTCCTCGTGCGGAGGGGAGGCGCGTGCGCCGGGCGCACGCGCCAGTAGCCAGGCATCAAAATGATTTTACTTGAGTTCTTCGATTGTGAAGCGGTGGTAACGGTGTACAAACTCGAACGGCCCCCGGCGAATGACGTTCATTGCGCGCTCCGCATCAGTATCCCCCGGCGCATAGATGAGCAGAAATGTGGCGCCTTGTTCGGCTGTATCCAGATGGATTCTCACAGCCTCATCTGACCAACTGAGTCGAGAGAAGAAGCCTCTATGTTCCTCCAGGTTACGCCCTGCCTCGGCAATGACTTCTTTGCAGGTATAAAGCGCGCAATCCGCTTCCTTGTACCCGCCAGTCATCAAATCTCGCTGCACCTGTTGTGCGTTTTCCTGTTTAGGAAACGCAGCGACAAGATAGCCCACCGGATAAAAGATGCCAAAATCGGTCGTTGAAGGAAGTTTGCGTGGATCATCATCGGCTACCTTCTATTCTATCATGATTTATCCTCTCTATAAAGTTAAAAGTTAGGGTGTCAACTAGCTTTGAACTTCTCGCAGTCCTCCTTTGGGTATATCCCAATCGGATACTTAGATTCGTAGACCCAATCGCCTGTCCAGAGAATAGCGTTCACCGCCACGAAAAAAGATGGCCAAGGCAAGCAAGCCCCACATCAGCGGGTACTCAAAACCGCCGTTGCTCCAGAAAAAGCCATTAGGCAGATGGACAGGTATGATTACCGCCATGAAGATCGCTATGATCAGCGCCGCCGGGCGGGTCAGCAAACCCAGGACCAGGGCCAGACCACCGAAGAATTCGATGAGGCCCGCCAGCAGGGCGAACAGAAAGCCGGGCTCCATTCCCAAGTTACTAGCGAAATACTGGCCGGTGGCGGTCAGGCCATGGCCCCCAAACCAGCCGAATAATTTCTGCGCCCCATGGGGCATCAGTAGCAAGCCAGTGGTCACCCGCACTAGCGGGTAGCTCAAGGGGGCCAGACGATTGAAAAAGGTCGGACCGGAGTTGGCGGTTGTCGTAGACATTTGAGTACTCATCCTCTTCCTCCGTTGTTGCGTGATGAGACGCGAGACTTACCTCCTCCTATTATAGGGTATATTTTATGAGTGTTTTCTTTGATTTGGAAAGCGGCTGAATTGGAGCTTATGGTTGAGGAATCGGAAACTTTAGGCGGCGCCCTGGAGGATATTCGGGCCTTCTGTGCGGTGATTGAGTTTGGCACGGTCTCGGGCGCGGCCAGGACATTGGGTGAAACCAAAGGCAGTATCAGTCGGCGTATCTCGCGCCTGGAACGTCGCTTGGGCGCGGCCCTGCTGGCGCGGACGCCCCGGGCGGTCAGCGCCACCGAAGAGGGGCTCGCCTTCTATGCCAAAGCACGCGAGGCCCTCTCCCTGCTTGCTGATGGGGCTGAGGGGGTGCGGCAGTCCCGCTTGGTTCCGCAAGGCCACCTGCGGGTGACCGCGCCGATCGACCTGGGGGTCGATGTTTTGCCGCCCCTGGTCGTTAAATTCCGCGCCCTGCATCCACAAATTACGGTCGAATTGCTCCTGACCGACGCCGCCCTGGATTTGGCCGCCCATCGTATCGATTTGGCGCTCAGGGCTACCCCTGGCGAGCTGCCGGATATGGGCTATCGCGCCTCCACCGTCATCGGTTTCCATATCGGGCTGTATGCCTCGCCGGCCTACCTCGCTGCTCATGACCTGCCCACCGTGCCCCAGGCGTTGGTCGAGTATGATGGGGTGGTCCGGCAAGCGGGAGTCGGCGCCGCGAAGTGGGTGCTGACCGACCGCCGAAGTCGGGCCGTGGAAGTGGCTGTCCGGCCTGTTGTTTGGGCCAGCGACTACGCCAGTGTGCATCGGATTATCTTGGCGGGAGGGGGCATCGGTCCCCTTCCTAGTATGGTGGCGGCCGCCAGTGTTGCCGGTGGCGCCCTGGTTCCGGTCCTCCCGGAGTGGACCCTTGTCAAAGGTAAGCTCTACGCGATCAGTCTAAGCGGGTTGGAGGCGCCGGCGCGGGTGCGCCTCTTTCGAGCGTTCATCCGTAGTGAGCTCATGAGCACTGTGGCTGCGCACGCTTTATGATCGTAAAGGTTCGGTACTAAGGATTTGTGCGCGCTCGGAAGTAACCTACCTCTTTTGAGTTAAGGTAAGATAGGAAACTCATGATACTAAAAAAGTCATTAACTGAGCTCGGCGGTGAATGCGCTTGGCCACTTCCGGTTTATGGTGGTGGAAGGGAGCATGACGGCGGTGATATTCCGGGACTTCCTCAGGCGATTGATTACCGGCATGGATCGAAAAGTGATTCTGGTCGTCGACGGCCATCCGGTTCACAAGGCAAAACTGATGAACAACTTTGTGAGCAGCAAGGCTGATCGACTGGAGTTGGTCTTTTTGCCACCGTATTCCCCGGAATTGAATCCCGACGAACTCGTTTGCTCCCATGTGAAGCGACGTGTAAGCAGGAAGGTCATACAGACGAAGGATGAGTTGAAAAAGGCCGCCGGCAGTGCCCTGCAAAGGTTGCCGGATATTGTCTCTGGATTCTTTCATGCGCCGACCTGCTCTTATGCGAAAGCATGAGGCTTAGTGAACGTAGTTCTTAGTAAGTATCTATAATATTCTGTAGGCTTAAAAGGTTTATATTTAGAAAAGTGCTTCATCCCTAAGTGCAAAGGCAGTGCCTGCATGAGGATTCGCTGCTGTGGTTAATTATTTAAAGAGAAGATAATGTGACCGGCGGTGGTGCTCATAAGGATTTAACCTATATGGAAGTCTATACGCCTTGAGCATGCGGGCCGAAGCTGAGTCCACGGTCGCCACAGCGGCACTGTCCTCGATCCTAGCCCGTGGCCGTGCCATACTCGATACGAGAAGTAATCACAAGCACTTGGAGAATGAAATGGTGGCTTCAGCTAAACGCATCACGGCCAAATGGTCACTTGTAGTGGGGATATCGAGCCTTGCCTGCCTGCTGCCCCCGACAGCCTGGGCGGGAGCGGACGGTTCCTGGAAAAATGGCGCAGAGGTTTACGCTAAAGTCTGCGGCTACTGCCATGAGGGAGGTATTATCGGCCCGGTCCTTAAAGGCCGTGAGCTGCCGCCGGCATATATCGTCCAGGTAGTTCGCAATGGTCTGCTGGCGATGCCCGCCTTCACGGCCGCGTTCATTGATGACAAAGCGCTACGGGAAGTGGCCGACTACCTCTCGAAATCCGCCGCGGAATCGAAAGAAGGAGGAGAAAATGGACGTTAACCGCCGTGCCTTTCTCAAGGGATTGGCGCTCTCCGGTCTTGCCGCCGCGACTCCCGGCTTCGCTTCCAGCAGCATTCTCGCTGACAGCACCCATGCCCTCAAAGGAGGCGTTCACTTGCCCCTCATCGCCTTAATCCATGATTCAGCCGGCGAATCGGCTTTCCTTGCCGGCCTTCGCTCCGCCCAGCAACCGCAGCGCAGTCACGATTCTCTGAAGGTACAACGCTGCGACCGGGGGCTGGATTTTCTGCAATCCCTGCACGCTTTGCTGCATTCGGGTAAAGCCGCTCAGATCGTTGGACTGGTTGATGATGCCAGTGGCGCGATCATTGTGAATATGGCCCGCCCGACCGCTGCTCGCCTGTACTGGCTTGGCCAGCATGCCGTAAGTGGCGGACAATCGCGGCACACTCTCCTGGCCGCGGAGGCCGGACATGACTGCAGTCGGCGCTTTGCGCAAGAACTTGATGCCTGTGGCCTTCGCTACCGCCTCACCGAACAGCCCGTGGCGGGGCCCGCCGGCTTAAGCCAGATGACCTTTACCGCCCCGCAGACTCCCCAGGACGGCCGCTGGGCGGCGGCCCTGGGCTTTGCTTTGGCCAGCCTGGCCGCAAATTCTACGGACCCATCGCCGGGGGTCGGCAACAGCACCGTAGCGGCCCCCTTGCTGGGAAATTTTGTTTCTTTCGCGTTCAAGACCTGAGGATTTAAAAACATGCCTCCTAATAACTATAACGTACTGCCCCGGGGCGTCGAGCCGAGTGAATTCCAAACGGCGGTTGAAAAATTCAAGGCGCTGCTCGGAGCGGAGAATGTACTGACGGAGTCCAGTCAGCTCGCGCCCTATCTGAAGATCATGATGCCGGTTCCCGAGTCCGAGCACGCGCCTTCGGCCGCCCTGATGGCCACTACCGTGGAGCAGGTGCAGGGCGTCGTGAAGATCTGCAACGAACACAAGATTCCGCTCTGGACCGTCGCCACCGGCCGTAACTTCGGTTATGGCACGGCAGCGCCCCATCATCGCGGCCAGGTGATCCTTGATCTCAACAAGATGAACAAGATCATCGAGATCGACCCGGTACTCTGCACCGCCCTGGTCGAGCCCGGTGTGGCGTACCAGCAGTTGGTCGATTACATCAAGGAGAAGGGCTACAAGCTATGGGTCGACCCGCCCGCGCCTTCGGCCATCGTCGGCCCGGTCGGCAACACCCTGGATCGCGGTGTGGGCTATACCCCGTATTCCGAGCACTTCATGTTCGCCTGCGGCATGGAAGTGGTCTTGGCCAACGGCGATGTGCTGCGCACCGCCATGGGCGGCATCCCCAACTCCAACACTTGGCAGACCTTCAAGTGGGGCTATGGCCCTTACCTGGATGGCATCTTCACCCAGTCCAACTACGGCATCGTCACCAAGATGGGCTTCTGGCTGATGCCCGAGCCGGCGGCGTTCAAGCCTTTCGCCATCAAGTACGACAATGACGAGGACATCGAGGACCTGGTGGAGATGTTCCGCCCCCTGAGCATCAGCGGCGTTATCCCCAACGCCATGGTGTTCGTCGGCACGCTATGGGAAGCGAGCCCCACGGTGCGCCGTTCCGACTACACCACCGAGAAGGGCGCCACCTCCAAGGAGATCATCCAGCGCATCCGCGACGAGCACCAGATCGGCGCCTGGACTGCCTATGGCGCACTGTACGGCACCCAGGAGCAAGTCGATGTGAATTGGAAGATCGTCACCGATACCGTCAAGGCAGCCGGCAAGGGCACCATCGTGACCGAAGAAGAGGCCGGTGACGATATCGCCTTCACCTATCGGGCCGACCTGATGCGCGGCAATATGACCTTGGTCGAGTTCGGCCTGTACAACTGGCGTGGGGGCGGCGGCTCCATGTGGTTTGGCCCGGTGAGCCAAGCCAAGGGCTCGGAGACCCGCAAGCAGGTCGAGCTCGCCACCCAGATCCTGAACAAGCACGGGCTCGACTACGTCGGTGAGTTCATCGTCGGTCAGCGCGCCATGCACCATCTCATCGACGTGCTGTTCGACCGTACCGACCCGGAGGAAATGAAAGCCGCCTATGCCTGTTTTGATGAACTGCTCGATGAGTTCGCCAAGCACGGCTACGGCGTTTATCGGGTGAACCCCGAGTTCATGCACAAGGTGGCGGACTCTTTTGGCCCCACCCAGCGCGCCGTCAACAAGACGCTCAAACGGGCGCTGGATCCGAACAACATTTTCGCCCCAGGGAAATCGGGTATTGATTTAGAAGATTGAATGCAAAAACGCATAAATAGTATGTATTGGATAGAGCGATGGCCAAAAATATAGCGCTAACCTACTATTCGGACATTCTGTGCGTGTGGGCATATATATATCACAGGCGGGCATCGACGAAGTTCTAGAACGGTTTCCAGACGACGTATCCGTTGAATACCGATTTTGCTCAGTGTTTGGCGACACGAGGCACAAAATTGGAAAAGAATGGGCCGAACGTGGCGGTTACACCGGATTTAGAAACCATCTCCACAAGGCTATTTCTGAGTTTGACCATGTCAAACTCCACCCCGAAATCTGGCAACGTAACCAGCCGACATTATCTACACCAGCGCACTTAATGATGAAGGCCGTGCAACAAGTGGATAAGCGCAAATCTGAAACCGTACTGAAAGAACTTAGACGGGCATTCTTCGAACGTTGCCTTGATGTCAGTCATTGGTCAGTTCTGAGTGATACCTTGAAGGCTGTCGGCGTCTCGGTTGCTGAGGTGAAAAGGGTCATCGACAGCGGGATGGCCCATGCTGAACTCGAAGCGGATCGCCGCAACCAGCAGATGCTTATGGTTCAGGGCAGCCCCACTTACATTCTCAATGAAGGACGCCAAAAACTCTATGGTAACGTGGGTTACGGCGTGATCGAAGCAAACATAAAAGAATTGCTTCGCTCCTCAGTTGCCGGTGCGGCGAGTTGGTGCTGACTCAAAAACATTGATTGGAAGCGGATTTTCCGCGAAGAACAATGCCAATCGTTTCGCGGGCGATGCTTAGCAAGTGCGTGGAGGGGAACGTTTTCTTCGCTACGCGCTTCGCGCTCCACTCCAAAAACTTCCCTCACGCAATACGTTAGGCATCCCACAGACAGAAAGGAGCAGTTATGACTGACAAGAAAGCCTCGACGAACCACCCCATCTACGAATTGCTTGCAGAACGCTGGAGTCCCTATGCGTTTGCAGAGCAATCGGTTGAAGAAGCAGATTTATGTGCCCTGTTCGAGGCGGCACACTGGGCTTGCTCTTCTTATAACGAGCAACCGTGGCGCTATATCGTGGCCACCAAGGAGGACCCGGAACAATTTCAACAGCTGCTTTCCTGCCTTAACAAGGGAAATCAGGTCTGGGCGCGCAATGCGCCGGTTCTCGCTTTGGGCGTGGTGAGTCTGAAATTCACGCGCAATGGCAAGGATAATCGAGCCGCCGTTCATGATCTTGGCCTTGCGGCCAGCAACCTGGTTCTGGAAGCAACGGCACGAGGCCTATTTGTCCATGAAATGATTGGCATACTGCCGGATAGGGCACGCGAGGCGCAGCTGGCCAGTTTGCAGTTTCGTTAGGGTAACGTCGAACGGCCCAGCTTCGACCGCATATTCTGCGCATCGGCTCTGGTGCTGATGTCTGATGTGGCAGAGGCGCTACGTCGTTGGCGTGAACTTCTTCGGCCCGGCGGTATGATCGCGTTCGATACACCTAGCTCACCGTTCGGATTCTCGCAACGGGCGTCAGAAGCAGCACAGCGAAACGGCATATGGCTGTCATATAGCGATCTAAATAGTATCGTCACGAGATAAAAAGTATGGGATTTTGTATGTCAGGAAAGGATCGCCCATGACACACGCACATTGCAGAGACGCTATATCAGACAAAACATGGGCATTGCTCGAGCCGCACCTTCCCGGGGGCAAGGGCGGTTGGGGCGGCATCGCCAAAGACAATCGCCTATATTTATCAACGCCGTTTTTGGGATCATGCGTACGGTCGCCCCGTGGCGTGATTTGCCACCGGATTTAGGGCATGGGAGCAACACCCACCGCTGTTTTATCCGCTGGCGCGATAAGGGGATCCGGGAGAAGCTGTTGGCAACCCGCATTGACGAGCCGGATTACGAATGGCTGATGATGGAGGACAGTCATTGCAAGGTTCATCCTCATGGGGCAGGCGCAAGAGGCGGTCATCGGGATATGAGCCGCACGAAAGGGGGTTCAACACGACCATACATTGGGCCGTGGATGCGTTGGGCATGCCGGTCAGCATTATTATCGCAAGAGGTAGCGGAGCGGATTGTAGGCAGGCTGGCCGCTTGATGGAAGGGGTGGAGGCGGATTATTGACTGGCCGATCGCGGCCAGGATAGCCATGCCATCATCAGGCAAGCCCATGACCAAAACATGGCTGCTGTTATTCCGCCACGTAAAAATCGTGTAGGTTGGCGCGATGACGATAAAAACCTCTATAAAGTACGCCCCCCGATGGAAAAGGCTTTCCGGCCTCTCAAGCGCTGGCGCGGTAGGGCTACAAGATACGCCAAAAACAGCGCATCCTTTCTCGCCGCCGTACCAATCGGATGTAGCGCGCTTTGGGCTAATATCTCGTGACTATACTATTTGGCAACGATTTGGACGGTGTGGTTGTGGTGCCGGGGTTGTCATATTCATGTCATAATTCGAGTATCATAATTTTATATTTAGCTTGTGCTCTCTAGCTAGGATTTTTCTGGGGGTGAAGATGGTCGCAACCATATTAGTCGTTGATGACGAAGCTGCAATTCGCGAAATGCTGGGGTTTGCCCTTACCCAGGAAGGTTATTATTATCAGGCGGCTGCCGATGGGGAGCAGGCCTGGCAGCGGATAAACGAGTCTCACCCGGATCTCATTTTGCTAGATTGGATGTTGCCGGGGATCAGCGGGGTGGATTTAGCCCGCCGCCTTAAGCGGGAACCCAGTACGCGAGAGCTCCCTGTGATCATGCTAACCGCCCGCGATGAAGAGGAAGATAAGGTCCGGGGGCTCAATGTGGGCGCCGACGATTATATTACCAAGCCCTTTTCACCAACGGAGCTGATAGCCCGTATAAAAGCGGTACTGCGGCGGAGCGCCCCATTGGCCAGCGGGGAAGTGATTGAATTCGACGGGCTAAAACTTGATCCGGGCAGCCATCGGTTAAGCGTGAGGGGCACTCCTCTGGAGATGGGGCCCACCGAGTTTCGCCTGCTCCACTTTTTCCTTACTCACCTGGAGCGGGTCTATAGCCGGGGTCAGCTGATTGATTACGTCTGGGGAGACAATGTGTATGTAGAGGAACGCACAGTGGATGTTCATATCCGCCGTTTGCGCAAATCCTTGGAGCCGAGCGGCCATGACGGGTTTATCCAAACCGTGCGGGGCGTAGGGTACCGATTTTCTAATCGTTCCTAATTCCATGCGCGCGGATCTTTGGCATTTGGGAGGAGGACTGCTACTGGCCTTGTTGCTGGGGCTCATTCTGGGACAGCTCTTTTTTTGGCTGTTTCTCTTTACCTTGGGTTATGTGCTGTGGCAACAGCGCCAGCTTTATCATCTTTATCGTTGGCTGCAAAAACCAAAAAAGAGGCCGTCTCCTGTTGAGGTGGGGATTATGGAAGAGATCGTCCGTGAAATTGATTTTATGCGTCAGCGTCACCGCTCCCGCAAGGACAAGATCTCCCAATATCTCAAACGTTTTCAAAAGGCTACAACGGCATTGCCCGATGCCACCGTGGTGCTTAATCAATATGATGAAATCGAATGGGCTAACGAGGCTAGTCGGCGACTCCTGGGGTTAAAATCTCCATGGGATATGGGCCAGCGCATCAGTAATCTGATTCGTTACCCAGATTTTGTTGAGCTGATGGCACTTGACCGTAAAGTTTCCGGCACTGTGGAATTGCCGTCGCCCATTAATTCGGCGCTGCATCTAAATATCCGCATTCTTCCCTACGGTGAGGGGCAACGTTTGTTAGTGGTACAAGATGTTACTCGACTCCACCAGCTAGAGCGGATGCGGCGTGATTTTATAGCTAGTGTTTCTCATGAGTTACGGACCCCTTTAACGGTCCTCCGGGGTTATTTAGAGATTCTGGAGAAGGGAAAAAATGTCGGCTCGGAGAGTTGGAACCGTTCCTTTAAAACCATGGGGGAGCAGGTGGGGCGGATGCAGCATCTTGTCGAAGATCTCCTCATGCTCTCCCGTTTGGAAAGCCGGGATAAAAAACCGGCGGAAACCCCTGTTGCGGTTCCGAAAATGCTAGCAGAAATTTGCCAGGAGGCCCGAATACTTAGCGGTGACCGCCAACACCAAATTCACCTTGAGGCGGATGCTGCTTTGTGGCTGCGAGGAAATGAGCAAGAGCTGCATAGTGCTTTTTCTAATTTGGTCGTGAATGCTATTCGCTATACTCCAGCCCAAGGGAATATTACCCTCCATTGGTTCAAGCAGCAGGCGGGGCGGCCTTGCTTGGAAGTGAGAGATACCGGCGAAGGGATCGCCGCCGAACATCTCCCTCGGGTGACAGAACGTTTCTACCGGATTGATAAGGGCCGTTCCCGGAAGAGGGGAGGAACTGGCTTGGGCCTTGCTATTGTCAAGCATGTTTTAAGCCATCATGAAGCCCATTTAGAGATCGAAAGTGAGTTGGGTAAAGGTAGCGTCTTTCGCTGCCTTTTTTCTATCGGGCGGGGTCAGCAGCCAAAAGTGCATTTCTCTAAAACAGGTTAGCGGGTGGTATCGCCCAGTCATACAAATGTCATATTATCAGCCCATACTGCTCGCATAATATTGTTCCCGCCATTGCATATTAATAATAGAGCTATAGACGCATTCTAGGCTGAGGAGAATTGACTAAATGCAGATTAGAATGATCATTGGAATTCTAGGGCCTGTTTTGGGCGTGCTGCTTTCCGGCAACAGCATGGCTACTAATTCCCTGGACCCTGACCTTAAGGAATACGACAAAGCCAGCGGTGTGGCTGGTACCCTATCCAGCGTTGGTTCTGATACGTTGGCTAACTTGATGACCCTGTGGGCCGAGGAATTTAAAAAACTTTATCCAAGTGTGAATATTCAAGTTCAGGCTGCTGGCTCTTCAACGGCACCCCCCGCACTAACTGAAAATACTGCCAATATTGGTCCCATGAGTCGAAAAATGAAGGGTAACGAGCTAGAAGCCTTCGAAAATAAATATGGCTATAAACCGACCCCCATCCGGGTAGCTATTGATGCCTTGGCGGTTTATGTCAATAAGGATAACCCCATCGAGAAAATCACCTTGCCCCAGATAGATGCGATCTTTTCTGCTACCCGTAAATGTGGTTACCCGGAAGATATCAGGACTTGGGGGGATTTGGGTTTAGGGGGCGAATGGGTCCATCGCCGCATCCAGCTTTTTGGCCGTAATTCGGTTTCAGGCACTTACGGCTACTTTAAGAAAGCCGCCCTCTGCAAAGGTGATTTCAAGAACACGGTCAACGAGCAGCCAGGTTCCGCCTCGGTGGTTCAGGGAGTGACTAAGTCCATTAATGGGATTGGCTACTCTGGTATCGGCTATCAGACCTCTGGGGTACGGGCGCTTCCCCTCGCAACTAAGACGGGTGCGCCCTCAGTGGAGGCAACTGCGGAAAACGCAGTGAAGGGACAGTATCCCCTGACGCGCTTTCTTTACGTCTATGTCAACAAACATCCTAATAAACCTTTGTTGCCGTTAGAGCAGGAGTTTATCAAAATGGTACTCTCCAAAGCGGGTCAAAGAGTGGTGATCAAAGATGGTTATATTCCGTTGCCCGCCCGGATTGTGGCTAAGGATCTTGCTAAAATTGGGGTGAAGGAGTTAGGAGCTGCTAATTAGTGTGAAAAGCCTCCATTCACTAGAAGCGCCTCGGAAAACAAGGCGCTTTTCTTTATGTATTTTTTGTCATTTTTTCTTAGATTGAAATGGTTGCCAGAGATTCAGAAACCGAAGAACAGGTGGTGCCTCCCCCCCATTCGCCGGTGGCCATACGCCGCCGTCGTTGGCGTAAAATCAAGGATCACTTGGCGCGCTATTGCATTGCTGCCGGTGGTGTTAGCGTTATTATCGCCATCGTACTGATTTTCTTTTACCTCTTGTACGTGGTGATCCCCCTGTTTCGTCCTGCTCAGCTAGAGCCCGTTGCCCAATATTTAGCCCCTGGGGGCAACGTGGGGAGCACCCTTCATTTAGCCTTGAATGAATATAACGATATGGGCTTACGCTTGACTGAGCAAGGGCAGGCGGTCTTCTTCTCTACTGCAGAGGGCAAGGTGGTTTTGGAAACCCCACTGCCCCTTCCCAAGGAGGTGGCCGTGACTAGCTTTGCAGCCGGCGATTCCGCCGGCAAGGTAATCGTCTATGGTCTATCTGATGGCCGCGCCCTGCTGGCGCGCCATGCCTATCGCGTCTCCTATCCTGACAATGTGCGTACTATTACGCCTCGATTAGAATACCCGCTTGATAAAGCCCTATTGGCGGTGGATTCCCAGGGGCAGCCCTTGCGCCTTATTAGCGCTCAATCCGATGAGGATCAGACTACCATCGCTGCAGTTACCACAGACGGACGCTTGATTTTAGTTAATTTTACCGTGCAACAGTCATTTCTCGATGATGAAATTACTGTTGAACAGGCGACTGTCTCGCTGGATTTGCCTCCGCCGCAAGCGACACATTTAGTGCTGGATGAGCAGCAAGAGGAATTATATGTGGCGGACTCGGAGGGCTATATTAGTTACTATCAGCTCCGTGATAAGGAAACGCCGCACCTAGTGCAACGGGTAAAGGCGGTTTCGGAAGATGTCCGGATAACCGCTTTGTCTTTTCTCACGGGAGGTATTTCTCTCCTGGTAGGAGATTCCTCTGGCCGGATCGCGCAATGGTTCCCGGTGCGCAGCGACGGCAATCATTATACTTTAGAACAAATTCGGATTTTCAAATCCCAGCGGGCGCCTATTACAGCCATTGTCTCAGAACATGCCAGGAAAGGCTTCTTAGCGGTAGATATTTCTGGCCGGGCGGGAATTTATCATACTACGGCTCACCAAACGTTGCAGGTTGCAGGCATCAGTGAGGCTCCGCTGGTAACGGTGGCTGTTGCGCCCCGGGCCGATGGGATGTTGGCCGGCGACTCTCAGGGTAAGATTCATTTCTTGAAGATAGAGAATCCGCATCCTGAGGTCTCTTGGCAAGCGCTATGGGGGAAAGTCTGGTATGAAAGCCGGGATAAGCCTGAGTTTCTCTGGCAGTCCTCATCTGCGAGCGATGATTTCGAGCCAAAGTTTAGCCTGACGCCACTCACGTTTGGTACCTTCAAGGCTGCTTTTTATGCCATGTTATTCGCTGTTCCACTGGCCATTTTAGGGGCGCTTTATACCGCTTATTTTATGAGCGCCAAGATGCGCGGGCTGGTCAAGCCCACCATCGAAATCATGGAGGCCCTTCCCACGGTTATTCTCGGTTTTTTAGCGGGTCTTTGGCTGGCGCCTTTGGTAGAGGATCATCTTCCGGGGGTCTTTGCCTTCTTGTTGTTATTGCCCGCGGGAATCTTTATGGCTGCTTATTTATGGCGCCGCTTGCCTAGCTGGGTGCGCCAATGGGTTCCTGAGGGTTGGGAAGCCGCCTTGCTTCTTCCCGTGGTGGTGGGTCTAGGGATTCTTGCCGCAGTGCTAAGCCAGCCGCTGGAAGTAGCCTTGTTTAATGGCAATATGCCCCAGTGGCTTAACAGCCAACTGGGGATTGCTTATGATCAGCGTAACTCCCTCGTTGTTGGGTTTGCCATGGGATTTGCCGTCATTCCGACGATTTTCTCCATCTCCGAAGACGCTATTTTCAGTGTTCCCAAGCAGCTCACTTTTGGTTCCTTGGCGCTGGGCGCCACGCCTTGGCAGACTCTGGTGAGGGTAGTGCTTTTGACCGCAAGTCCCGGTATTTTCTCTGCCGTAATGATTGGTCTTGGCAGGGCCGTTGGTGAGACCATGATTGTATTAATGGCGACGGGCAATACGCCCATTATGGATTTTAATCTTTTCCAAGGTTTCCGCGCCTTGTCTGCAAATATTGCTGTGGAGATGCCCGAGTCCGAGGTTGATAGTACTCACTATCGTATTTTGTTTCTTGCCGCGTTAGTGTTATTTATGGTGACTTTCTTTTTTAATACTCTCGCCGAGATCGTACGTCAGCGGCTACGAAAAAAATACAGCAGTTTGTAGTCGTTACAGGGGAGAGAAGTTTAAATGAAAGCTTGGTTTAAGTCGGGTGCACCGTGGGTGTGGTTGACTGCGGGTGCGGTCAGTATCAGTATCATTATGGTAGTGGGTTTGTTGCTATTAATCGCGGTCAAGGGGTTGGAGCATTTTTGGCCAGCCCAAGTAGCGGAAATTCATTATACCCAACAAGATGGGGAGAGGGTGCGTTTGATAGGTGAAGTAGTCAGCCAAGAGCAAGTTCCCCGTCAGCGTTTACTGGATAGGGGTTATACGTTGCCAGAGGGATCTGCTTCGGTTACCCGCAGCTTGTTCAAGGTCGGCAACCGGGATTTTTTTGGTGCTGATTTTTTATGGGTCGTGACGCCATTGATTCACGATACCCATTATCCGAAAGAATTGATGGTCATTGAACGCCGGGAATGGGGCG
Source organism: Nitrosococcus oceani ATCC 19707 (assembly GCF_000012805.1). Classification (GTDB taxonomy): domain Bacteria; phylum Pseudomonadota; class Gammaproteobacteria; order Nitrosococcales; family Nitrosococcaceae; genus Nitrosococcus; species Nitrosococcus oceani. Next base: position 2,745,653 of record NC_007484.1, on the reverse strand, counting down.
ATTTTTATGGCTACCTGAAATCTGTCAAGGAGCAAGATAGGGTTGTTGCCGTAGGTAAAAATACCTGGCGGGTGCTGCAACAACGGATGGCTAGAGCCAATGAACTGTACGCTCGAATTAAGGCCATTGAAGAGGATGATATTGGCGCCATTAATTATAAATTAGAACAGCTACGCTTGCGTCGCCGGGCGTTGGAACTGGAAGGAGAGCCTGCCCCACAAGCTTATGCCGAAATCGAAGTGAGGGAAGCGGAGCTTCAAAGAAATTATGCCACGATTCAGAAAGAATTGAATGAACTTTACCAGCAAATCAGGCGAGATAGTTTAACGGCTGAGATGGCCGATGGCCAGGTAGTGGAAATCCCGTTAGAGAAGGTGGTGCGGGCCTACCGCCCTAATGGGATGGGAATAGGAGAAAAGAGCCGCTTTTACGCCACAAAACTCACTGAATTTGTGACTGAGGATCCCCGTGAGGCTAATACGGAGGGAGGAATCTTTCCTGCCATTTTTGGGACGGTGATGATGGTCCTTATCATGTCGGTAATCGTCACCCCTTTTGGGGTAGTGGCTGCGGTTTATTTACGGGAGTATGCGCAACAAGGATTGTTGATACGTATTATCCGGATCGCGGTCAATAATCTAGCCGGTGTGCCCTCTATTGTTTATGGCGTATTTGGCCTGGGATTTTTTGTTTATTTCTTGGGCGGTAATGTAGATCGCTGGTTTTTCCCGGAAGCATTACCGGCGCCGACTTTTGGTACTCCGGGTTTACTCTGGGCCTCCCTGACCTTGGCTATTCTTACGATGCCCGTGGTCATCGTGGCAACGGAAGAGGGCTTATCGCGTATTCCACGCTCCATTCGGGAAGGGAGCTTAGCATTGGGGGCCACCCGGGCAGAAACCTTATGGCGCACCGTATTGCCCATGGCCGTTCCCGCCATGATGACGGGACTTATTTTGGCGGTAGCACGGGCCGCAGGCGAAGTTGCGCCGCTTATGATGGTGGGGGTAGTGAAGCTAGCCCCTTCCCTGCCGTTGGATGGAAATTTTCCATTCTTGCATTTGGATCGTAAATTCATGCACTTGGGCTTTCACATTTATGATGTGGGTTTTCAAAGCCCAAATGTGGAAGCCGCCCGTCCTCTAGTTTATGCAACAGCTTTGTTGCTGGTCCTGATTATCGTGGCTCTCAATCTCGCCGCGATTATGATTCGTAACCGACTCCGGGAAAAATACCGTGCCGCAGAGACTTAAAAAAGGGACGAAAACCATGAACCAGGAGACCCATGATAAAACACCGCGAACCCATGGGATGGATATTTCTTTAATCGAGCGCGGTGTTAAAAAACTTAAGCTAAAAGATGAAACTTGCTGTTTGCAGGTCAAACAATTCAATTTCTATTACAACCAGCATACTCAGGCGCTTAAAAGCATTAATCTCATTATTCCGGAACGCCGGGTGACTGCATTTATCGGTCCGAGCGGATGCGGCAAATCCACCCTGCTTCGTTGCTTTAACCGCATGAACGATCTGATTGATGGAGCCCGTATCGAAGGAGAAATGTTGCTTAACAAGCAAGATATTTATGGCAAAAATGTCAATGTCTCTGATCTACGGCGCCGGGTTGGCATGGTGTTTCAAAAACCTAACCCTTTCCCTAAATCCATTTATGAGAATGTCGCTTATGGGCTGCGCTTACAGGGGGTTAAGAGTCGCCGTACTCTGGATAAGGTCGTGGAAAAATCCCTTAGAAGTGCCGCTTTATGGGATGAGGTTAAAGATCGTCTGGACGATAATGCGGTGGGCCTTTCCGGCGGACAGCAGCAGCGGTTGGTAATTGCTAGGGCCATTGCTATTGAACCGGAAGTCTTGCTACTGGATGAGCCTGCTTCAGCCCTGGACCCTATCTCCACCCTTAAAATCGAAGAATTGATCTATGATTTGAAGGATAAATATACGATTGTGATTGTCACCCATAATATGCAGCAAGCAGCTCGGGTTTCTGACTATACAGCGTTTATGTACTTAGGCGAATTGATTGAGTTTGGCGACACCGGTACATTATTTACTAATCCGAAAAAGAAACAGACCGAGGATTATATTACCGGTCGTTATGGCTGATGGTTTTTGGTGGCTTTAAGACACAAGGAGTGGATAATGACCCATAGCACGACCCCCCATACTTACCGGCAGTACGATAAGGAATTAGAGGATATTCGGACTCGCGTTCTCGCCATGGGCGGACTGGTAGAGCGGCAGATCGCCGAGGCCGTGGATGCCTTAGTGAGCGGAGACGTGGAAAAGGCCGAAGCAGTGATCAGCCAGGATTACCGGGTCAATGCCATGGATGTTTCCATCGACGAGGAATGCACCCAGATTTTAGCTCGCCGCCAGCCGACAGCCGGTGATTTGCGGTTGGTGATGGCGGTGATTAAAACCATTGCCGATCTAGAACGGATTGGGGATGGGGCTGAACGCATAGGCCGCACGACGGTTCGCTTGTCGGAGCGGGAGAAACCGGCGAATATTTTTGATTCCATAAGTTCCCTTTCCAGTCACGCCCTAGGAATACTCCGGGATTCCCTGGATGCCTTTGCCCGCATGGATGCTGAAGCGGCTCTTGCCGTAGCAGCGAGAGATACCCAGGTGGATGCTCGGTACGAGAGTATTTTGCGCCAACTAATTACCTACATGATGGAAGATCCCCGCAATATTTCTTGGGCGGTAGAGCTCATTTGGGTAGCCCGGGCCCTGGAACGAATTGGGGATCATGCCTGTAACATCTGCGAGTATGTTATTTATTTGGTCAAAGGCAAGGATGTGCGCCACACAAGTTTAGAAGGGATGGAGCAGATTGTTCGCGAAAAATAATTTTTCTTTCTTCCCTCTCGCTTAGGTGCTGAGGGAGCAATTTACCAGACAATGACATTAAGCGGAGTTTGATAGATGTTAAGCCAGCGGCATCCCGATACCTTGGCCGCCATCGATCTGGGCTCCAATAGCTTTCATATGATCATTGCCCGCGTAGTCAGGGAAGGCCAGCTACAGGTTTTGGACCGTTTGCGAGAGATGGTCCAATTGGCCGCTGGCCTGGATGAGGCAGGATGCCTGAGTGAAACAGCCCAGGAGCGCGCCCTGAATTGCCTGGCGCGATTTGGTCAGCGGTTGCGGCACCTTCCTCCCTGGGCTATTCGGGCCGTGGGCACCAATACCTTGCGGCAGGCAAACAATGCGGATGAATTCTTAAAGCGGGCCTCCGCTGCCTTGGGCCATCCCATTGAAGTAATTGCCGGGGATGAGGAGGCCCGCTTGATTTATTTAGGCGTTTCCCATGCCCTGGATTTTGATAATGCCCGGCGGTTAGTGGTGGATATTGGGGGGGGAAGCACGGAATTCATTATTGGTGAGGGTGCCGAGGAAGGCCGTTATCGGCAAAGCATTGAAATGGGCTGCGTTCGCTATAGCCGCTGTTTTTTCCCCCAGGGGGAATTAAATAAGGCTGCGATGCGCCAAGCTGAGATTGCCGCCCGTACAATGCTGCAAGACTTTGAGCAGTCTTTTCGCCATCTGGGATGGGAGGAGGCTATCGGGGCTTCAGGGACAATCCGGACGGTGGCCCGGGTGGTCGCTGCCCAGGGTTGGTGCGGGAGCGGGACCATTACCGCAACCTCCTTAAAAGCGCTAGTCAATCGCATGATTGAGGCGGGGCATATCAAACGTCTGAAATTTGAAGGTCTCAGTGCCGAGCGGGGGCCGGTATTTCCGGGAGGGGTGGCGGTACTTAAAGGTATTTTTGAGAGTTTAGGTATCGAGCGCATGATGGTATCGGATGGCGCTTTGCGGGAGGGGCTACTCTATGATCTTATTGGCCGGATTTGCCATGAGGATGTACGTGACCGCACGGTGGCTGATTTAGCTCAACGGTATCATGTGGATCAGTTCCATGCTTGCCGGGTTAAAAATACCGCCCTGGCATTGTTGGAAGCAGCGGCCTCCCTCTGGGAGCTTGAAGAAGAACATGCTTTGTCTTTGGCGTGGGGGGCAATACTCCATGAAGCGGGTCTTGCTCTGTCCCATAGCCAGTACCACAAGCATGGCGCCTATCTGCTGGCCTATGGCGATCTGCCCGGCTTTTCCCAGCAAGAGCAGCAGGTTTTAGCATTTCTGGTGCGGGGACATCGTCGCAAGTTGCCGATTGCTAAATTAGATTTGCTGCCCGAGGATCTCCGCCAGCCTACGCTGCGTCTGTGCTTGTTATTGCGGTTGGCGGTGTTACTTAACCGTAACCGCTCGCCAGTAGTACTGCCTCCCTTAACATTCAAGGCAGAGAAAAATACTTTAAAGCTTAGATTTCCTGACGGGTGGCTACTCCAACATCCGTTAACGGAAGCCGATCTGGTTCAGGAAGCCACCTATATCAAGGCAGCCGGTTATCGCCTGAAAATCAAATAACTTGATAAATGCCAATAGAAAGCGAAATCAAGTTGCGGTTGCCCCCAGGGCAGTTTTCCAAATTTAGCGAGCACCCCTGGGTGAAGGAGCATGGAAAACAGGGCCCAGTGCGTAAGCATTTGCAAAGCATCTATTTTGATACGCCTGATTTGCGCCTTCTGGACCAAGGGGTGGGACTTCGGGTGCGGCGGATGGACCATCGCTGGATCCAAACCCTCAAGGGAGATAATTCTGGGGAGGCGGGCCTCCAACGGCGCCAAGAATGGGAAAGTGAAGTAGAAAATAATGCTCCCGATTTGGAGTGGCTAGTGGCAGAAGCCAAAGTAGGGGTGTTTAAGGAGTCAGATCTCGCGGCCCGTTTAATTCCGGTGTTTGAAACGGATTTTTATCGTATGATCTGGATTTTACAGGTAAGGCGTGGGAGCGCGATTGAACTGGCTTTGGATGAGGGGCATATTCATGCCCATGGCCGCACCGAATCCTTGTCCGAACTGGAGCTGGAGCTTAAGCAGGGCGACGAGAAAGATCTCTATTCAGCCGCTTTGCAACTAGCCGAGATTTTTTCCCTGGCCGTGGAACATGCCAGCAAGGCTGAGCGGGGCTACCGGCTTTACACCCAGCAGTTTTCTCCTCTCTCTGCGCCAGGGTTCGTATCTGCTGGGACTGTTTCCGATGTCCAGTCGTTAAGCTATTGGCTGGCCCGCTTGCAATACGGTGAGCGGTTGTTGCTTGAGCGGCGCGACCCCCAAGGGTACAGCCACCTGCGGGCTGCGGCCGAAGAGTTGTATGGGGGGGTGATGACAGCAGAGCAGAAAATGGGAATCTCCCTGCAAGAGGATTTGCATTGGTTGGTTAGGGGGTTGCAAGGAAATAAGGATTTTACCGAAGTCTGCCATTTAGTGGCCGCCCCCCGCTATAGCCAATTATTGTTGCGTTTAGGGAGGTATTTAGCGGAGTTGAAAGAAAAACAGTAATTTTTTTGCTAGCCTATCCTGTATCCCCTGCGATAAAAGAGGTGGCTGCTATGAATAACGGGACTGTGATAGCAATTATGTTCAGCTTTACTTTTGCTGGCGGCGCCATGGCGGCGGGTGACTCCCAGCAGGCGTTAGCGATTCAAAGCGCGGGGCAGATATATTCCGTGCCTCAAGCCGCTTATCAGCCGGACCGCAAGTCCACCTACAAGGTGGTGTTTGATCTGACCCAGGCCGCGGTTAAACCTAATCAGTTAAGCCCCGCGTTAGAGCGTGTGGCGCGCACGGTGAATTTGTACGTGAATGCTGGTGTGCCACTGCAGCACTTAAAATTCGTTGCGGTTGCCCATGGCGCCGCCACCTCCATTGCCCTGGATGAGGCCCATTACCGGGAGCAATACGGTACCGCCAATCCTAATTTGCCGGTGATTGAGGAACTGCGTAAGGCGGGCGTGGATATCGCCGTGTGCGGCCAGGCGGTGGCGGAACATCATTACGCCTATGAATGGATTGATTCCCGCGTTACTTTGGCCCTGTCTGCTTTGACGACCATTATGGATTTGCAGCAACAGGGCTATGCATTAACGCCCCTATAGCTCACCATGAAAGGAGGATGCACCGTGCCTCATTTTATTTTGTCACGGCTGTTGCTGGTAATCCTCTTAGTGGTGATCTTTGCCAGCGTGCCCCCCCTGGCGGCGGAGAAGGCCGACTATCTACCGCCTTGGAATCCGCCGCCTTCAGGGGGAGTGTCCTTTGCAGTGCCGCCCGTGAATGCGATTGCAGATCTCCATGGCGATATCATTGATCCGCAGCTTGTGGTGTTTTTCGCCGGTAACCAATTTATGGTAGTCCATGATCTGATGGCGGCCTTCAAGCAGGCTTATCCCCAGTATCAACGGGTATTCGTGGAAACGTTGCCGCCGGGTATTGAGGCCAAGCAGATTGAAACAGCCTCTCTAGTGATGGGTAATCTGCGGATCACGCTGAAACCCGATGTCTACACAGCCGGTAAGGGCGCCATTGCCGAACTCCAGCAGCAGCATGGCTGGTTCGCGGAAACCTATGATTACGCCCGCAACCTGCTTGCGATCATGGTGGCCAAGGGCAACCCTAAGAACATTAAAAGTCTGGCCGATCTGGGCCGTTCCGATGTGCGGGTCGCTATGCCCAACCCTAAATGGGAAGGAATTGGCAAGCAGATCATCGCCAGTTATCGTAAGGTGGGTGGGGAAGCGCTTGAACGTACCATTATGGAAACCAAGGTAGCGGACGGTAGCACCTATCTGACCTATATGCATCACCGCCAATCACCGTTGCGCGTGCTCCAGGGCCAGTCTGATGCGGCGCCGGTGTGGTCAACCGAGCCGTACTTCCAGCAGCAGATCCTGCAACATCCGGTGGAAGCGGTGCCAATACCACGGGAACAGAATACCATCGTAACTTATACTGCCGCCCGCCTCAAGGATGCCCCCCATGGGCAGGCCGCGCGGGATTTTTTCGCTTTTATGAAGAGCCCTGCGGCCCAGGCTGTATATAAGAAATACAGCTTCCAGCCACGGCGCTCCAGGGAGTCGCCATGAAATTTTTATCGTTGATCATGATGTGGGCACTGGTTTTTAGCGCCCATGGAGTTGAATTATACGTATATGGTCCTGGCGGCCCGGCTCCGGCTATGAAGGCCGCAGCGGCCGCTTTTGAAAAGGCCTCCGGAACGAAGGTGGTGGTTACGGCTGGTCCAACCCCAACTTGGATTGAGGCCGCGCGGGGCAATGCCGATCTGCTCTATAGCGGCTCGGAGCACATGATGTCGGACTTTCTCCTCATACTGGGATCGATGCTGGCAGCAGATACGGTGCGGCCGATGTATTTACGGCCAGCGGCGATCCTTGTGCGGCCGGGCAATCCTGCTGGCATTAGCGGTTTAGCGGATCTGCTCAAACCTGGCCGCCGCGTACTGGTGGTCCATGGCGCGGGCCAAGTTGGCTTGTGGGAAGATATTGTTGGCCGCGGCGGCGACATCACCACCTTACGGGCGCTGCGCGGCAATATCGTGCATTACGCCACAAATACGGGCGCAGCCAAGGAACGCTGGCTGACGGACCCAAAAATCGATGCCTGGATTGTTTATAATATTTGGGCTATCGCCAATCCCGGCATTGCCGATGTGATTCCCTTGGAGCCCCACTATCGCATCTATCGTGATTGTGGAATAGTTTTTACCGAGCGCTCCCGCACCAAACCGGAAGCGCAAGCCTTTACTCGTTTTCTCGAAGGCGATGAGGGCCGAGCTATCTTTGAGCGGTTTGGCTGGATGAGGCGCGATACCGCCGTTTCTGCAGCCAACGAGGGGTCCTGATGCTTGCCATATTGATACTTCTATGCTGGCTTACGACGCTGCCGCTTCTGTCCGGGTTTACCGTGGGCTGTTGCCGTCGCCGCCCAGGGCAACAATGGCAAGGGTTCCACGCCAGGAAAATAGCTTGAAAAAGCATATTTCCATTTATTAGGCAGTATGACGACTCCCTGCGGGTTTGCTACTTTGTCATTCTCGGCTGTTTCGGCTGGGCGGCTGAAGTTTACCATGTCAGCCAGAGGGTCTAACTCACTATCCGCATCCCGCTGATAAGGAATAATATGGCCAACGGCGTTATTTCTTGGAAGATATTCTCCAGCCCTATGAGCAGCACAATTGTGCTAGTGCTAGATACGTTGTTTGACGATACCTTGGCCAGATGCCCGCTGAGAGGGGAAGCGTCGAACATCTAATCCAACTTCACAGACAACACTCGCCTGCCTTCTGGGGAAAGTTTAATTGACTTTGATCACACGGTTCAGCACCCGGAGATAACCGCATGGTATGCGTGCAATTTAAAGCGTGCTTGTTTTTACGGTTCCGATTTAAGCGGTGTCCTCTTTGATGGTTCATCCCTTATTTATGCGGATATGAGAAATGCCAATCTTGCTGGATCGTCATTGAAATCATGCGATTTGCGTGGGGCGATGCTATCGGGTGCGAATCTTGTCAGCGCAAACTTGGCTTATGCGGTCGGCAATGATAAGGAGATTAAAAGTCTTATGCTGGAGGGCGTATCTATCGTTTATACGGCAGAGAGAATGTGGCTAGACGATGAGAATTTGCCGATTGACGCGTGGTGTAAGTCTCTAGCCGCGATATTGAATTTAAGTTTGAATTAGATCGAAAGTGGTGGAGAAAAGGGGAAGCGGACGCTGAAGTTCATTATCAGAAAGTCGCCAGCAAGAGGGTATAAGAATAACACTACGGGAGCCTAACCCGCCTGTTTCTCTAGCAATAATTGTTGTGCTGAACGCGGTTTTTGATTGCCTGTTGGCCTGAGGCGTTTGTAGCTGCCATCGGATTGCAGTATCCATGCCTGGGTGTTGTCCGAGAGATAGACCGAAAGCCCTTCCTTGAAGACCCGTTTGGCTAGCTGGGGATCTTCGATGGGAAAGGCGGTTTCGACACGGCGGAATATGTTTCGTTCCATCCAATCAGCGCTGGCGCAGTAGATTTCGCTATGGCCACCGTTGAGAAAATAATAGATACGGCTGTGCTCCAGAAAACGGCCAACAATAGAGCGTACGTGAATATTGTCCGAGACATTGGGAATACCGGGCCGCAATCGGCAGGTGCCCCGGATAATGAGTTCAATTTTCACCCCAGCTTGGGAAGCTCGGTAAAGGGCTTGGATGAGTTGGGGTTCCGTAAGGGCATTAAGTTTAGCGATGAGATGGGCGGCTTTGCCGTTGCTAGCATGTTCTGCTTCCCGCTCGATGGCATTGATGAGCTGCTTGTGAAGGGTAAAGGGGGATTGCCAGAGTTTTTTGAGTTTGCCAGCTTTACCGAGCCCGGTGAGTTGCAAAAATATTTTATGGACGTCATCGCCAATATCTTTGTCGCAAGTCAGTAGACCCATATCGGTATAGATGCGGCTGGTTCTTGCGTGGTAATTGCCGGTGCCCAAGTGTACATAGCGTCGTAGTCGCTTCCTTTCTCGCCGTACCACTACTATCATTTTGGCATGGCTTTTATAGCCTACCACCCCATAAACTACTTGCGCGCCGGCATCCTGTAAACGGTTTGCTAAGTGAATATTTTCTGCTTCGTCGAAGCGGGCCCGCAGTTCCACTACCGCAATGACTTCCTTGCCAGCCTTGGCGGCATCCACCAGCGCACTAACAATGGCGGAGTCGGGACCCGTGCGGTAAAGAGTTTGTTTAATTGCCAGCACTTGAGGATCGGCTGCTGCTTTGCGCAGGAACTCGATGACGGGGACAAAGGAATCGAAAGGGTGGTGTAGCAGTACATCCCCGCGCTGAATGATTTCAAAGATGTCCGTGCTGCGGCTCATGCGCAAGGGAAGGCCGGGAGTGAACGGTGGATATTTAAGATCAGGGCGCTCTACCAGATCCGGGAGAGGCATCAAGCGGTTTAAGCTAACTAAGCCGCTTACTTCATAGAGATCATCCGAGGTCAGGTTGAATTGCTTGAGAAGAAAATGAGACATTTCATCGGAGCAATTATCCGCTACTTCTAAACGAACGGCATCGCCATAGCGGCGTGTGGACAGCTCTCCTTCCAGGGCATGGAGCAAATCATCAATTTCTTCCTCATCCACAAATAGATCGCTGTTGCGGGTGACCCGGAATTGGTAACAGCCTGTAGCGGACATCCCTGGGAATAAATCATCTACGTAGGCATGAATAATGGAAGAGAGGAAAATGAAATCGTAGGGTCCCTTGCTATAGGCATGGGGTAGATGGATAAGCCGTGGCAGAGCCCTGGGAGCCGTGACAATAGCAATGCCGTTCTCCCGGCCAAAGGCGTCTTTTCCTTCCAGGGAAACGATAAAATTTAGGCTTTTATTGATAATCCGGGGAAAAGGATGGGCGGGATCCAAGCCGAGGGGACTTAGCATCGGCACCAGCTCATTGTTAAAGTAGCGTTTTACCCACTGGGTTTGTTTAGAGCTCCATTCTTGGCGTCGGAGAAAGCGGATGTTCTCTTTTTCAAGCTGGGGAAACAAGATTTCCTGTAAGATCCGGTATTGCTCTTCTACCAAGCTATGGGCATGTTCACTCACTCGCTTTAAGGTTTCATGGGGCGTTAGACCATCCGGCCCTGCCTGAATTGAGCCCAAGACGATTTTCTCTTTAAGCCCCGAGACCCGTATTTCGAAAAATTCATCCAGGTTGGTGCTGGAGATACAAAGAAAGCGGAGCCGTTCCAGCAAGGGGATACTTTCGTCGCTCGCCTGGGCCAGCACCCGGCTATGAAATTGCAGCAGGCTGAGCTCGCGGTTGAGGTAAAGATCAGGGTGGTTTAGGTCAGTGGCATCCATGATTGCAGCCCATGGGAAGCAGCAAAGCTTCTAACTTAATGGGTTCTCCTGGGGTGTATAAGCTTTAATGCTCAGGGCGTGAATATCCTGACCTATGCCTTCCTGGACCGCACTGTAGACCATGCGGTGGCGCTCTAATAAAGACTTTCCGTTAAAAGCTTCCGCTACAATGGTGACCTGGTAGTGGCCGCCGCCGCCATGGCCCTTATGGCCAGCATGGCGGGCGCTTTCATCTTCAACGGCTATATACTGGGGGGAAAGAGCTGCCTTTAAATGAGTTTGAATAAATACGATCCGTTCCTCTGGAGTCACGGCAGCACCTGTTTGAAGGGTTTGACGGTGACCTGGGCATAGACTCCCGCTTCTACATAAGGATCAGCTTCGGCCCATTGTTGGGCTGCTTCCAGGGAGGAAAATTCCGCCACGATGAGACTGCCGGTAAAGCCTGCTTCTCCAGGGTCCTGAGTATCCAGAGCGGGAAAAGGACCTGCTAGTACCAGGTGGCCATTTTCTTGGAGTTTCCGGATTCGCGCCAAGTGCTCGGAGCGGACCTGGCGGCGGCGTTCCAGGCTATGGTCAATATCTTGACCAATAATTGCATAGAGCATGATTAGTCCTCGGAGGGGTTGAGGTATCGGGTCAGGTAAAAAGCCTGGCCAACGACGAATAACAAAGTTAATCCTAGCATACCAAACAGTTTGAAGTTTACCCAGACAGCTTCTGTAAAGGCGTAGGCGACATAGAGATTAGCCAGACCCGAAACAAGAAAAAATATTATCCAGGCTCCATTAAGACGATTCCAGATGGAGGTTGGTAAGGTGATTGCCGTGCTCATCATCCGTTGCACCAAGGGCTTGCGGGTAAATAGCTGGCTAGCAAGAAAGGCAAGACCGAAAAGCCAATTGACCACGGTGGGTTTCCACTTGATGAAGGTGGGGTCCCGAAACATGAGGGTGGCTCCTCCCAATACGACTACTAGGCCCAGCGTGACCAGATGCATGGACTCAAAACGATGGTGCTTAAAAAAATAAAGGCCGACTTGGAGAACAGAGGCCAGGATAGCTATCGCCGTGGCAAAAAGAATGGCATTTTCCGGTGCGCCGGGAATTAATACCAAAAAGGGAATGCGATCAAGTCCCGCTACAATGTCTGGAGGTAGTTGGTCGTAGAGTTGATAAGCGGCAAAAAATAAAATAATGGGAAAAAGGTCAAAAAACAGTTTCATAAGATTTATCCTGTAAACGCATAAAATATCTTACTGACTTTGCCGTATAAGGTACACTGTATCAAATGACAACAGTAATTTATGATTTACACACCCATTCAACGGTTTCCGATGGAACCTTGAAGCCAGCAGAACTCGTACGACGGGCTGCCGACCAAGGAGTGAATGTCCTGGCCTTGACCGATCATGATTGCACCGCTGGCTTGACTGAAGCCAGTGCGGTCGCTGAGAGCCTAGCTTTGAATCTGATCCCCGGAGTGGAGATTTCGGTAACCTGGGGAGGGCGTACGGTACATATTCTAGGATTGGGAATTAACCAGGAGGAGCCAGGATTGCAAGCTGGTCTTCAAAAGCTACGAGCCTACCGGGATGAGCGGGCCCGTGAAATTGCCCATGGTTTGCAAAAAGCGGGCATTGAGGGAGCGTTAGAGGGAGCTTCCTGCTATGCCCAGGGTAGCATCCTCAGCCGTACCCATTTTGCCCGTTTTTTGGTGGCAAAGGGATACGCCAAAAATACCCAGGCAGTTTTTAAACGCTATTTAGTCCAGGGCAAGCCCGGTCATGTTTCAGGCTGTTGGACAACCTTGGAGCAGGCTGTAACCTGGATTAGGCAGGCGGGTGGATGTGCCGTCGTTGCACACCCGGCACGCTACCATTTGACCCGTAGTAAATTAGTGCGGTTGCTCAGGGAATTTAAGGCATGCGGGGGCGTTGCGATGGAAGTGGTATCAGGTAGCCAGCCGCCAGAGGCAACGGCGCTTTTATTGGGTCTTGCTAGGGAAATGGAATTGCTCGGGTCTTGTGGCTCCGACTACCATGGGCCTGGGCAAACCTGGAGCGAACTGGGGAGAATTCCTCCTTTGCCTGGGAGCTGCAAGCCGGTATGGAGTTTATGGCAATGATTGTGAGGTTTCATTTTTATGAGTCAGTATTTTCGTATCCATCCTGCTAATCCCCAGCAGCGCCTCCTTAACCAAGCAGTTAATTTCCTCCAGCAAGAAGGACTCATTGTCTATCCTACTGATTCTGGCTATGCGTTGGGATGCCGAGTGGGAAATAAGGCGGCAGCGGATCGTATCCGCCAGCTCCGAGGTCTCGGCAATCGCCATGAATTTAGTTTGGTGAGCCGCGACCTTTCGGAACTTTCCCTCTACGCCAAAGTAGGCAATAGCGCCTTTCGGTTATTAAAGGCCCTCACGCCAGGCGCTTATACTTTTATTTTTAAGGCGACACGGGAAGTGCCGCGGCGTTTGCAAGACCCCAAGCGGCGCACGATTGGAATTCGGGTTCCTGATAATACAGTCACTCAAGCATTGCTGGCTACCCTGGGTGAACCCTTGATAAGCTCCACCTTGCTTTTACCAGGAGAAGATATTCCCCTCACCGATCCAGAAGAGATTCGAGATCGGATTGGTAGCCAAGTAGATCTTATTATCGATGGTGGTTATTGTGGCTTCGAGCCGACCACTGTCGTTGATTTGGTCGAAGACATGCCAAAAGTTATCCGCGAGGGCAAGGGCGATACTACGATTTTTAAGGCTGAATCTTAATCCTAAGGCCAGGGGCGGGATTTAAAAACTAATAAGGTGCTTGAGTAAAGTAATGGTGGCTATGCTGGCTGAGATTGGGCTATGGCTTTTTTTCATTTTAGCGGTTGTTGCAGCAGGCTGGGGATGGAGCCGGGGTCTTCGTGCTTGTGAGGCGGCTAATGAGGTCGACTGGGGCGGACGGTGGCTGAATCGACTGGATGGTTTGAATCGTCTTTATTGCCGCCGCTTTCATCATCTTAGCTCTGATTTGTTGCCCTTACCCCTACAAGGGGGAATCTTGGTGGCGGCTAACCATGTTTCCGGGTTAGATCCGCTGCTTTTGGTGGCAGCGAGTCCCCGGCCCTTAAGGTTTTTAATTGCCCGCGAGCAGTATCAGCGATTTGGGCTCAGAAAATTGTGCCGCGCCATGGGGTGTATCCCCGTTGATCGCAGCGGTCGGCCAGAAAAAGCCCTTCGGCAGGCTTTGCTTGCTCTGCGCGCAGGGGAAGCCGTGGTTATTTTCCCCCAGGGAGGAATTCATCTGGATACGGACCCGCCTCGCCCTCTCAAAAAAGGGGTAGCTTGGCTTGCTGTCCGTTCTAATGCACCCATCTGTGGACTGCATATTGAAGGGGTGAAAGGAGAAGGTCGAATTCTGGGAGCGGTGCTACTTCGAAGCCGCGTCTTCCTCCGTTATAGTTCCCCTATATCCTGTCTCTCCTTATCGCAAGAGGAGTGTTTAGCGTTGGTTGCCCAAACTATACAAGGCCAGAGGGAGGAAACTTCTTAGGCGGCGGATGGGGTTTAATTTACAGGCGCAGCCCCCATCTTTAGTTCTTAGAATGAGAGATTAGATGCCAGAGGGTTTGTCTAATGCGACAGGATAAATTAACGACTAAATTTCAGGAAGCCCTGGCCGACGCCCAAAGTGTGGCAGTAGGCCAGGATCATCAGTTTTTAGAACCGCTCCATGTGATATTCGCCCTGCTAGAGCAGCAAGGGAGTAGTGTTCCTCCGCTGCTAATGCAGGCCGGGGTGAATGTCCATAATCTCCATACCCAGCTTAGGGAGGCCCTGAAACAGCTTCCCCAAGTGCAGGGGACTCCTGGAGAGATCCATCTTTCCCAGGATTTGGCCCGCTTGCTTAATGTGACCGATAAGTTGGCCCAGCAGCGCCAGGATCAATATATTTCTAGTGAATTATTTGTGCTTGCCGCGGTAGAAGATAAAGGTCAAGTAGGCGAGCTGCTGCGTAAAAATGGCGCAACCAAGGTCGGTATAGAGGCAGCTATCCAGGCAATTCGTGGCGGCCAACAAGTGAATGAACCTGGCGCTGAGGATCAACGTCAAGCTTTGGAACGCTATACCATTGATCTTACGGAGCGGGCAGAACAGGGCAAACTAGACCCCGTCATTGGCCGTGACGATGAGATTCGCCGCACTATTCAGGTGTTGCAACGCCGGACTAAAAATAACCCTGTGCTAATTGGTGAGCCAGGGGTGGGTAAAACTGCGATTGCTGAAGGGTTGGCCCAGCGTATTATTAATAGCGAAGTACCGGAAGGGCTTAAAAACAGGCGCCTGCTTGCTTTGGACATGGGGGCGCTGATTGCTGGGGCCAAGTTCCGGGGCGAATTCGAAGAGCGCCTCAAGGCTGTGCTCAAGGATATTAGTAAGGCTGAAGGAAATATTATCTTATTTATTGATGAACTCCATACGGTGGTGGGAGCAGGCAAAGCGGAAGGAGCCATGGATGCGAGCAATATGCTCAAACCCGCCTTAGCCCGGGGCGAACTTCATTGTATTGGGGCGACGACCCTGGATGAATACCGCCGATACATCGAAAAAGATGCAGCTTTGGAGCGGCGTTTCCAAAAAGTGCTAGTTGATGAGCCCAATGTGGAGGATACGATCGCTATTCTGCGGGGACTAAGTGAACGCTACGAGGTTCATCATGGAGTAGAAATTACTGATCCCGCCATTGTGGCGGCGGCGACTTTATCCCACCGTTACATTACGGATCGTAAGCTGCCAGATAAGGCCATTGATCTTATTGACGAGTCCGCCAGCCGTATCCGGATGGAAATCGACTCCAAACCAGAGCCCATGGACCGATTGGAGAGGCGGTTGATTCAATTGAAAATTGAACGGGAAGCCCTCCGTAGGGAGACTGACGAGGCTTCCAGGAGGCGCCTGGAAACCTTGGAAACCGAGCTGAACCAGTTGGAGAAGGAATATGCGGATTTGGAGGAAATCTGGAAAGCGGAGAAAGCCACTTTAAGTGGCGCCCAAGGGATCAAGGAGCAGCTGGAGCAGGCCCGATTGGATTTGGAATCTGCCCATCGTGCTGGGGATCTAGGCCGGATGTCGGAGTTGCAATATGGCCGCATCCCAGAGCTGCAAAAGCAGCTGGATGCCGCCACGGCGGTGGAGCAGCAGGATTTTAAATTGTTGCGCAATAAAGTCTCGGAAGAGGAAATTGCGGAGGTTGTTTCCAAATGGACAGGGATTCCGGTGTCCAAAATGCTGGAAGGCGAGCGGGAGAAATTATTACAAATGGAAGCGGCGCTTCACCAGCGCGTGGTGGGTCAAGATGAAGCCGTTGCCGTAGTGAGCAACGCAATTCGCCGCTCCCGGGCTGGGCTTGCCGATCCCAACCGGCCCAATGGTTCCTTTCTCTTTTTAGGGCCTACGGGGGTAGGTAAAACCGAGCTTTGTAAGGCTCTGGCGGCATTCCTGTTCGATACGGAGGAGGCCATGGTCCGTATTGATATGTCTGAGTTTATGGAGCGGCACTCCGTAGCCCGTTTGATTGGCGCTCCACCGGGTTATGTGGGCTTTGAGGAAGGAGGGTATCTGACCGAGGCGGTACGCCGCAAGCCCTATTCGGTAATTTTGCTCGATGAGGTAGAAAAGGCCCATCCGGATGTATTTAATATCTTACTCCAGGTCTTGGACGATGGGCGGCTAACGGATGGTCATGGCCGCACGGTGGACTTTCGCAATACCGTGGTGGTCATGACCTCTAATCTCGGCTCCCATGTTATCCAGGAAATGGCCGGGGAAGATCGTTATCAGGAAATGAAGAGTGCAGTGATGGAAATTGTGGGACAGCATTTCCGGCCGGAATTTATTAACCGGGTTGATGATGTGGTGGTCTTTCATCCCTTACAAAAAGCGCAGCTTCAGGCCATTGCCCAAATCCAGATCGGTTATCTCCAGCAGCGGCTGGCGCAGCGGGAGATGGTGTTAACGATTCCCGAAGAAGCATTGAGCAAACTGGCGGAGGCGGGGTTCGATCCAGTTTATGGGGCCAGACCCCTGAAGCGGGCGATCCAGCAACGGATCGAAAATCCCTTAGCCCAGGAGATTCTCGCTGGCAAGTTTGAGCCTGGGGATTCCATTGAGGTGGGGGTTGATGGCGATCAATTTATTTTTAAGAGAGAGGCAAGGGCAGTATCCGTGGCCTAACCTAATTCTGCACCAGGGGAAGAGGGACTGAGGGAGTTCGGTGAAGCCTGGAAGTTTGACGCCAGCATTTTTGCCGGCGTCAAACTTCGTCTCCAGAATAGCAGACCCCCTTTAAATGGGGAGTACGCTCTTTCCTACTCGCAGCCTCTAAACTTCAGCTGTTTAGCTGCGTTTCTTCTAACTGCGGTAGTTGCTGCTCTGCTTGTCGTTGAGCACTGGTGTAATCGACTTTGCCGCTGGCCAGGAGGGGAATTTTTTCTACCACTAAAATCCGGCGCGGCACGTTGAGTTCGCTGAGTCCCTCTGCCTTTGCCTGGAGCAGTAGAGGGCGGCGTTCAGCTCCTCTTTGCTCGGTTAACAGTATCAGCATTTCTCCCTTTTTAGCGTCTGGTAGGGAAATGGCAGCATGGCATACGTCTGGCCAGACGGTGGCGGCCAGCATTTCTACCGTGGTAAGGGAAACCATCTCACCCGCAATTTTGGCAAAACGCTTAGCGCGCCCACGGATGGTCAAATAACCCTCTTCGTCGATACTGACAATATCCCCGGTATCGTACCAGCCTTTGCCACGGGGAGTTTGGGGCGGTTGTAACTGCCCTGGGGCCTGATGTAATAAATAGCCGAGCATGACATTGGGGCCATACACTTCCAAGCGCCCTCCCTGGTGAATGCCCGCTACTGGCTCAATATGGTATTGAATTCCAGGCACTAGTTTCCCCACCGTGCCTGAGCGGTGATCAACGGGAGTATTAACAGCTAATACTGGGCTGGTCTCCGTAACGCCGTAGCCTTCAAAAATGCGTACCCCGAATTTCTCGGCCCATAGCCGGCGCGTGGGTTCCTGCAATTTTTCCGCTCCTGCAAATACGTAGCGTATGCTATAAAAGTCGTAAGGATGGGCATGTTGGCCATAGCCGGCGAGGAAGGTATTGGTGCCAAATAAGATAGTAGCGTCGGTCTGGTAGGCGGCTTCGGGAATCGCTCGGTAGTGAAGTGGCGAGGGATATAAAAATAAACGGGTGCCGCCAAGGAGAGGCAAGAGGGTTCCCGCCGTTAACCCAAAGGCGTGGAAGACAGGCAGGGCATTAAAAACCAGGTCTTCTCTCGTAAAATCGATCCGACTTGCGATTTGTTGAATATTGGCCAGAAGGTTGATGTGGGAAAGCACCACACCCTTGGGCATTCCTTCAGAGCCCGAGGTAAATAAAATCACGGCCGGATCATCGGGGGCCGTTTGGGGCACTGTGCGGTGGTAGGTAGCACGGGCGAAATGGGCGCGCACGGTAGCTTGCAGAAATTTCCAAGGGCCGATGTGCTGACGTAAGTCTTCTAAGTAAATTAACTGAACCTTAGAAGTTAGGGCTTTTTCTATAGACTGTAATTCAGCAGCTTCGATAAAGCGCCGTGAAGTATAGACAGTCCGGATACCACTTGCCTCAAGGGCCGCCGAAAGGCCGCTAACGCCACTGGTGAAGTTCAACATGGCAGGTATTCGCCCTTGGCTGTGCAAGGCAAAAAAGAGTATCGCGGTGTTTAAAGTATTAGGCAGCAGTATGCCGACATATTCGCCTGGCTGGGTGTCCCGCGTAAGCACGGCGCCTAACAGAAAAGCCCGTCGTATTAGCTGATTGTAGCGTATCGGCTGGCGCTCTAGGTCCTGTGCAATTCGAAATTTTCCGCCATGGACTTGGCGGGCCGCCAGCAAGGCATCAAAAATAGTCTGGCGGTAATGACCATTTGAGAGCTTTATCTTTGCCATGGCCTCAAATAGCCGGGCTTCTGCCTGCTTGCGCCGTTCCCGGCTGGAAAGTTGGGGTGGTAAGGTAAAGTCCTGGGGTGGCAGCAGAGTAATAGTAATGGAAGGGAACCACTTGCGGCGGCCGGGCATGCGGGAAAAGGGTGTGTCTTCAGCACCTTCGATCCGTATTGGCAGTACCGTTGCTCCGGCTTTACAGGCAGCCCACCCTAGACCGGGGTAAATTTTCATCATCGAACCCGTCATGCTCATCCGTCCTTCAGGAAAAAGAATGACCTTATGGTGTTTTTTGAGGCGTTTGAGTAACTCTTTTGGAGCCGTGGGATCAGCGAGATCTAAAGGAAAAGTAGGTAGCAGTTTGAGCCAGGGGCGTAGCCAGCGACTGCGGGCAAGCTGAGGGGGGACGGCAAAGACCGAGTCCTGGGGGAGAAACATTGCCAGGAGCAATGGATCGAGAAAGGAGACATGGTTGGCGGCTAATAATACTCGGGGGCCAGCCTCTTGATAATGCTCTAAGCCGTTGATTTGGACTCGGTAAAATTTTTTGAGCAAATATCGGAGTAAAGCAGCCATATATTTGGCTCGCTGACTACTTTTCTTTTCGGATGGTGTTATATGCTGTTCCATGGCGTTCAAGAATTGGAGAGGCACCTTTGTAACCGGGCAGTGTTTAAGGGGGCAACAAAAAATGCTCGGACCGGAGGAGCGTTATAATGGTAACGGGAATAGCTTATTTAAGACCTTTAAAGCGGCAATACAATGGTTTTAATAGGAAAATAGGGAATCCTCTTTAAAAATATATGAAAAACTTCGCTGGATAATGATGACTGTATACTTAACGCTTAAATATATCCACCTCACGAGTGTAGTTACCACTTTGGTGTTATTTGTTGGGCGTGGCTTATGGATGCTTTCTTCTTCCCATTATTTACAACGACGCTGGGTGCGCCTTGTCCCCCCTATTGTAGACACGGTGTTATTAGCAAGCGCCATTGGTTTGACGCTTGTGCTCCACCAATACCCCTTCGTTAATGACTGGCTTACAGCGAAAATTCTTGCACTGATCGGGTATATTGTTTTTGGCAGTATTGCCCTGAAGTATGGCCGGACCCGGTCTGTCCGGATTGGCGCGGGATGTATCGCTATGATTTTATTTACTTATATGGTTTGGGTTGCCCGTAGCAAGACTCCTTTCCCCTGGCTTTTGTAGGCCGTTATTCCCTGCCATATGATCCTGTAGCTAGACAAAACCTTCATCAATCTAATTGCCGCAAGCGGCGGTTATTTGCCGGCGTATGCTTGCATATAGGAGCGTTAATTTTGAATATGTAGTTGATTTAAAATAATTTATTATTAATGGCATAGGTGTTGCATGCTCTTAAAGCAATCAAGCTCGTTAAGCGATTGGAGTACACTATGTCTATTTCCTTTGATTCGGCATTGGGAATTTATCCCCAAGCTGTGACTCTCGGATCCCGGCGCGCCGAGGTATTGGCGGCTAATCTTGCTAATGGAGATACTCCTGGCTATAAAGCTCGGGATATTGATTTTAAGGCGGCTTTGCAACAAGCGCAGGGACAGGGATTGCCGCTCCAGGCAACCCATGCTGGGCACGTATCCCATTCCTTAGGACAGTTCCCCGGTGGCGAAGCGCTTTACCGCATCCCCCAGCAGGCTTCCCTTGATGGTAACACGGTGGATAGCCAAGTGGAGCACAGCGAATTCATGCAGAATGCGCTCCAATATCAAGCCAGCCTCCATTTTCTAAGCGGCAAATTTAAAGGGCTATTATCGGCCCTGAGGGGAGAATAGGCAATGTCGTTGTTTAAAGTCTTTGATATTGCGGGGACCGCCATGAGCGCTCAAACCCTGCGACTCAATACCACTGCCAGCAATCTGGCTAATGCTGATAGTGTAAGCAGCAGCATTGATCAGACTTATCGGGCCCGCCAGCCGGTATTCGCAACTTTGCTGGACAAGTTTAACCCGGAAGCACCTGCGGGCGGAGTTCAAGTATTAGGCGTGGTGGAGAGTGGCGCGCCGCTGCAGCAAGAATATGCTCCGGATCATCCCATGGCCAATGAAGCTGGTTATATTTTCCACCCTAACGTCAATTCTATTGAGGAAATGGCCAATATGATTTCCGCTTCCCGCAATTATGAGAACAACGTGGAAATGGCCAATACATCTAAACAATTGCTTCTGCGTACCCTGCAATTGGGCGAATAGTTTACAAGGAAAACAGCATAATGGTGACTGCGACCCCTTCCAGTTCAGAGATTTATAAAGATTTAGGTTTAGTCCGCCCGCCGGATAAAAAAGCACAAAACACTGAGCTGGGGCTGGAGCAATTTTTGAAATTGATGACGGCCCAACTTAGTAATCAGGACCCTTTTGAGCCTATGGATAATAGTACCTTTCTTAGTCAGGTAGCCCAGTTTGGAACGGTAAAAGGCATCCAGGATTTGCAAGCTTCTTTTCAAGAAGTCAGTGGCTCCCTGCAATCCAACCAGGCGCTACAGGCATCGGGATTGGTGGGCCGCTCGGTGCTGGTGCCCTCAGCGGAAAGTTCCCTGGAAGCGGGTGGTTCAATTCGGGGGGCGGTAGAACTCCCTTCAGGTGTGGCCAGTCCACAACTGAAAATCTTTGATCAAGCAGGGCAGTTGGTCAGAACCGTGGATTTGGGGGCTGACCAAACGGGAACGGTGCAGTTTACTTGGGATGGGTTCAAGGAAGATGGTACTCCCGCAACCCCGGGACGTTATCAGTTTAAGGTGGAAGGAGTAACTGAGGGAGGCGCGCAAGGCTTTCCGACTTTTGCAGCGGTCCGAGTGGACAGCGTGGTTATCGGAGAAGGCAGCGAGGGATTGACCCTCAATTTAGCCGGGCAGGGCTCGGTACCTTTTAGTCAGATTAAACAAATTTTATAGAGTCTTGGTCAAGGAGAAATTTTATGGCGTTTAATACTTCGCTTAGTGGTCTGAATGCCGCATCGTCTGATTTGGATATAACCGCTAACAATATTGCTAACGCGAGTACCACAGGTTTTAAGCGGTCCCGGGGTGAGTTCGCGGATATCTTTGCCGTTTCGTCTTTTGGTCGCTCCCAGACAGCGGTGGGTAGCGGGGTTTTGCTCAATAAAACGGCCCAGCAGTTTGAGCAGGGTAACTTGGATTTTACTCAAAACTCTCTGGATCTGGCTATCAGCGGCCGGGGACTTTTTGCCTTGTCGCCCAGTTTAAATAGCGATGATCTAGTTTATTCCCGGGCAGGCGCCTTTAGTGTCGATAAGGAAGGTTATGTAGTGAATAGTTCGGGCCAATACTTGCGGACTTTTCCCACTAATGCAAATGGCACCGCCACCGCTGCTAGTTTGAGTAATTCCCATCCATTGCGACTTCCTACCTCGGCAGGCACCCCCCAGGCAACTTCCCAAGTCAGTATTGGGGCCAATTTACCTTCCGATGCCGCTGCCCTTGACCCGGCCAGTTTGGATCTTTTAGATGCCAGTACCTATACTGCCTCTACTTCAGAAACGGTTTATGATTCCTTAGGCAATAGTCATATCTCGACTTTATATTTCCTCAAGGATACCAATGGTATTAACCAATGGGCCGTTTATCATTCCCTGGATGGTACCCTCGCTAATATCAATGGAGGAACCGCTGGTGCCGGTGGGATCCAGTATGGAACCCTCAACTTTGACGCAACGGGTATTCTTACCGGGTCAGTTCCGGATCCTCTGATAACCGATCCCCTCGCCCTCAATAATGGGGCGAACGATATAGCTATGAGGTTGGATTTTGCGGCTAATAATACGACTCAAGTTGCTTCGCCATTTAATGTGGCGGTCCTAAACCAGGACGGTTTTACGTCGGGTCGTCTTACCGGCCTGGATATCAGCAATACAGGCATTATTCAGGCTAATTATAGCAACGGGCAAAATTCCACGCTAGGTAAGATTGCCTTGGCTCAGTTTCCTAATGAGCAGGGCTTGCGCCAATTGGGAAACAATGCTTGGGCAGAAACAGTAAGTTCGGGGACCGCCTTGGCGGGAGAGGCGGGGGTCGGTAGCTTTGGTTTGATCCAAACGGGAGCCCTGGAAAGCTCCAACGTGGATCTCACTGCGGAGTTGGTGCATTTGATTACCGCGCAGCGTAATTTTCAGGCCAATGCAAAGGCTATCGAAACAGCTAGCACTGTTACTGATACGATTATCAATATTCGTTAAAGGCTAAGCACAGGCGGTTAACAAAGATGGATCGAATGCTTTATGTTGCAATGACGGGCGCCCAACAAATTATGCGGGCTACCGCTGCCAATAACCATAATTTGGCTAATCTCAATACCACAGGATTTCAAGCCGATTTATCTCAGTTTAGAAGCATGCCTGTGTTTGGCGAAGGCCATCCTACTCGGGTTTATGCCATGGCCGAGCGGCCAGGCGTGGATTTTACGCCGGGACCGCTCCAAAGCACCGGACGTGAGCTGGATGTAGTCGTGCAGGGGGAAGGGTGGCTTGCAGTGCAATCTCCGACAGGAGGGGAAGCCTATACCCGGGCCGGCAATCTTAAAATTACTAGCAACGGGATACTGACTACCGGGGCGGGTCACCCGGTTCTGGGGGAAGGAGGAATAATAGCGATTCCACCAGCGCAAAAAATAGAAATTGGTGCCGATGGCACCCTCTCTATTCGCCCCCTAGGTCAAGCGGCTAATACTTTGGCTGTGCTTGATCGCATTAAACTAGTCAATCCCCCCCTAGACCAGTTGCAAAAAGGCGAGGATGGTCTCATCACTATGATAAATGGTGAGAAAGCCCCAGCGGATGCCCTGGTCTCGTTGGTTTCAGGAAAGCTGGAATCCAGTAATGTCAGTGGAGTGGATGCCCTGGTGGAGATGATTGCTCTCGCCCGCCAGTATGAAATGCAAACTAAAATGATGAAAACTGCTGAGGATCTGGATACTGCTTCGGCGCAAATGCTGCGGATGGGTTAAGTCAGGACAGGTACTAAGGAGAAACAAGCAATGAATCAAGCTTTATGGATTGCCAAGACGGGCCTGGATGCGCAGCAGACAAGGATGGCGACTATTTCCAATAATCTCGCCAATGTCAATACTACCGGCTTCAAGCGTGATCGGGCAGTATTTGAGGATCTTCTTTATCAGACGGTGCGTCAGCCAGGCGCCCAATCCTCTCAGAATACGCTACTGCCTTCAGGGTTAATGTTGGGTACGGGCGTGCGCACTGTGGCGACCGAGAAACTTTTTACCCAAGGGGGATTGACCCAGACGGGGAATTCTTTGGATATGGCTATTCAGGGGCGAGGTTTTTTTCAGATTCTAATGCCTGATGGAAGTTTGGCGTACACTCGGGATGGCACTTTCCAGATAGACGCTAATGGCCAATTAGTCACCTCTAGCGGTTATCCTGTGCAGCCGGGGATCACGATTCCAGAGAGCGCGCTCTCCGTTACCGTTGGCTCTGATGGTATTGTTTCGGTATTGATGGCGGGAGATGGCACGCCTATCCAGGCGGGAAATCTCCAATTGGCTGATTTTATTAACCCAGCGGGGCTGCAACCTACCGGCAACAATTTATTCAAGGAAACCGCTTCCAGCGGAGTCGCTCAAACTGGGATACCGGGACTTAACGGTATTGGCACCCTAGTGCAAGGGGCCTTGGAAGGAGCTAATGTCAATGTGGTGGAAGAATTGGTCAATATGATTGAGACTCAGCGGGCCTATGAAATGAATTCTAAAGCTATTTCCAGCACGGATGAGATGCTCCGGTTTGCAACCCAAACTCTTTAAAACCATACCTCCAGGAGGCGCTAAAATCAGCGGTATTTCGGGTATGAATATAAAAAAAATCGTGCTTGGTATAGCAGGTTTTTTTATTACCGGTTGTGCTGCTCAACTACCTCCTCCGGACCCTAGCTTTGCGGCAACCCGGCCTGTGGCCACCCCACCGCCTCAGCCTAACAATGGAGCAATTTATCACGCCGGCTATGAGATCTCATTGTTTACTGATTATCGGGCACGGCAGATTGGTGATGTGATAACCGTTGTTCTGGAAGAGCGCACCGATGCGGAGAAAGGAAGCGATACAGCTATTGACAGGGACACCAGTTATTCTTTGACTAACCCTACCCTACTGGGCTCCGGTGTCCAATTCAATACCCCTAACTGGCTTCCTTTAGCGAGCAACCAGGATAATTCCTTGGAAATGGCGGTCAAGGCTAAAGGGGCGTTCTCCGGCGGTGGGGATAGCAGTCAAAATAACCGCCTAAACGGCCATATTACCGTCACCGTGGCTGAGGTTTTGCCTAATGGCAACCTCGTTATCCGGGGTGAGAAGGTGGTTACCATCAACCATGGAAATGAGTATATTAAAATTTCAGGCATCGTCAACCGTCGGGATATCAAGCCGGACAACACCGTGTCTTCCCTGAAGCTTGCCGATGCCCGCCTCGCCTATGTGGGCGATGGAGCCACCCATGAGGCCAACCGTATGGGTTGGCTGAGCCGGTTTTTCTTTAGCAGATTTATGCCCTTTTAAGGGGCTATTCTATTGCCAGAGCGCTCCTGACTCCGCCATGACTGATAGCAGGTTTATTCCTACAAAGCTTCATCCGCCTGGAGAATTCGCGGTCCTCGACGGAGGTATGACCTCGGTCTTGGGGTTTTTACCGCTCCTCGCGCTCTCGCTAGGGGGCGTTCATTCTCCATGGAGAATTTCAAAGAAAGGTAGACGGTAAATTGTGAAAATTATTCAGACCTTTTTCATCATCACCTTGCTGTGGTTAAGCCAGGGAGTTCAAGCTGAGCGGGTAAAGGACCTGGCGGCCATCGCTGGCGTTCGCAGCAACCAACTGGTGGGTTATGGGCTGGTGGTAGGGCTAAGTGGTACCGGCGATCAAGTGACCCAGATTTCCTATACACGCCAGAGTCTCAGGAATATGTTACGGGAATTTGGGATCATTATGCCACCAGGTGTTAACCTCCAGCCTAAAAACGTGGCGGCGGTTTCCATCCATGCCCAACTGCCTCCCTTTGCCAAACCGGGCCAGAGTATTGACATTACCGTTTCCTCGCTAGGTAATGCTAAAAGTTTGCGTGGGGGTAGCCTCCTGCTGACTCCCCTAAAAGGTGCCGATGGCCGGGTTTATGCCATGGCACAAGGCAATCTTATCGTGGGTGGTTTTGGCGCCGAGGGAAATGATGGCTCGCGGGTGACTGTTAATATTCCGAGTACTGGACGAATTCCTAACGGAGCCACGGTGGAGCGGGGGGTACCGAACCCATTTAACAATGGCGGTCCCATCATTCTTAATCTTCACGCTGCGGATTTTACTACGGCTAACCGGGTGGCCGCTGCCATCAATAGCGCGATAGGCGCTGGTACCGCTCGTCCCCTGGATGGAGCCTCGATCCAGGTGAATGCGCCTGCCGTGCCAGCCCAGCGGGTTAGCTTCGTTTCCCTGCTGGAAAATCTGGAGGTAGACCCGGGCGAAGCCCCAGCGAAGATAGTTATCAATTCCCGCACGGGGACCGTGGTGATCGGTCAGCATGTGCGGGTCCAGCCAGCAGCGGTCTCCCATGGTCGTCTTACTGTGACTATTACCGCGAATCCGGCAATCAGCCAGCCTCCACCCCTCTCTGGCGGGCAGACGGCGGTGGTTCCCCGTACGGATATCGATATACAAGAAGAAGGGAGTCGGATGTTTCTATTTGCCCCTGGCGTATCTCTTGGTGAGATTGTGCGTGCGGTCAATCAGGTCGGGGCCGCACCAGGGGATTTAGTAGCGATTCTGGAAGCACTCAAGCAAGTAGGCGCCTTAAGCGCGGAGCTAGTGGTATTGTAAAAATAACGGATAAAAAAATATTTAGTCCCTAATTGTATGGTTCAATCGTCTGCGCTTTTGCCCTTTTATGGCTATTCCAAGAATGGCTTTGCCGAGCTTCGTCAAACCGCCCGGCAAGACCCCACGGACCCGGACACCCTGCGCCGGGTTGGGACTCAGTTTGAGTCCTTTTTGATCCAGACCATGCTAAAGAGCATGCGGGAAGCGGGCCAGGGAGGTGGGGTGCTGGATAATAAGCAAGTCGATTTCTACCAGGGACTTTTTGATCAGCAAATTGCTTTTGAAATCGCCCGTCATGGGCGTTTGGGGCTGGCGGATAGAATTGCCGCCCAATTAGGCAATGGGACAGCCACTGAGAAGTTGCCTGTCACCACCCAGAATTTTGCGCCTCCCCGCCGTCAGATGGAACAGCCATCGTCCATCGATCCCAATGCGTTGCCGGCATTCTCCCGTTTTGAAAAAATAGAAAAACCATCCGCCGTTGAGGCTGAGGCGTTGCCGACGCTTCCCCATTTTGAAACAGCCGAGGATTTTGTCCGAATCCTTTGGCCCCATGCCCAGCGAGCTGCCCAATCTCTGGGATTGGATCCTCGACTGCTGCTGGCCCAGGCCGCATTGGAAACAGGTTGGGGCAAGCAAATTATCCGCACCGAGGCACAAGGAAGCAGCCATAACTTATTTAATATCAAAGCAGACAGCCGCTGGCAGGGTCCAGCAACCCAGATCAGCACCCTCGAATACCGGCAAGGGGTGGCGGTGCGGGAGCAGGCTCCTTTTCGGGCTTATGAGTCCTTTGACCAGAGTTTTAACGATTATGTTGCTTTTCTGCGGCAACAGCCCCGCTATCATCACGCCCTCACTCAAACCCATAGCGCGATAGACTTTATGCACTCCCTAGCCGAGGCGGGCTATGCTACCGATCCGGCCTATGCGGACAAAGTGCTGCGGGTTTTCAAGGGCGGGACTCTAAGTCAGGCTTTGGAGAAGTCAAGGATAGCGGTAGAAGACCGTTAATAGATAAAAGAAAACGGCGCAGAGTTAAGTTACGGGTAAGAGGAAGCTTATTATTTATGGCATCAAGCGATCTTTTAGGAATAGGTGCTTCCGGGCTTTTAGCCGCGCAGCGGGCCCTGGCCACAACTAGTCATAATATTGCCAATGTGAATACGCCGGGTTTTTCTCGGCAACGGACGGAACTGGCTGCCCGCTTGCCCGAGTTTACCGGGCAGGGATTTATCGGTACCGGGGTGGATGTCACCACAGTGCGCCGCGCCTACGATTCTTTTCTGACCGAGCAGGCGCGGTACTCCACTTCGGAGTATGCTCAATCCAAGGTTTTCCATGATCTAGCAGCCCAGGTAGATAATCTTTTTGCGGATTCTGACACGGGGCTCTCTGCTTCTTCGCAGCGATTTTTTAATGCCACGCAGGAGTTGGCAAACGATCCCTCCAGTTCGGCGGCACGCCAGGTGCTGCTTGCCGAGGGTGGGGCCTTTGCGGCCCGTGTTCATTCTCTCGGTGACCGGTTGGGTGAACTGGACGAGGATGTCAATACCCGGTTGCGCGATACTGTTGCGGAAGTGAATACGCTCTCTTCCTCCATTGCCGGGCTCAATCAGCAAATCCGCGACCTGCGTGGGCAAAATAATAACCAGCCGCCTAACGATTTACTGGATCAACGGGATCAGTTAATTCAAGATCTTTCCCAAAAAGCAGCGGTCACCGTGCTTCCCCAGGACGATGGCAGCCTCAACGTTTTTATTGGTAAAGGGCAATCCCTGGTAACAGGAGACCACAGCCATTCCCTAACCACTTTGGCCAACCCCTATGAGGCATCCCGCCTGGAAGTGGGTTATGCTGCCAAGGGCGGGGTTGCCCCCATTTCTGACTCTATTCAGGGCGGTGAATTAGGGGCTCTGTTGAGCTTCCGCGATGAAGTTTTGTCGTCTTCCCGCAATGCTTTGGGGCAACTAGCGGTGGGAGTCGCCCAATCCTTCAACGAGCAGCACCGCCTGGGGGTGGACCTTCAGGGAGAACTCGGTGGCGATTTTTTTGCTGCCATCGATTCCAATACGGCGGTTTCGTTGCCACGCGCTGATAATACTGGCGATGGCGTTATCGAAATCGCTATTAACGATGCCAGCAAGCTGACCGATAGCGATTATCGCTTGGACCGGAATGGGGCGGGGTTTACCCTGACCCGGCTGTCGGATAATCAAGCTTTCTCCTTAAGTACCTTTCCCGGCAGCGCGGAAACTGTCGATGGGCTGACCTTAAATTTAACCTCTGGCTCCATTAATGGGGGCGATAGCTATCTGATTCAGCCTACCCGGGCGGCGGCGCAACAGTTTGGGGTGATGCTTACCGATTCTGCCCGCATTGCCGCCGCAGGACCCATCCGTACCGAGGCAAACCTTGGCAACAGAGGCACGGGGCAAGTTTCAGCCGCTGCGGTAACCGCTACTGCCGGCCTTCCCTTGCCGTCTAATGGAGAGGTGACCTTGACCTATGACGCCGCAGCGCGGCAGTTCAATGTAAGCGGCGGTCCAGGAGGGACCCTGGATTTCGATCCGGCTACCGAAAGTAATGGCAAGGAATTTCATCTCCCCAGCGTGGGGGGACTGAATTTTACGGTTTCCGGAGTTCCCGCGGATGGGGATACCTTTATGCTCCAGAATAATACAGGGGGCGTTGGGGATAACCGTAACGCCCTCAGCCTTGCTGGATTACAAACCAAGCCTGTTTTTCAGGACGGTACAACGACCTACCAGGAGCAGTATGGTCGCTTGGTGGCGGATGTGGGCGCCCGCACCCGCCAAGCGGAAGCAAACCAGGATACCCATAAAACCTTACTTGATCAAGCTGTTGCAGCAAGAGAAGGGGTATCGGGAGTGAACCTGGAAGAGGAAGCGGCGAATTTAATCCGCTTCCAGCAGGCTTTTCAAGCCGCCGCCCGGGTGATCTCAACCGCCGATACCATGTTTCAGACTTTATTAGGCGCGGTAGGTAGATAATCCATGCGTATCTCCACTTCTTTATTTCAGCAACAAAGCATTGATGGGATGCTTCGCCAGCAAGCCCAGGTAAGTAAAACCCAGCAGCAAATAGCCAGTGGCGAGCGTATGCAAACGCCGGCCGATGATCCTATTGCGGCCGCCCGCTTGCTAGAAGTCCGTGAAGCTTCCGGGAGAACCGCCCAGTTTCAAACAAACGCTGACCGGGCGACAGCCCGTTTGTCCCAAGAGGAAAATGCCCTGGCGGGAGTTAATAATGTATTGCAGGGAGTGCGGGAGCTGGCGGTGCAGGCCAATAATGGCGCTCAAAACAATGAGAATCGGGCTATCATTGCCCAAGAGGTTCGGCAGCGCCTCAACGAACTGGTAGGGCTGGCGAATAGTCAAGATGCCAGTGGCGAATATCTTTTTGCTGGCGCTAAGGGTCGCTCCCAGCCTTTTATTCAAGAAGGGGGAAGCGTTTCTTATCAGGGGGATCAGGCCCAGCGTCTGATCTCTATTGGCCCTTCGGTGCAAGTGGCGGATAGTCACTCTGGCTCCGAGGTGTTTTTAGCCATCCGCGAGGGTAATGGCGTTTTTGCCACCGAAGCGAACCCTTCAAATACGGGTTCAGGAGTGATTGCGCCCGGTTCGGTCAATGGAGCTTTCATTCCTGACAATTATACCCTGCAATTTTCCCAGGCGACGCCTGATGATCCCCTTACCTACCAAGTGTTGGACTCCCAGAATACTGTTGTGGCTAATGGTGGTTTCGCTAGCGGGGAAGAGATTACTTTTGGCGGTGCCCAGGTAAGTATTACCGGCATTCCCGCGGATGGAGACAGTTTCACCCTCCATGCAAGTGCTCACCGGGATATGTTCACTATCGCCCAGCATTTTATTGAGGCTCTGGAGCGGCCAATAAATGATACGGCCAGCCAGGCTCGATTTCATAATGATATGAACAGGGCCCTCACCGATCTGGATCAAGCCATGGGCAAGATTTTGGAAGTCCGGACAGAGGTGGGTACTCGCCTTAATGCCGTCGATAGGGAACGCCAAGTAAATGAAGAGGCTAGCTTGCAATTGGCTAGGGAGCAATCTTCGCTTAATGATCTGGATTTGGCTGAAGCTATTGGGCGCTTGAACCAGCAGTTAACGGGACTTGAGGCCGCCCAGCGGACTTACGCCCGTTTGCAGGGATTATCCTTGTTTAATTTTCTATAAGCCTCTTCGTGCGCGGGGCACACGCTACTTAATGCCTTGCAGGGGCAGTTGAGTAGCGGGAAGCCAGCCGCCCCATTTTTCTTAAATTAATACCGTGCTTTCTGTCACAATTGTGGAACCGTCGACAGATTGACTCTTAAGCCCCGTTACCAACGGCAAATCCTTGCCGGTATCCACTAAAGTTCCTCCCCCCTTTGCCGATTCTTTTCTGTGAAAGCGATAAACACCTTAGCACAGGACGGAGGCTAGGTTAGGGCGAACCCCTAGCTCACGCCACAAGAACCAATCGTTGATGTCTAGGGAGTGAAGCGTGACTATCGCGCTTATTCGCTGGAAACAAATCTTGCCGGGAATAGCCCCGGGCAAAACATGAAAGGAAAGATATCATGGCTCAGACTATCAATACCAATATTGCCTCACTTAATGCCCAGCGGAATTTGAATAGCTCCCAAGGTGCGCTGCAGACTTCACTAGAACGTCTGTCCAGCGGTTTTCGGATTAACAACGCCAAGGATGATGCTGCCGGGCTGGCGATTACGGAGCGGATGACCTCCCAGATTCGTGGCCTTGCTCAGGCGACCCGTAATGCGAATGACGCTATTTCTGTGACCCAAACCGCTGAGGGGGGCTTGAAGGAGAGCAGCAATATCCTGCAACGGATGCGGGAGCTTGCCGTCCAGTCTGCTAATGATACCAACAGTGACTCGGATCGGGCCAATCTGCAAAAGGAGGTATCGCAACTACAGTCGGAACTCAACCGACTTGCGGATTCCACTACTTTTAATGGTAAAAATCTATTGGATGGTTCCTTTACGGGACAGAAATTCCAAATTGGCGCCAATGCTAACGAAAGCATTGGTTTTTCCATTAATAGCGCCCGCGCCACGACTCTTGGGGAGCAGCTAGGAAAGAGTATTACCAATGTAGGTGCGGGTCTAGCCGTAGCGGCGGATACCTCAGGCGGTAATACCGTAGCTGCCCAGAATATAACCGTCAATGGTTCCACGGGCTCTAAGATGGTAGCGCTTACAGGCAACGAGAGTGCCAAGGCGATAGCTGATTTGGTCAATGAACAATCCGGGAGTACCGGCGTGACGGCCTCCGCCCAGACTTCGGTGACCCTAGACAACGTGGCGGCCGATGGCACGGTCTCTTTTACCCTCCAGTCCAGCGGCGGCGGCTCGGCGGCGGCGATTTCCGCAGGGGTCACCACCACTGATCTGACCAATTTGGCCGATGCCGTCAATGCTCAAAGCGCCGAGACTGGCGTGACCGCCACGCTCAGCGAAAACCGGGACGCCATTACCCTGGAAAATGCCGAAGGCGAGGATATTTTGGTCTCGGATGCGGATAATACGGGGGTCGCGGCAGCCGCGGCGGCATTTGATACAGGGGGACAGAGTTTAATCAAAACCGATGGGGCCACCGGTACGGCAAATGATAGTATTGTGGTGGGTGGCCAAGTAAGCTTCCAGTCCGATAAAAGCTTTACCACAACCAGCGATACCGGCAATACGGTGGTGGGAGCGGGTGGCGTGACCTCCGCCTTATCTTCGGTGGCCCAAATCGATCTCTCCAGCCAGGACGGTTCCAACAGCGCCCTGTCCGTTATCGATAAAGCTCTGGGTTCAATCGCTACCCAGCGGGCAGATTTAGGTGCCCTGCAAAATCGTTTTGAGTCTACTATTTCTAATTTACAGAATGTTTCCGAGAATACTTCTGCTGCCCGTTCCCGCATCCGGGATGCGGATTTTGCTTCCGAGACGGCTGAAATGACCCGCAATCAGATTCTCCAGCAGGCAGGTACCGCTATGCTGGCACAGGCGAATTCCCTGCCTCAGGGGGTTTTGAGCTTGTTGAGATAGTAAGAAAAGAGGCCATTATCCTGTTCGGGGCTTTTCAGTCCCGAACAGGAGGTTTCCATTAGATTATAAGGAGACTGGTTGATGAGCCACCCTCTTTCTTCAGATTTCATGCCTACCCCCATTTCGGAGCGGCCTTCCTCGGCAACTGAGATCAAAGTTCATCCGGTGAGTAAGCCTCAATCACCGGCCGCAGACTCTCCCCAGCCTAAGACAGAAGAGCGGGAAAAGCGGGAAGAGGGGCCGCAGCAATTGGTGGAGGCCGTGCAAAATATCAATGATTTTATGCAAGCTGTGAGACGGGAGTTGCAATTCAGTATCGATGAAGCCACAGGCCGGACAGTGATCAAAGTGATAGATAGGGAAAATGGGGAAATGATTCGGCAAGTCCCTTCGGAAGAAGTCATGGCGCTGGCGCAGCGGATAGCGGAAGAGGGGAGAGAAGGAATTACCGATGGCACGCTTATTCAAGCCTTGGTTTGATAGCTTTCGGTGTTTCAAACGCTTCTATAAGATAATTCTTTCCAGGAGGCAAGCGGCAAAGGGATGATTACTTCGACAGGTATCGGTTCCGGGCTGGATGTGGAAAGCCTGGTGAACCAATTGGTGGCAGCGGAAGGGCGGCCCCAGCAATTGCGCCTCAACCGCCAGGAAGCAAAAATGCAAGCGACTCTTTCCGCCATGGGCACATTAAAGAGTGAGCTGGCAAGCTTCAAGGATGCGGTTTCAAAGCTTGATTCGCCTTCGGCTTTTCAGGCCATCAAGGCCAGCGTTGGCAATAGGGATTTATTGACTGCTTCGGCAGCGGCGAAAGCGGCCACTGGCACCTACAGTGTCGAAGTTCAGCAATTAGCCCAGGCGCAAAAACTCGCTTCCAAAGCCTTCGCCGATTCTAGCGCTGCCTTGGGGACGGGAACCCTGAGTTTTCGTTTCGGTAGCTATGACAATAACACCAATACTTTTACCGGAAATCCTGATAGAACCGCCCAAATCGTGACTATTGATAGCGCCCATAATAGTTTGAGCGGCATTCGGGATGCGGTTAATGAAGCCGATATCGGAGTCCAGGCTAACATTATCAATGATGGAACGGGGGATCGCCTGGTTTTTACCGCTCAAACCATGGGTCTCGCTAATAGCTTGGAAATTACCGTAAGCGATGAGGATGGCAATAATCTGGATGAGAGTGGCCTGTCTCAATTGGCTTATGATCCGACCGGAGCAGATTCAGGGAGCGGGAAAAGTTTAACGGAGACAGTAGCCGCTCAAGATGCCCGTCTAGTGGTCGATGGCTTGACCGTTACTCGTCCCCAAAACACGATTACCGGGATGATCGAGGGGGTAACTTTAGAGCTCAACAGCGCTGAACTTGATTCCCCCACGACACTTACGGTGGCGGCTGATGGGCACATAGCCAGCAAATCGGTGAATGGATTTGTAGAGGCTTTTAATAGTTTGGCGAAGACCTTAAATTCTCTTTCTTCCTATAATCCGGAAACTCAAGAAAAAGGCCCTCTGCTTGGGGATGCAAGTTTACGCGGAATAGAAAACCGCCTCCGGCGGGTTGCTAGCGATACTGTTACCGGTCTGTCTGGCCCTTATCGAACCTTAGCCGATATTGGTATTACCACCCAGCGGGATGGCACCCTGAAACTGGATGAAAGCAAGCTGCAACAGGTGGTTGAATCTGATCCCGAAGCGGTTGCCCGTTTATTTACAGGAGGCGGCAGCAGCTCGGACCCGTTGGTGCGGTTTGTAGAAGCTACCGATGAGGCCCAAGCCGGAGAATTTGCGGTCAACGTTACTCAGCCAGCAACCCAGGGAAAATATACGGGGAACGTCTTTTCTGGAAGCGGTTCACCCATCACTATTGATGCTGATAATGATGAATTTACCCTTAAGGTAGATGGGGGGGAGGCCGTGATGATTTCCTTGACCCAGCAAACCTATAATGATGGGATGGCCCTTGCCCAGGAGATCCAAAGCCAAATTAACGTTAATCCCACTCTAAGCGGGGCCGGAAGCCAAGTAACCATTGAATTCATAAATGATCGCTTTGAAATTCGTTCTAGCCGTTATGGGAGTGGTTCTAACGTTGAAATCCTGGCACTGGATCCTTCGCCCTCGGAGACCACTACCCAAACCTTGGGTCTGACGGTTAAAAGCGGGAATGCGGGGGAAGATGTGGCTGGAACTATCGGTGCTCAGGCGGCAACAGGCTCGGGTCGCTTTCTAACTGGAAGTGATAGGGCAGAAGGTATTCGTCTGGAGATCCTGGGAGAAAGCTCGGGAGCGCGGGGGAGTATCAGCTTTTCCCGGGGAGTAGCAGCCCATCTGAATACTTATTTGGATCAAGTACTGGATTCGGAAGGATTCTTAGAAAATCGCATTGATGGCTTAAATCATCGCATTGGTGATTTCAGCGAGCAGCGGGAAGATTTGGTGCAGCGTTTGGATGCTATTGAGAAGCGTTACCGGGCACAGTTTACGGTACTGGATAGTCTGCTTGGACAACTCCAAACAACGAGCAGTTTTTTAAGTCAGCAAATCGCTAATTTACCCGGAAATAGATCTGCCTAAGGCAGCCGTCTTTGGTTGAAACGGTTGATTTAAATAACCATAAAATTGTCATGATTTTAATGAGGAAACCAACATGATCCAAAATAGAGCACTACAGCAATACCGCCAGATCGGAGCCCAAAGTGCCGTGACCGCCGCTGATCCTCACCGTCTTATCCAAATGTTACTAGAAGGTGCCCTAGAGAAAATTACGGTTGCCAGGGGAGCGATAGCACGTAATGATATTACGCAGAAAGGTGTAAATATTGGCGAAGCCATTGATATTGTCAGTGGTTTGCAAGCAAGCCTGAATCGAGAACGGGGAGCTGAAATTGCTGACAATTTAGATCGTCTTTATGACTATATTATAGGGCGTCTTCTGGAAGCTAACCTCCGTAATGATGTGGCGATCTTAGAGGAAATCGCCTGCCTCTTAGGTGAAATTAAACAGGGGTGGGAGGCAATTTCTACAATGAATACCTCGATAGCAGTCCAGGAGGGAGGCAAAGCCGTTTCCTCTTCTGGCATAAACCCTCGCTAGCTTTTTAGTAAAAGTTCATGACCTTAAGCACTGTTACCGAACGTTCTGTTCTTGAAACTCAGGGTATCGAGGATATCCTCGATACCCTCCTTGCCATAAGTCAGAAGATGCTTTTAAAGGCCCAGGAAAGTGCTTGGCAGGAGCTGGCGGAGTTACAGCTTGAGCGAGATGAAATGTTGCGGTATAGCTTTTCTCAGGAGCAAAGATTGGATACGCCCTCTTTCCCGCCGCAACGCCTAGAACACTTGCTTTTGCTGAATGAAGAAATAGTTACTCTCTGCCAGCAAGAGCGCGATCGTTTTTCCCAAGGAGTAAAAGAATTGCAGCGGGGATCCCACGCTTGTGATATCTATCGCGGCTATATTTTTTAGCTGCGGCCTTCCTGTTGGGGAAGATATCTGAAAATTTTTTAGCTCTAGCACCGCCATTCTCTCTTGACTCATCGTTCTTCCCTCGTTAATGATAATCCTTAGAAATTTGCACTAATTTCCTGCATTTTCTGTTCTCTCGATGCTGGAGACAGGTGCTTGTGGCTGAAATGGAAGAGCTACTCTCGCGTCAACTATTAAGCTGGGAAGGCTTTTACCAAGGCCGGCATCCTCTAAGTTGGTGCTACCTGGAGCTTGGTACGGCAATCAATACCCTTGATGGCCGTGATAATGAGCGGTTGCTAAAGTTCTTGAACAGTTCTAATGCTGGGCCTGCGGACTCATAAATGGGCATCCGGTACTTTGCTCGAAACGCTAGCGTTTGGAGTTAAAGATGGATTTACTGTTTGAGCAGATGGGGCAGCTTTTGGTCCAGGAGAAAGCGCCCCCCAAAAGCTACTCCTATGGGGTTGGCTGCTCAGTGGCTATAGGGGTGGGCACCAGATTTTAGTGGGTTTTGCCGATTTAGACGGTAGAATTCGGGAAGGGTTAGAATAGTTTCTCTTTCCCTGGCACCGTCGTCATGCGGCGCAAGCATTAAGAAATACTTAAATTTCCGGTGCTCATTTTCTCTTCCGGGGATTAACACTTTTGTTGAACCGTAAGGCAGAAAGTTTCGATTTTCCCTGTGGGTATTTGCTCCTTTGCAAAGAAGCTTTTGTCCTTCTTGGCGCGACAGAATTTTGACATTCATTTTATAGGGTGTTTAACTTTCTTTATATAATTTAGAAAGCGTAATAGACCCACAATGGGATTTACTTTATTTTTTTCCTGTTTCAACGTTAAAAGCGGTATGAAAGGCTTGTGATGCCTGCTGATATCGTATTGATTTTGGGAGATAATGGAAAAGAGCATGCTCAAGCTCTGCAAACCATTATCGAGTTCATTGGTTACCGTCCGGTGCTGGTTGAGCAAGGCGAGCAATGGCAAGAAATAGTCACCGATCCCAAGGCTGTTGCGGCGGCGCTAATTGGTAGTTGGAGTGGGGATAAGCAAAAAATAGCTGCCACAATTAAAACATTAAATAATGAAGAAGCGCAGTTACCCGTATTTGTGCTGGTACCAAAGGAAAGTGTTTCAGGTAAAGAATCCTGGCGTTTGCCGGGCGCGCTAGGGAGGCTACGTTATCCTTTTTCCCAAACGGAACTCACCAGCGCTTTGCAGAATGCTGAGCTTTTTCGCGAAGGCCACCAACAAAAAGGGCAAGATAGAAGATCAGTAGAGCTATTTCGGAGCTTGGTGGGCAATAGCCGCGCTACCCGGACTGTTCGTCATCTGATAGAGCAAGTGGCTGATTCCAACGCTACCGTCCTAATTTTGGGAGAGTCCGGGACTGGTAAAGAAGTTGTAGCTCGTAACCTCCATTACCATTCCTCGCGGCGGGGGAATCCCTTTGTGCCAGTCAATTGTGGTGCTATTCCGGGTGAGTTGCTGGAAAGCGAACTCTTTGGTCACGAAAAAGGGGCCTTTACTGGAGCTATCACGGCCCGTCAAGGACGATTTGAGCTGGCGCAAAAGGGAACGTTATTTCTGGACGAGATTGGCGATATGCCCATGGCCATGCAGGTGAAG
Organism: Nitrosococcus oceani ATCC 19707; assembly: GCF_000012805.1. Taxonomy (GTDB): domain Bacteria; phylum Pseudomonadota; class Gammaproteobacteria; order Nitrosococcales; family Nitrosococcaceae; genus Nitrosococcus; species Nitrosococcus oceani. Next base: position 2,707,833 of record NC_007484.1, on the reverse strand, counting down.
CTGCTGCGGGTATTGCAGGAGCGGACTTTTGAGCGGGTAGGAAGCAATAAGCTCATTCATGTCGATGTACGTATCATTGCCGCAACCCACCGTAATCTAGAAGAGCAGCTTCAGGAAGGAAATTTCCGCGAGGATCTTTATTACCGCCTCAATGTCTTTCCTATTGAAATGCCCCCTTTGCGAGAGCGAGTCGAAGATATTCCCTTGCTTATCAATGAGATTATTACCCGGATTGAGCATGAAAAAGGCGCCTCTGTTCGTTTAACTCCAGCGGCGGTTATGGCTTTGTGTCAATATCCGTGGCCAGGCAACGTCAGGGAGCTTGCTAATCTGGTTGAGCGTTTGACCATCTTACACCCCTATGGTGTGGTGGATCATTATGATTTACCTGAAAAATACCGAATAGAGGGGGAGGGAATTTCCCCTTCTGCTCCTGAGTTGGCATCCTTAGAGAGGGTTGTGGATACCTTGGAAACTCCCCGCTTGCCACGAGAAGGTTTGGATCTTAAGAAGCACCTTAGCTGCATTGAGCGCTCGCTTATCAAGCAAGCCCTAGAGGAAGCCGACGGTGTAGTGGCTCAAGCTGCTCATCGATTGCGGATGCGGCGTACAACATTGGTTGAAAAACTTCGCAAATATGACATCCAGCGAGAGGATGTTGCGCCAAGAGTTTGACGTCTAGTAAGAAAATAATCGATAATTCACTGATTAATAAGATAATTTATTAGTGGGCACATTTATTGCTTTGTTGTAGGCGCGGGAGGTGAATTTTTGCCGCACCTTTATTAACAAACGAAAATTGGCAGAAAACCAGATAAGCGTTCCGCGCATTTGGTAAATTCATGCAGCGCGTTTTAGGACGGTTTTCGGAGCAAAGGAGTAAATTATGATGCACCCCACGGTTCTGGTCGTTGAGCATGAGCCAGCTCTGCGGGAGGCTTTATGCGCTACCTTGTCTGTCGCTGGTTTTCCAGTAAAGAGTGTTCCTGAAGGAAAGGCAGCCCTAGTCCAGCTGGAAAAAAATAAGCATATTGGCCTTTTACTGAGCGATATTCAAACCCAGCCTTTGGATAGTTCCACACTATTACGCCGGGCAAGAACTCAGAAGCCGGATTTACCAGTGCTGTTCATTGCTGCTCATAGTACCATCCATACTGCTATTGATGCTTTGGATGAGGGTGCTGTGGACTATTTGCTTAAACCTTTTGAAACTAAAGCTCTGCTTGATCGGGTGCGCCGTTACGTGGGGGTATTGAAAAAAGGTGAGCCAGTGGTGGCGGTTGATCCTTGTTTCCGCAGAGTAGTAGCGTTGGCACAACGGGTAGCCAAGAGTGAGGCTACCGTACTCCTTAGTGGTGAGAGTGGCACCGGCAAGGAAGTATTAGCCCGCTATATCTATCGCCAGTCACCCCGTTGTAAAGGCCCATTTGTCGCGATAAATTGTGCTGCTATTCCGGAAAATAGGCTTGAGGCCACCTTATTCGGCTACGAGAAGGGTGCTTTTACGGGTGCCTACCAAGCTCAGCCCGGTAAATTCGAACTGGCCCAGGGAGGCACTTTATTGCTCGACGAGATTTCGGAAATAGACTTGGGTTTGCAAGCAAAGTTACTCCGGGTGTTACAAGAGCGGGAGGTGGAGCGCCTAGGAGGGGGCAAGATGATTCCGCTGGATATACGAATATTGGCCACCACCAATCGTGATTTGCAGGAACAGGTAGCCAACGGCCGGTTCCGAGAGGATCTTTATTATCGTCTAAATGTTTTCCCCCTGTATTTACCTCCTCTGCGGGAACGCAGCAAAGATATCTTACCCCTTGCCCGACGCTTGGCTGCCGCCCGTGCGGCAGAAAATGGCCGCGTTTTATCCCGCTTTTCTTTGGCTGCTGAAAAAAAATTACTGGCCTATCCATGGCCGGGCAATATTCGTGAATTGGACAACGTTATCCAGCGGGCCATGATTTTAGCGGATGAGGATGAATTAACGCTCCAGTCGCTGGTTTTTGATGCAGGAATATGGGCAACCCCCATTTCAGGTGAAGCTAGAGAGCTTAATAAAAATCTCAAAGACCATGAAAAACAGTTTATTTTGGAAACCTTGGGACAGTGCAATGGGCGGCGGAAACAGGCAGCCGTTCGGCTAGGAGTTAGTGAGCGAACCCTACGTTATAAGTTAGCTCGGCTACGGGAGGCAGGCGTCGTTATCCCTGATTTTCCTAGTTCAAGGCTTGCGTGTTAACTTGGGGCCCTATTTAGAGTAATTAGGCTAGCTGAGGAGAAATTCTGCCATGGAATCTATTAATAGTACCCAACTTCTAGAGCAAATGCGGGCAGCTACCGCTCTAGCCAAGAATAATTCGGCCAGTACCGCTGGGGAACTTCCAGAGGGTGAATTTGCCACGCTTTTTAGGCAGGCCATTGACTCTGTCAATCAATTTCAACAGCAGTCCAGCGAGCTACAGACGGCTTTTGTGCGAGGCGATAGCAATGTTGATTTGGCGGAGGTCATGATCGCCTCTCAAAAATCCACTGTTTCTTTTCAGGCGGCGCTTCAAGTTCGTAATCGTCTTGTCTCCGCCTATCAAGAGATCATGAATATGCAAATTTAAATATTTGGGGCTAAGTTAGGAACAAGGGGTAGTTTGAATCGAGTAATAAGGGTAGGTTTCGGTAGGATTTTTTCCTCCGCCGCTTCCAAATCCGCTTCTCTGGAATCATGATTGATGGCAGATACTAACACTAGTAGTAATCCACCTGCTGTTACTTCGGAAGCATTGCCGGTTGCCAGTACGCGTTTAGCCGCATTGCAAGCTAATATAGGCCGCTTGTCTTTACAGAAGCAAGTAGGGCTATTGCTAGCCATCGCCGCTAGCGTGGCGCTTGTGGTAGGCATCTTTATGTGGTCTTGGGCGCCTACTTACCAAGTTATGTATGGTGCCGTGACGGGCAAGGAGAAAGGGGAGATCGTTGCGGCACTGCAAAAGGCGAATATTGAATACCGGCTAGCGGAAAATACCGGGGCAATTATGGTGCCGGCTTCCAAAGTGCATGAGGTGAGGCTGCAATTGGCGATGGAAGGGTTACCGCGCAGTGCCGACACGGGTTTTGAACTCTTAGAGCAGAATCCAGGTTTTGGCGCTAGTGAGTTTCTGGAGAAGGCCCGTTATCAGCGGGCCTTGGAAGGGGAGTTGGCCCGGACCATCGGTGCCTTGAATAATGTTAGAAATGCTCGAGTCCATTTGGCGTTACCGAAGCAATCCGTTTTTATCCGTAATCGCAGAGCGCCTTCAGCTTCGGTAGTTTTGGATCTCTATGCCGGACGCACGCTTGATCCCGGGCAAGTGGCCGCGATCACCCACTTAGTTGCTTCCAGTATTCCCAATTTGGAGAGTAGTGGTGTAACGTTGGTGGATCAAAGAGGCAATTTGCTGACCCGGCAAGACCGTTCCCAATCTCTGGGGATGACAGAGGGCCAATTCGAGCATACCCGGCGTTTAGAAGAGAAATATATTAGCCGAATCCAGCATATTCTAGCCCCTATGATCGGCTCCAATAAGGTTCGGGCCCAGGTGGTTGCCGAGGTGGATTTTACGGTCACGGAACAAACCCAAGAATACTATAATCCCGGATCGGCCGCTTTGCGCAGTGAGCAGATGTCGGAGGAGGAGCGCACTGGGAGCCGTCTTCCCCAGGGAATTCCGGGAGCACTGAGCAATCAGCCGCCGGCTGATGCCCAAGCACCCGAAACTGTTCCAGAGGCTAACGGCGATGAAGCCCAGATAGAACCCGTCCCCACAACGCGCAGTCAAAGGGCCACGCGGAACTACGAACTGGACCGCACTATCAGCCACAGCCGGTTAAGCCCTGGATCTATTCGGCGTCTTTCAGTGGCTGTCCTGGTGGACGAGAAAGCGGTGACGGATGCTGAAGGCGCTGTCAGCACTTTGCCTCGTTCACCCCAGGAGCTTGCCCAGGTGACCGCCCTGGTGAAAGAAGCCGTGGGTTTTAATGCCGAGCGAGGTGATACCATTAATGTGATTAATGCCCCTTTTGTACCAGCTAACGAGGAGGAAGCCTTCCCAGAGCTTTCCCTTTGGCAGCAGGATTGGTTTTGGCAAGCCGTCAAACAGGGGGGAGGTATTTTAGCTATATTGCTTTTGTTGCTGGGAGTATTGCGCCCCGCTTTTCGCCGGCTGACCGCTTTACCTGAGCCTGTAGCTCTGTCTGCCATCCCCAACAAGGACGAAGAGGAAAGTGATGACGGACTACAAGAGGATCAACTAAGCCTGAGCAGTAATAAACCAACCCTTCAGCTATCAGGACCCCATTCGTTGGAAGCGAACTTGGAGATTGTTCGTGAAATGGCCACCGGTGACTCTAGACGTGTGGCCCAGGTTGTAAAAAACTGGTTGGTCAGTGATGTCTGAGAGCAAGCTCACGGGCGCTGAACGAGCGGCAATCCTGCTGCGCGCCTTAGGTGAGCGCGGCGCTGCCGAGGTTCTTAAACATTTAGCGCCAAAGGAGGTCCAAATGGTTGGAACGACCATGGCGACGCTCCAGGGTATCACCAAGGAACAGGTGAATGAAATATTACAGGAGTTTGCAGGAATGATGCAGGAAGAAACCGCTTTTGGGATAGGCGCCGATGATTATATTCGAGGTATGCTGCAAAATGCTTTGGGGGAGGATAAGGCTAGTTCGCTGATCAATCGTATTCTCTCGGGTAGTAACACTGCTGGTATTGAGCAGCTGGGATGGATGGATGCCCATTCCATCTATCAGGTGGTCCATTCGGAACACCCCCAAATTATCGCGATTGTACTCTCTTTTTTAGAAAGCGCTCAGGCAGCCGAAGTGTTGTCCCTGTTTCCTGAACAGGTGCGGACCAATATCCTGGTGCGTGTTGCTACCTTGGGAAACGTGCAGCCTTCCGCTCTAGGAGAACTTAACCAAGTTCTGGAACGGCAGTTCTCTGGTAACAACACTCATTTGAAAGCTTCTTCAGTGGGCGGTCTCAAGGCTGCGGCAGGTATCCTTAATTTACTTGATAGCGCTATAGAAAGCGATATCTTAGCGCAAATCAAGGAAACTGATGCCCAATTGGGACAGAATATTGAAGATCTCATGTTTGTTTTTGATAACCTTTTGGAGGTGGATGATCGGGGGATTCAGTTCTTGCTGCGGGAGGTTTCTTCCGAAATATTGATCATTGCCCTAAAAGGAGCTACCGAAGCGCTTAAACAGAAAATATTTAAAAACATGTCTAAGCGGGCGGCGGAGATGTTGCGCGAAGATCTGGAAAGTAAGGGGCCGGTACGCTTGAGCGAAGTTGAAGCAGCCCAGAAAGAGGTGCTTGCTATTGCCCGGCGTCTAGCTGAAGCGGGAGATATTTCCCTAGGAGGCGGTGGCGATGAATACATCTAAGTTTTTGCGCCCAGGTGATTTGACTGCCTATGAGCGGTGGGAATTACCGCTAGTAGAGGAGGAAGAACCTGGGCAAGGCCGTCAGCCAGGACGGCGTGGCTGGGATAATGAGGCGGCCGGTACAGAGGGATCGTATTCAGAAAGCGGGGAGCAGGAACAAGAGGAAAGAGCAACGTCTGCGACATTAACGGTAGAGCAGCTGGAAGCGATCCAGAAACAGGCTCATGAGGAAGGCTTCAATACGGGTTTGATAGAAGGCCGGAAGGCGGCGCAAGCAGAATTAGAGCAAAAGGTGGCCCGCCTTGAGCGGTTAATGGCAGCGTTAAGTGCGCCTCTCCAGTGGCTCGATGAAACCGTAGAAGAAGAATTGGTGCAGCTTGCAGTCGCTATGGCCCGCCAGCTTATCCGCCGGGAACTCAAAACTCAACCCAGCGAGGTGGTGGCGGCAGTACGGGAAGGTTTGAGCTATCTTCCGTCCCAGGCACGTTATGTACGGTTGCTGCTGCATCCTGATGATGTAGGAATTGTTCGTTCCGCCTTATCCCTTTCTGAGGAAGAACGGCGATGGCAAGTGGTGGAAGATCCCTCTCTCTCTCGGGGAGGATGCCTGCTTGAGACTGAGCATTCAAGAATAGATGCCAAGGTTGAGACCCGATTAAACGCTGCCATTGCAAAAGTGCTTGGTGGCGAACGGAGAGACGATCAAGGGAGTGGTTGAAATCGTTTCCAAACCTCCTTTACTGGGAGGGCGCTGGCAGCACGCCCTGGCTGGGTGCAGGGAGCGCTTAGCCCGAGATACAGCACCTTTGGTCACGGTTGAGGGGCGGCTTACCCGAATGGTGGGGCTGACCTTGGAGGCAGTGGGATGTCAACTGCCAGTGGGAGGGCGTTGCCATATTCTGAGGCAGGAAAGGTTACCTGTGGAAGCCGAAGTGGTTGGGTTTGCCGGAGAAAGACTCTTTTTGATGCCTATCGGCGACCCGCGGGGGCTGGTGCCCAATGCCCCTGTTATTCCCCTTCGTCATGGCGGCAGGATGGCGGTTGGAGAGGCGTTGCTAGGCCGGGTTTTGGATGGCGGGGGACGTCCTTTGGATGATTTGGGTCCTCTTCGCGCTACCCATCGCGTTTCGTTGGAAGGGCAGCCCATCAATCCCTTGGCGCGGCAGCCTATTAGAGAGCCCATGGATGTAGGAGTAGCTGCTATCAATGCTTTGCTGACTATTGGCCGGGGTCAACGGATGGGACTATTTGCTGGTAGCGGAGTGGGTAAAAGCGTCTTACTGGGAATGATGACCCGCTATGCTAAGGCCGATGTTATCGTGGTGGGTTTGATTGGCGAGCGTGGCAGGGAAGTCCAGGAATTTATTGAAAATATTCTGGGCAAGGAGGGCCTAGCGCGCTCCGTGGTGGTAGCAACCCCGGCGGATCATTCTCCCTTGATGCGTATTCACGGCGCAATGCTGGCGACTAGTATTGCTGAATATTTTCGAGATCAAGGCAAACAGGTGCTGCTATTGATGGATTCTCTGACTCGTTTTGGTCATGCCCAACGGGAGCTAGCTCTGGCTATTGGCGAGCCGCCAGCAACTCGCGGTTATCCTCCCTCTGTATTTGCCAAAATTCCCCAATTGCTGGAAAGGGCAGGCAATGGACGCTCGGGCAGCGGCAGTATTACTGCTTTTTATACGGTTCTCACTGAAGGGGACGATCCTAATGATCCCGTGGCTGACTCGGCGCGGGCCATCCTGGATGGTCATATTGTATTGTCCCGGCGCTTAGCGGAAGCGGGCCATTACCCGGCCATTGACATTGAAGCGTCGATTAGCCGGGTGATGAGTCAGATTACGGTACCAGAGCATCAGCAGGCCGCTCAGCAGTTTAAGCAAATTTATTCTCTATATAGCCAAAACCAAGATCTTATCAGTGTGGGCGCCTATAGCCGCGGCAGTGATTCCCGACTTGATGAGGCAGTTGATAGGCAGCCTCAATTTCGTTCGTTTTTGCAGCAAGATATGTCCCAATCATTCTCTGTGAAAGAGAGCCTGGAAAGGCTTCAGCAGGCTTTAAAGGCAAAGCCAGCACCAAAAGTGGCGGCACCTGCCATCAATGTTGGGGGGGCTTCCAGGCAATTTAATAGTGGAGGCTATTCGTGACTCGTTCCCGCCGTTTATATTCCTTGCTGCGCGTGGCTGCAACTCAGGAGCAGCAGGCGGCTAAAGTATTAGGAGAAACCCAGCATTTGTTCCAGCAGCAACAGCACCAGCTGGGGGAGATGAGTGACTATCGGGAAGAGTATGCGCAGCGTTGCCAATCCGTGGGCCGGAATGGCATCAGCGCCCAGCAGCTACAGCAGCTGCAAAGTTTTTTGGCCCGGCTGGATCAAGCTATTTACCAACAAAAGCAGCAGGTAGAACGGTCTTCGCAATTGTTGGAGCAGAAGCGCAAGGGGTGGTTTGCGGTACGTAGTCAGGTGAAGGCTTTGGAGAAGCTTCAGGATCGTTACCAGCGGGAAGAGCGGAATTTAGCAGCTTATCATGAGCAGGCGGAGATGGATGATCGTAATCAGCATAATTTTAGGGTGGAGGGTACCGACAATTTTTAGTCGTTTGCAGGCAATCATGGTACGCATATAAGTGGAGTATAAGGGTAAATGACAACGCCGGATTTTTGGGTCACGCCACTTGCTTCTTCCTCATCCGCTTCGGTGGGAAAGCTTGGGGTGAATTCTGGAGATTCCCTTTCTGGCGAGTCAGAAGCAGCGGTGAGCGTCAATTTTCCTGCCCAGCTTGAGGAAGTGGCTTCCGAACTTAGCTGGTTACCGGAGAAGCAGCCATCTTCTGCGGGATTGGAGGGGAAAAAAGCAGATGCAGGAGGTGAAATAAACCTTTCTCAGGAATTATTGGGCCTAGAACAAGAAGCAGGGGAGCAGGACTCTCCAGGGTTTGGTCTATCATTACTAGCATCGACGGTCTCAATGGCAGCCGGTTTTAGTCATTTTCCGCCGATGGCGGAGGCTTTTCAAAGCAGTCCTGGAAGTGCGGATTTACCCGAAATCATAGTCTCTGGTTCTCAATCCGCGGCACAAAGCTCACTGTTGATTACAAGGGATATTGATGGAGCTCCTAGCGGTATTTCCCCTGATTCAAGCAAGCCAGTAAACTCAGCTGTTAATCTAGTATTATCTGGTCAGCCGCAAAATTTGATAAATCAAAAAGCTACTAACACGCCAGAGGTACCTGCTCTAACAGGTGCTGTTTTGGGACCAACTTTGAAAACCCCTGTGGGAGGCGCGGGGCTGCCAGTGCCTCTTAGCCAGCTTGGTTTGGATGGCAGCAAGGAGGGGGCTTTACCGGCGCCATTACATGGGAAGGAATCGGGAACAGAAAACTCCCTCCCAATAGGGGAGGATTTCAAGCTTAGTTCTGGCTTAGATGTATCCACAGCGGAAATGGATTCCCAGCTGTTTCTGGGCCATCGTGATTCGAGTACTAATCTTAGGGGAGGTCTGCCGGTGACAGTGGCGATGGAAGCCCCGGCTCAAGGGGATTCTCAGGTGCTGATGGCGCCCGCGCCATTACGGGACAGGCCGTCGTTAGCAGTATCTCCGGCTCCATTGAACTCCGGCTTTACTGAGGCTGCGATTTCCAATCTCTCTGCTAGTAGGGACAATCCAATGGGGCTGACCCTGGAATCCGCGATCCAGGAGTCAGGATGGGGAGAAGAACTTGGCGAGCGGATGACTTGGCTGGTCAAAGATAAGCTGCAATTTGCGGAACTGCGGCTCACCCCCTCCCACCTTGGTCCCCTGGAGGCACGTATTAATATGCACCATGATGAAGCAAGTATCACTTTCCATGCGCCCCAAGCGGCAGTTCGTGAAGCCTTGGAAGCAGCCCTTCCCCGCTTACGGGAATCCTTTGCGGAGCAAGGGCTGAATTTAGTCAATGTGGACGTCTCTCAGCAAGGATTTTCTGGACAGCAGAGGCAAGCGGCTCAGTCTAAAAACTTGCAGGCGACTTTAACTGAAGAATCCCCCGAAACCGCTGCTTCGGAGGATTCAGCAGGAGGTATGCGCCTTTTTGCCCAGCAAGGTGGCGTGGATTACTATGCGTGAGGGTGACATTAGACATTCGAAATTTCTGCCTCAATTGCTCTCAGGGCCATCATGGGATCAGGGGCTGCGGTGATGGGTCGGCCAATGACCAGGTAATTGGCCCCTTTTGCCAGCGCTTCCCTGGGTGTTAGTACCCGCTGTTGATCTTTTGGAGCCGCGCCGGCGGGGCGAATTCCTGGAGTAACTAGTAAGAATTCTTTCCCTAAGGTTTGTCGGAGCGCCGGGGCTTCTTGGCCGGAGCATACTATCCCGTCGAGGCCCGCTTCCTGGGTGAGCAGGGCTAGTTGCAGTACATTATCTTCAGGTGTTCCCGCTAATCCTATTTGGCTCAAGGCCGCCTGATCCATGCTGGTTAAGACGGTGACAGCGATTAGTTGGGGGTGGGAGGGGTGATTAGCCAGTGCCTCCTGGGCAGCCTTCATCATGGATAACCCGCCTAGGGCATGGATATTGAGCATCCATACCCCCAAATCGGCAGCGGCAAGACAGGCGCGGGCAACCGTATGGGGGATGTCATGGAATTTTAAATCGAGAAAGATAGGAAAGCCTTGGGCAGCAAGGCGCTTTACTAATGAGGGCCCGGCCCGGGTAAATAATTCTTTGCCTACCTTTAGCCGGCATTGGGCAGGATCGAGCTGGCGGACGAGGCTTAGTGCTTGTTCCTCGTTGGGATAATCCAAGGCAATAATAATACGAGACTTTTCCATAATATTCTCCAGTGATTTAATGCAGAGCTGAGGGAGCCTACCGTTGCAGGCTGATTCTTGCTCCTGGTTTTGGTTATGTTCTAGACCTTCAGTGCTCTGACAGGAGCTTCTTACCATACCGGTTTCTGCCCTGGCCAAATATGTTATCCTCTGGGGGCTTCAGCTTTTACCTCCATTCATCAAGGGTTATTGCGCAAAAAATGGAATTTGAATTGCTGTCCTGCGGGGGGGCGGCCCGACGGGGACGTCTTCGTTTTCCTCGAGGGAGCGTGGAGACGCCGGCTTTTATGCCTGTGGGGACTTATGGCACGGTTAAAGCAATGACGCCGGAGGAATTACGTACCGGAGGGGCTGAGATTGTCCTAGGTAATACCTTTCATCTAATGCTGCGTCCCGGAACCCAAGTCATCGCCAAGCATGGAGGGCTGCATGGCTTCATGCATTGGGATGGCCCCATTTTAACCGACTCAGGAGGGTTTCAGGTCTGGAGCCTAGGTGCGATGAGAAAAATTACCGAGCGGGGGGTGAATTTCCGTTCTCCCGTGGATGGTCGTCTGATTTTTCTGGGGCCGGAGGAGTCTATTGCTGTGCAGCGGGAGTTGGGGGCGGATATTGTAATGGTTTTTGATGATTGCACCCCTCACCCTGTAAGCGAAGAGGTAGCCCGCCAATCCATGGAGTTGTCCCTGCGATGGGCAGCCCGCTCCCGGGAAGCCCATGGAGATTCTCCGGCGGCTTTGTTTGGGATCATTCAGGGGGGGATGTATGAGCATTTGCGGGAAGAGTCGTTGCAGGAGCTGCTAACAATTGGCTTTGAGGGGTATGCTGTCGGTGGCTTATCTGTGGGAGAACCAAAAGAAGATAGGGAGCGGATTTTGACTGCTATCGTTTCCCGGATGCCGGCGGATAAACCCCGCTATCTGATGGGCGTGGGTCGGCCGGAAGATATTGTGGAGGCGGTGCGGCGGGGAATGGATATGTTTGATTGCGTCATGCCTACCCGCAATGCTCGCAATGGCCATCTTTTTGTCCGGGAAGGGGTCATCCGTATCCGCAATAGCACCTATCGCAAAGATACTCGGCCTTTAGATGAGAGTTGCACCTGCTATACTTGCCGCCACTATAGCCGGGCTTATTTACATCATTTAGACAAGTCTCGGGAAATCCTTGGCGCGCGTCTCAACACGATTCATAATTTGCACTATTATCAAGCCCTGATGGAACAGCTCCGCCAGGCAATTGAGCAAGACGGTTTGGAACGGTTTAGCGCTGAGTTTTATGCTGCACGTGTGCAGGACCGTTTGTCTGTGTCATAATCAACGGTTTAATTTGATTCGGGAGGCAAGTTAGGTGTCAAATATGCTAGATTTTTTTATCTCATCAGCTTGGGCTCAAGAGGCAGCGGGGCCATCACCCCAGGCAGGGATGTTTAACATTATTTTCCTAGTGGTCTTATTGGTTCTATTCTATTTTCTTTTGATTCGACCCCAGCAAAAACGGGCTAAAGAGCACCGTAAGCTGGTGGAAGGACTGCAAAAGGGGGATGAGGTCATGATCGAGGGGGGCATTATGGGGCGCATTACCGAATTGGCGGAGAGTTCCATGACCATGGAAATCAGCGAGAACGTTGAAATCAAAGTCCGGCGCCAATCCATTGCCTCGGTATTGCCCAAAGGCACCCTTGAAAAACTCTAGCGAACGCTTAAATTAATTATTTTCGATGAACCGTTATCCTCTTTGGAAAAACCTGCTCGTAGTGGCAGTAGTGCTTGTTGGTATCCTTTATGCTGTGCCCAATTTGTTTGGCGATACCCCAGCTTTGCAGATTTCGGCGACTCGTGGTGCGAGTCTCAAACCAGAGACTTTGGCCCGGGTGGAACGGTTGCTCCAGGAGCAGGGTTTGGATTACCAATCGGTTCGCTTGGAAGATCAGCGCCTCTTGGTCCGCCTTCGCCGCCTGGAAACTCAACTCAAAGCTCAGGATGCTCTTAGGGCAGAATTGGGTTCCGACTATTCAATTGCCCTGCACTTGTCACCCGCTACCCCGGATTGGTTGCGAGCTATTGGGGGATTACCCATGAACTTGGGTTTGGACCTCCGTGGCGGCGTGCATTTTTTGATGGAGGTAGACATGGAAGCCGCGGTCCAGCAGGCTGAGGAGCGCTATGTGGAAGATCTGCGGTCCTTGTTGCGGGAAAATAAAATACGTTACCTCAGCATTGGGCGATTGGGCGCAGGCGGAGTAGAGATTAAATTTCGTAATGAACAACAACGTGAGCAAGCGGAAACGCTCATCCACGATGAGTATTTCGATTTGTTGTTAGAGCCGGCGGAGGGGGAGCGAGCCCCCCGTCTGGAAATTAAGCTAAGCGAAAAGGAACAACGGGAGATCCAGCGCTTGGCTTTACAGCAAAATATTACCACCTTACGTAATCGGATTAATGAACTCGGCGTGGCGGAACCCACTATTCAGCAGCAAGGGGAGAACCGTATTGTAGTGCAGCTGCCGGGTGTTCAGGATACGGCTCGGGCCAAGGAGATTTTAGGGGCAACGGCAACCTTGGAATTTCGCCTGGTGGATACAAGTCACGACGTTCAGCGAGCAGTGGAAGGAAGAGTGCCAGTAGGCTCCCGCTTGTATCATGAGCGTGGCGGAGCCCCTATCTTGCTAAAGAAGCGGGTAATATTGACGGGTGATCATGTTACAGATGCGTCTTCGGGGATTGAGCAGCAAGGCGGTAGCCCAGCGGTGTTTGTCTCTCTGGATGGGCAAGGAGCCCGACATTTCAGTCAAGTAACGGGAGAGAATATTGGCAAGCCCATGGCGGTGGTCTTTATAGAGACCAAGTCCGAGATCCGGATGGAGGAGGGGGAGCCAGTCAAAGTTCGCCGCCGGGTACCTGAGGTGATCAATGTGGCCACCATTCGGGATCAACTCAGCAAACGTTTCCAGATCACGGGTCTCGATTCTACTGAGGAAGCCCGTAATTTAGCTTTGTTATTGCGGGCAGGTGCATTAGCGGCGCCCATTGATATCGTTGAGGAACGGACCATCGGCCCAAGCTTGGGACAGGATAATATCGACAAGGGTTTTCAGTCTGTACTGATAGGTTTTGCCTTGGTGCTGGTGTTTATGGCTCTTTATTACCGGGTTTTTGGTCTCGTTGCCAATTTGGCTCTGGCCGCCAATCTGGTGCTGGTGGTTTCGCTTCTCTCTATGCTGCAAGCGACTCTGACGTTGCCGGGTATTGCCGGTATCGTACTCACGGTAGGTATGGCAGTCGATGCTAACGTATTGATTTTTGAGCGTATTCGCGAGGAACTTCGAAATGGCAGCAGCCCTCAGGCGAGTATCGAGGCAGGTTATGCCAATGCCTTATCCACTATTGTGGACGCTAATATCACTACCTTAATAACCGCGGTTGTCCTGTTTGGGTTTGGGACGGGCCCTATCAAGGGGTTTGCGGTTACGTTATCCTTGGGTATTCTGACTTCTATGTTTACCGCGATTGTGGGGACCCGGGCCGTAATTAATTTGATTTATGGAAGGCGGCGTAAAGTAAAGTTGTCTATCTGAGGCACGGACATGAAACTACTTAAAAAAAATCTCCGTATTGATTTCATGGGCAAGCGCCGCCTTGCCTTTGCATTTTCCCTGGCGTTGCTTCTTATTTCTATAAGCTCGCTGATTTTTCAGGGACTGAGTTTTGGCATTGATTTCACCGGCGGAACTTTATTGGAAGTGGGTTATGAACAGCCGGTAGAACTATCGGATGTGCGCCAGAATTTGGAAGAAGCAGGGTTCGGTGGTGCCATTGTGCAGCATTTTGGCACCACGCGGGATGTATTGATTCGCTTGGCGCCGGAAGCTGAACGCAGCAGTGCCGAGGTTAGCGAGGAAATATTGGCCACCTTGCAGAAAAGCCGTGATAATCCGGCCACCATGCGGCGGGTGGAGTTCGTGGGTCCTAAGGTGGGGAAAGATCTCACCGAGCAGGGAGGACTCGCGGTACTCTATGCGCTAATTGGCATTTTGATTTATGTTGCCTTGCGCTTCGAGTACCGGCTTGCCATTGGTTCGGTGGTTGCCTTGATACACGATGTGATTATCGTGCTGGGTCTGTTCTCCCTCCTGCATTTTGAGTTTGATCTTACCGTACTGGCAGCGATTCTTGCGGTCATTGGTTATTCCCTTAACGATACTATCGTGGTGTCGGATCGGATCCGGGAAAATTTCCGCAAAATACGGAAGGGGACAGCAAAGCAAATAATTAATACCTCTATAAACCAGACTTTATCCCGTACCATAATGACCTCTTTGACCACCTTGCTCGTTCTCTTTGCTCTATTTTTATTTGGCGGCGAAACAATCCATAGTTTTTCCACCGCTCTTATTGCGGGCATTGTGGTAGGCACTTATTCTTCAATTTATGTTGCCACTCCCATGGCTCTGGCCTTAGGAATTAGTAAAGCGGATCTGGCTTCTACTCCCAAGGAAGGAAAAAAGCTGGATGAGCGGCCTTAAAGGAGGATGAGATTTCGCCTATTGCTGCTGGGGAGATAGTAAGATCCTATATTTTTTTATTCCTTGAAGAGAGAATTTCTCCGGGATGCTGAGGTATTTCATAGCCTTGTGCTTATTGCGTGCTAGTCCTGCTGATGCTCCCCCATCGTCAGGCTTGCTGACTCAGACTCTGTTAGTGTATCTGGGCATCGGCTGGTTGATTTCCATGCTTCATTTGGAATTTGCCAACGGGTTGCTGTCCAGCCTCGTGGATACTGTTCTATTAATCGGTATGACTGGGGGGTTGCTGGCAGTACGGGGTTACAAATCCCGTTTGCAGCAAACCTTAATTGCCCTAATGGGCGCTGGAATTATTCTTGGAATTTTAGCTTTTCCCCTGTTGCTATGGTTAAATGCGGCGCAGCAGGCTGAGCTCCCACCGGGGTTGGTCTCGTTATTGCTGCTAGTTTTAATGATTTGGAGCTTGGCGGTAACTGCCCACATTATGCGTCAAGCATTATCGGTCTCCTTTACGGTGGGAATACTGGTGGCGGTAATTTATGCGCTGGTTTCCATTCGAGTCATGGATTTTCTTTTTCCCCCTATGTAAGGGGGGCGCCGTTAATGCATCTCCACATTCTCGGGATTTGTGGCACGTTTATGGCCGGCTTGGCACTTTTAGCCCGAGAGCGCGGATTTCATGTCAGTGGCTCGGACGCCAGTGTTTACCCTCCTATGAGCGAGCAACTACAGGCAGCCGGTATTGGGATTCATGAAGGTTATAGTGCGGCGGCTTTAGATCCCCCGCCAGATTTAGTGGTGATAGGTAATGCGCTTTCCCGTGGTAATCCGGCTGTCGAATATGTTCTTGCCCAGGGACTGCCTTATACTTCAGGACCCCAGTGGCTAGCTGAGCAGATTTTACAGGGGCGGTGGGTGTTAGCGGTAGCGGGTACCCATGGCAAAACGACGGCCAGCAGCCTTCTGGCTTGGATACTGGAATATGCAGGCCATGGACCAGGGTATCTTATTGGTGGGGTTCCGCAAAATTTTGGTGCTTCGGCCCGTTTGGGCCGGAGTCCCTATTTTGTTGTTGAAGCGGATGAATATGATACGGCATTTTTCGATAAACGCTCTAAGTTTATTCATTATCGCCCCCGCACTCTTATTCTAAATAACCTAGAATATGATCATGCCGATATTTTTCCCCACCTAGAGGCTATCCAACAGCAATTTCACTATCTGGTGCGCACGGTACCTAATAATGGCCTTATCCTTGTTCCATCCGGGGATAAGGCTTTAGCAACCGTACTAAGCATGGGATGTTGGACTCCGGTTGTGAACATGGGCATAGCTGGAGGGGTTGGCTCTGCTTTAGCCGCGCGTGCCGTGGCTGATGATGGTAGTAACTTCGAAGTTTGGTATGAGAATTCTTGTCAAGGTCAGGTCCATTGGCCGTTGCTTGGCCACCATAATGTGGCGAATGGCTTGGCGGCTATTGGCGCCGCCCGCCATGCGGGGGTGCCTATTGGCCAGGGTTGCCAGGCACTGGAACGATTCCAAGGGGTACGACGGCGTCTAGAAGTATGCGGTAAGGTAAATGGAGTTACCGTCTATGACGATTTTGCGCACCACCCAACCGCTATTTCTAAGACGTTGGCAGGATTACGGGCACGGGTTGGCAAAGCTCGTATTATTGCCGTATTGGAGCCACGCTCCAATACCATGAAGCTAGGTGTCCATAAGGATAGCTTGGCACCGGCATTAGCGTTGGCGGATCGGGTACTCATTTACCAACCCTCCGATATTAAATGGTCCTTGATTCCCATAGTACACGCTCTTGGTCCTAATAAGGCATCGGCGTTTTTTGACATTCAGGCTATTGTGGATAATTTACGCACCTATGTTCAAGGCGGTGATCATATCGTGTTGATGAGTAACGGGAATTTTAGCCACATTCAGCAGCAATTGTTGAAGGCTCTGCGAGAGGAGGGGGAGGGGCGTTGAACCCTAGCGAGATAGCGGTGGCTATGACTGGCGCTTCCGGGATTGTCTACGGACTGCGGTTATTGGAATGTTTGCTTAAGGCAGAGATTTCTGTACACCTTTTGATTTCTAGTGCCGCCCAGACGGTGGTGGCAATGGAAACTAATTTGCGCTTCCCTCCACGCCCCCGGGATTTGCAGAGATACTTAGCAACTCATTTTTCGGTAGCCCCTGAACTACTTCACTGTTATAGCGAGATTCAGTGGACTGCTCCGCTAGCAAGCGGTTCTCACCGCATTCAAACAATGGTGATTTGCCCCTGCACAGTAGGAGCGGTTTCAGCTATTGTGCGTGGCGCCAATGATAATCTTATCGAGCGAGCGGCCGATGTTATGCTGAAGGAGCAGCGCAAGTTGATATTGGTACCTCGGGAGGCTCCATTTTCTGTGATCCATTTGGAAAACATGCTGAGCCTAGCCCGGCTTGGAGCGGTTATTCTTCCCGCAAATCCTGGTTTTTACCATCAACCTCGTCGGGTTGAAGACCTGGTCGATTTTATCGTAGCGCGGATTCTTGATCACGCGGGGGTTGAACATCATTTACTGGCTCGATGGGGTGAAGCTACTCCATATTAGTAAGTTAGATAGGAGCTTATGATGTGATGCCTAGGGCTAAAATACTTTTCCTTTTTTAATCCAAAAATCAGAATGAGGCGTGGCCAGTGTCCTGCTTTAATTTCGTTCTAAACGCCAAGCCGCGATGATGAGTACGAGTCCTATGCCCGCTGATAGCCAGCTGAGAAGAGGTATTCCAGCTATCATGATCAAGGTGTAGTTGCTGAGGCTATGGATAATAGCTGCTCCTATCAGACATGCTGCGCCTGCTACAGCAGCGGTGGTACGCAAACTAGCATAGCGTATTTCTCGGTGCAGTTCTCTTAAATCATCAGGAGAGAGTCGTACCTGTAAACGTCCTTTGCTGGCTTGTTTTGCTACCTCGTGGATGAGCAGGGGAAGTTCAGGTAAAGTAGCCGCCCATTGGGGAGCGTTAAGCCGCAGGCTGTTGTAGGCTGCGCGGGGACCCGCCTGATCGCTCATCCAGCGTTCTAAGATCGGTTTGGCCGTTTGCCATAAATCTAAATCTGGGTAGAGGACGCGGCCTAGGCCCTCAATATTCAATAAGGTTTTTTGTAGTAAAACCAACTGAGGTTGTATCTCCATATGGAAGCGGCGAGCAGTTTGAAATAGCCGTATGAGTAATTGACCAAAGGAGATTTCCTTTAGGGGACGGTCAAAAATAGGTTCGCAAACACTGCGAATGGCGGACTCAAACTCATCCACTCGGGTACCTGCGGGTACCCAGCCGGCATCCACATGAAGTTCGGCCACGCGCCGATAATCATGATTAAAAAAGGCCAGAAAGTTTTCTGCTAGGTAACGTTGGTCCTCCGGGCCTAAAGTTCCCATAATGCCAAAATCAAGAGCAATATAATTGGGATTTTGGGGATTTTCGGTGGAGACTAGGATATTTCCTGGATGCATATCGGCGTGGAAGAAATTGTGACGAAAAACCTGGGTAAAGAAAATTTCCACGCCGGTTTCAGCTAGTCGCTTGAAATTTATCCCATAACGCTGAAGTTCATCGATATTATTGATAGGAATGCCTTGAACTCGCTCCATGACGAGCACATTGGGGCGAGTATAATGCCAATGAACGAGTGGGACGTAGAGCTTATTGGAACCGGTGAAATTACGCCGCAATTGAGAAGCAGAAGCTCCTTCTCGGAGCATGTCTAATTCATCATAGAGATTCTTTTCTAGTTCTGCCACGATTTCACGAGGGCGCAGCCGGGGTCCTTCTGACCAATACCGTTCAGCAAGGTTGGCTAACATATAGAGAAGATCTACATCACCTTGGATAACCCGCTTAATCCCTGGTCGCACGACTTTAACAACTACCATGCTGCCATCATGTAGTTGAGCAGCGTAAACTTGAGCAATAGAGGCTGATGCTAATGGCTTTTCGTCAAAAGAGGCAAATACTTCTGAAAGGCGCTGGCCGTAAGCTGTTTCAATAATCTCTTTTGCCTTTTCGCTAGGAAAAGGGGCTACCTGATCTTGTAGCAAGGTTAACCCTTCAGCGATATCGTCGGCTAATAGATCACGGCGGGTAGATAGCAGTTGGCCAAATTTGACGAAAATAGGCCCAAGATCTTCCAAGGTACGGCGGATTCGCACTCCTCGAGGTGCTGCAGCGGCTGTTTTACGCCAGTGTTCTGGATTGAAGTAAATCAAAAAACGTAGGGGACGAAATAGGCGTGTGGCGAGGATAACCTCATCTAGTCCGTGGCGTAGCAGAGTCCAATTAATATACCCTAAGCGCAGAAACTGGCTAATGACGTTCATAGCAGTCGTTGTAATCGTTGGACTCGCGCTTCCAGTCGGCTTGAATCAGCCCGAAGGCGGTCAATTTCATCAAGAAAGGTGGTGACTTTGGCGTGATTAGGTAATAATTGGCTTTCTTCACGTAAATATTCTGCGAGATCTTGGCCGAGAGTGCCCGCGGCCCTTTGGCACCAAGCTTTAAAGCCGCGCATCCTGTTTCCAATTTGATGAGCGAGAAGGTCACCCGTATAGTGGGACAGTAATTCTTCCAGGTCCAGGTCAAATCCTTGAAGCAGGGTTCTAAGTTTTCGGCCAAGCTCTATATCGCCATGAATTTGCACCTCACCGGTGAGCAAAGGGCTAGAATCGCTGGGAGTTATTGCCATCCGCAGGAGATTCAAAGGCGTGCCTGATAGAGTTGCAACAGGGGGTGAATCGGAGGAAGTAGCTAATAAAATGCCCTCGGCTGTAGGCTCAATAAAAATTTGCAAATCTAAGCCTCGTAACTCAACAGCAATGCACTGACCTGATATAGCCGCTACCTGAGCCAAGGTATCAGGATCAAGACGTAATGAAGCATTAACCGAGGCTTCAATGGGGGCCAATAATATAGAGGGCAGGTACACGGTGCTAGGCGTCTTATAGATCCAAAAGAGTTAAAAAGTCGTACTAAGAAAATCCTAAATTGTGTGAAATTTGCCACGATTGCAGTGCTAACAAGAGAATCCACCTAGTGGGTGAGTACGGATAAACCAATAATTGCAGCATGTAAACGGTTAATCCCGAGTCAGTATTTATAGCCCCTATGCAGGGCGACGATGCCATGATTTAGATTATAAAAATCGCAGTAGTCAAATCCAGCGGACCGCATCATGGCGGAGAGGGTTTCTTGATCAGGATGCCGTCGAATAGATTCCGCTAGGTAGCGGTAACTATCCGCATCTCCTGCTACTAATTTACCCAGTCGTGGCAAAATCCAGAAAGAATAGATATCATAGGCGGAGGTTAGCCAAGAGGCAGGCTTGGAAAATTCCAATACTAGCAGTTGGCCGCCAGGTTTCAGAGCTTGATACATGGAATGTAAAGCGGCCTCTTTTTGGGTGATATTGCGCAGGCCAAAAGCAATTGTGATGCGATCAAAGTAATCAGCGGGGAAGGGTAAGTGTTCTGCGTTGGCTTGAACGTAGTTTAAGTTACCCACCTTGCCTAGGTTAACCAGCCGTTCTCGGCCTTTTTCCAGCATGCTTGAATTGATATCCGCTAGGACTACTTGGCCTTTATTACCGACGCGTTCAGAGAATGTTTTAGCCAAATCCCCCGTGCCACCCGCCAAATCTAAGACTCGCATACCGGATCGAACACCGCTGAGTTCAATTACAAAACGTTTCCAAAGACGGTGAATGCCGAGCGACATTAGATCGTTCATAAGATCATAGTGGCTAGCAACCGAGTGAAAAACTTCAGCAACTTTATGGGATTTTTCCTCTATAGGGACTTCTTGAAAACCAAAGTGAGTTGTTTTTCCTTGCGCCATTTTGCCTATATCCAGGGTGAACGCTAATCTTTAATTTCAGGTTCTTTGCGCGAGTGGCCGACCTGCTGCAGCCGGTCTAAATATTTTTGCCACAGTTGGGTTTGTTTTTCCCCTAGTTCGTAGAGATATTCCCACGAATAAAGGCCAGTATCGTGCCCATCATCAAAGCGTATTTTAATAGCATAGTGACCGACCGGTTCAATTTCTTTAATACTAACCGTTTCTTTGCCAATGAGGAGAATTCCTTGCCCAGGCCCATGGCCTCGTACCTCTGCTGATGGGGAGTATACCCGTAGAAACTCGCAGGGAAGCGCAAAATGGGCGCTATCCTCAAAACTGATCTCAAGTACGCGGGAATTTCGGCGAAGTTTAATCTCTGTGGGTTGAGGGTGAGGGTGTTGTATTGTCATAGTTAAGGTAGAAAATTCCCTAGAGGATATAGCGTGACAAGTCTTCATCCCGGGCCAAGTCGGCTAGCTGAGCATCTACATAGGCGGCGTCAATAATAACTTTTTTACTAGTATGGTTTTCCGCTTCAAAGGAGAGCCCTTCTAGGAGGCGCTCCATGACAGTATGCAATCGGCGGGCACCAATATTCTCGGTACGTTCATTAACCTGCCAAGCGATTTGGGCGATATGTGCAATACCTTCCTCGGTGAAATGTAAGGAGATTCCTTCAGTTTTTAATAATGCAGTATATTGCTCAGTGAGAGAGGCATTCGGCTCAGTTAAGATACGTACGAAGTCGTCAACGCTAAGGGCGCCTAGCTCAACTCGAATGGGTAACCGTCCTTGCATTTCCGGGATGAGATCTGAGGGCTTAGCTAGATGAAAAGCCCCAGATGCAATAAATAGGATATGGTCGGTGCGCACCATACCATACTTTGTGGAGACCGCGCTGCCTTCTACCAAAGGGAGTAAATCGCGCTGCACGCCTTCACGGGAGACATCTGTACCAGAGAATTCCGAACGCTTGGCGATTTTGTCCATTTCGTCAAGAAATACAATACCATTTTGTTCCACATTTTCTAGGGATCGCGCTTTTAAATCTTCATCATTGATGAGCTTTCCAGCCTCCTCTTCAGTCAGTAGCTTGAAGGCTTCGCGGACTCGTAGTCGGCGCGCTCGGGTACGAGTGCCCCCCAAATTTTGGAACATATTTTGGAGCTGGCTAGTCATTTCTTCCATCCCTGGGGGGGCCATAATTTCAACCCCCATGGAAACGGCAGCTAACTCAATCTCGATTTCTCGGTCATCTAATCTTCCTTCCCGCAGCATTTTGCGAAATTTTTGCCGAGTATTTGATTCTTCATCCATCGTATCATGGGGCGCAGCCCGTGCAGCGGGTAAGAGAGCATCAAGAATTCGCTCCTCTGCTCTATCTTCCGCTTGGTTGCGGACCTTAGCCGTTTCCTGCTCGCGAGTTATTTTGATGGCAATGTCCACGAGATCCCGAATGATGGATTCTACGTCTCGGCCAACATAGCCTACTTCGGTAAACTTAGTTGCTTCGACTTTCATAAAGGGAGCATTCGCTAGTTTTGCAAGGCGCCGGGCAATCTCGGTTTTACCCACGCCGGTGGGGCCAATCATAAGAATATTTTTGGGAGTGATTTCGTTGCGCAGCTCTTCACTCACCTGGCGCCGACGCCAGCGGTTACGGAGGGCAACAGCAACAGCCCGCTTAGCAGCGGTTTGTCCAATAATATGTTTATCCAGTTCCTGAACAATTTGCCGAGGGGTTAGTTCTTGCTGGGGGATTAGTTCGGGCATGATTTCTTAGTTTAATAAAGTTTTAACCAGAGAGTTCTTCGACGGTCAAGTGGGTATTGGTGTAAATACAGATATCAGCAGCAATACTTAGGGCTTTTTCAACAATGACACGGGCGCTAAAATCTGTATTTTCAAGGAGTGCCCGGGCCGCCGCCTGAGCATAAGGGCCGCCTGAACCGATGGCTATCAAGCCATATTCTGGCTCAATCACATCGCCATTGCCTGAAATTACGTAAGATGCTTTATGGTCAGCTACGGCTAGAAGAGCCTCAAGCCGTCTAAGAGAGCGATCAGAGCGCCAATCCTTAGCCAACTCTACTGCGGCGCGGGTTAGGTTACCTTGATGTTTTTCTAATTTAGCCTCAAAACGTTCAAAGAGTGTAAAGGCATCTGCCGTCCCTCCCGCAAAACCCGCAATCACCTGATTGTGAAACAGACGCCGCACTTTACGGGCATTGCCTTTCATGACGATGTTATTCATGCTGACTTGGCCATCACCGCCGATAACAACTTGCTCTTGGCGTCGTACTGAGAGAATAGTTGTGCCTCGAAAATGTTCCAAAGGCTTATGCTCCTCGTTTAGTTTGCGTTTTAGGCTTAGTGCGAAATTCTACACTAAGATAATTGTATTCCATACTATGCGCCAGTCAGAGAGCATTAAGGAAGGAGGGTTTTCCCTAAATTAAGTAAAAAACTTATGGAAAAATCAGCTTTTAGCGTTTATCGTAGATTGCCGGTCGCGTGCCAGTAATTTATATTCCCAGTTTAGCGAAGTTTTGACGATAAAATCCAGATTATCGTATTTTGGTTGCCAGCCTAATACGTTCCGCACTTGTTGAGCAGCAGCGACTAAGCGGGGCGGGTCACCGGGACGGCGAGGATGCTTTACTATTTTAATAGGGCGGCCATGCACCCGTTGGACTGCGTCAAGTACTTCGCGCACACTATAGCCATGGCCATAGCCACAGTTTAAGGTAGTTGATTTTCCACCCTGTTTAAGATAATCCAATGCCAAAATATGAGCGTTTGCTAAGTCTTCTACATGAATATAATCACGGATTCCTGTGCCATCGGGGGTCGGGTAATCAGTACCAAAAATATATACTTGCTCTCGCTTTCCTACTGCGGCCTCACAGGCCACTTTAATGAGTAACGTGGCCTTACGGGTTGATTGGCCAATATGCCCATTTGGATCGGAGCCGGCGACGTTAAAATAGCGCAGAGTTACATAATTAAGACTGCTTGCCTGAGATAAGTCACGTAGCATCCATTCGCTCATTAGTTTGGAGGTACCATAAGGGTTTACAGGAATGGTAGGAGTATCTTCGGTAACCAAGGGCGTGGAGGGGATACCATAGGTGGCTGCCGTGGAGGAGAAGATAAAGTGCTTTACCCCTGCTGCTGCGCAGCACTCTAGGAGATTGTGCGTGTGGCAAGTATTATTGGCGTAATATTTAAGAGGATCGGCAACAGATTCCGGGACAATGGTGTAAGCAGCAAAGTGCATCACGGTGTCTACGCTATACTCTTTCAGAAGTGTATCCACCAATACCTTGTCTTTGGTATCCCCAATTACGAGATTAGCCTTGGGAACCGCATTGGCAAAACCTGTTGAGAGATTGTCTAGAACAATGACTCGATGAGATGTCGCCATCAGCTGCTGGACCACATGGCTGCCGATATAGCCGGCGCCACCAGTGACAAGTATTCCTTTCTTCGCCATGGCCTTGAATCTCCAATCTAGGTAAAATATTTATTCTAGAGTGGTGTCATTGTAGAGAGGGTTTGGATTAGCAACAACCTTCAACTTTGAAAAGAGTTTATGTGTTCGTAAGGCGGAATACCGTGGATTGGTCCGCAGGTTTTTAAAAACGGACGGCCTCTAGTGTTGACATCGCTGTAAAGATAAAGGAAAATTTCGAGTTTACGTCTGGAGGGGTTCCCGAGCGGCCAAAGGGATCAGACTGTAAATCTGACGGCTCTGCCTTCGGAGGTTCGAATCCTCCCCCCTCCACCAGCTTTTAAGCGATAAAGGAAGCCTTTAGAATAAAAGCGCTTTGTTGGTGGTTGTTTAAAGATACGTTGGCGGGCGTAGTTCAATGGTAGAACCTCAGCCTTCCAAGCTGATGATGTGGGTTCGATTCCCATCGCCCGCTCCATAAGTTTATGGTGCTTGTTATTGAATTTTGGCGATTTATGTTGCTAGGCCCATATAGCTCAGTCGGTAGAGCACTTCCTTGGTAAGGAAGAGGTCATCGGTTCAAATCCGATTATGGGCTCCAAAAGTTTAGAATTTTATAATAAAAGCTCGTGGTTCGCGCAATTTGCTGAGCTGTCAGGTTTATGTGACTCTTAAAAGGTAAGGGGTATATCCATCATGTCCAAGTCGAAATTTGAGCGGAAGAAGCCGCATATAAACGTAGGCACGATCGGTCACGTAGACCATGGTAAGACGACGTTAACGGCGGCGTTGACGCGGATATTATCGGAGCAGTATGGGGGAGAGTTCAGGGCCTACGACCAGATAGACAATGCGCCGGAGGAGCGGGAGAGGGGGATCACGATAGCGACCTCGCATGTAGAATATGAGACGGAGGAGCGTCACTATGCGCATGTAGACTGCCCGGGGCATGCGGATTATGTGAAGAACATGATTACGGGGGCGGCGCAGATGGACGGAGCGGTGTTGGTGGTTTCGGCGGCGGATGGTCCGATGCCCCAGACGCGAGAGCATATATTGCTGGCGCGCCAGGTGGGAGTGCCGTTCATATTGGTGTATTTAAACAAAGCGGATATGGTAGACGATCCGGAGTTGTTGGAATTAGTGGAGATGGAAGTTCGGGAGCTGTTGGATAGTTACCAATTTCCGGGGGATGACACGCCGATAGTGGTGGGTAGTGCGCTGAAGGCGTTGGAGGGGGATACGAGCGAGATAGGGATTCCGTCGATACTGAAGTTGGTAGAGCAGATGGATGCGTATATTCCTGAGCCCCAGCGAGCGGTAGACCAGCCGTTTTTGATGCCGATAGAGGATGTATTTTCGATTTCGGGTCGGGGGACGGTAGTAACGGGTCGAGTGGAGCGGGGTATTGTCAAGGTAGGGGAAGAGATAGAGATAGTTGGGATGCGGGAGACGCAGAAGACTATTTGCACGGGGGTTGAGATGTTCCGCAAGCTTCTGGATGAGGGGCGAGCGGGGGACAATGTGGGTGTTTTGTTGCGGGGGACTAAGCGTGAGGATGTGGAGCGTGGTCAAGTGTTGGCCAAGCCCAAATCGATTACGCCGCATACGAAGTTTTATGCGGAAGTGTATGTTTTATCCAAGGATGAAGGGGGGCGTCATACGCCGTTTTTCACGGGGTATCGTCCGCAGTTTTATTTTCGGACCACGGATGTGACC
Source organism: Nitrosococcus oceani ATCC 19707 (assembly GCF_000012805.1). GTDB lineage: Bacteria > Pseudomonadota > Gammaproteobacteria > Nitrosococcales > Nitrosococcaceae > Nitrosococcus > Nitrosococcus oceani. The sequence continues at coordinate 2,682,010 of NC_007484.1, read as the reverse complement.
GGTGCGATTGATTTACCCGATGGGGTGGAGATGGTGATGCCGGGTGATAATATTCAGATGACGGTTAGTTTGATTGCGCCTATTGCGATGGAGGAGGGGTTGCGTTTTGCCGTCCGTGAAGGGGGGCGTACGGTAGGTGCCGGCGTCGTCAGTAAAGTGATTGAGTAAGCTAAGGGTGAAGCTAGAAGCAAAGCTATTTTAGCTATCTTTAATTTATAGGTTAATTGCTTATTTGGCGCCTATTATTATGGGTGTCGTTAGTTCTGTTATTTGCTAGGCCAGTAGCTCAATCGGCAGAGCGGCGGTCTCCAAAACCGCAGGTTGGGGGTTCGATTCCCTCCTGGCCTGCCATCTAGTAAATATTTGCGTTTAGTTTTTGTACCAATTTTTGTATATACCAACACCGGCTTAGGCTTCCAGGATCACTATGGCAGACACCATTAAACTTGCGGTTGCATTGCTATTATTGGGTACCGCGATCGGACTATTCTATTATTTTGGTGATCAATCTACGCTCTTGCGTGTATTAGGATTACTTGCAGCATTAGGTATTTCGTTGGCAATCTTGGCAAAGACCACGCACGGCCGGGCTGCGCTGAGTTTTGCTGGGGAGACGCGGGTAGAGTTTCGTAAAGTGGTTTGGCCAACACGGCAAGAAACTATTAGAACAACGCTGCTTGTGTTGCTGATGGTCATGGTAATGGCAAGCATACTATGGTTATTTGATACATTATTGATGTGGGCTGTCCGTCTATTGACCGGGCAGGGGGGGTAAGGTGGCCAAGCGCTGGTATGTAGTCCAGGCTTTTTCTGGTTTTGAACAGCAAGTTAAGCGCTCCATTGAAGAGCGAGTTCGTCGCTATGGGTTGCAAGAGAGCTTTGGGGATATCTTGGTGCCCACCGAAGAAGTCGTTGAAATGCGGGAAGGGCAGAAACGGAAAAGCGAACGTAAGTTTTTTCCTGGGTATGTCTTGGTTCAAATGGAAATGGGTGATGAAACTTGGCATTTAGTTAAGGATGTTCCTCGGGTGCTGGGTTTTATTGGAGGGACAAGCGATAAGCCTGCAGCAATCACGGAAGCGGAAGCTGAAGAGATATTGGAGCGGATCCGGGAAGGGGCAGAGCAGCCACGGCCAAAAGTATTATTTGAGCCGGGGGAAATGGTGCGTGTGATCGAGGGGCCTTTTACCGATTTTAATGGTGTAGTCGAAGAAGTCAACTATGAAAAAAACAAACTCCGCGTGGCGGTATTGATCTTTGGACGATCTACTCCGGTTGAGCTCGATTTTGGACAAGTGGAGAAGAGATAGCTCTGTAGCTCGTTACTAGGTATGTAGCTATTTTTAAGGTTTAAGGGTACACGATTTCGGGGAGGCGAGAGCCGCTTGCACCCGTAAGGAGCAAACATGGCAAAGAAGATAGAAGCCTATATTAGACTACAAGTGCCTGCTGGGCAAGCCAATCCAAGTCCTCCAGTAGGCCCGGCTTTAGGGCAGCGAGGCGTTAATATTATGGAGTTTTGTAAGACCTTTAATGCCCAAACTCAAGGATTGGAGCAAGGGATGCCTATACCAGTGGTGATTACGGTTTACTCTGACCGTAGTTTTACCTTTGTGACTAAGACGCCACCGGCTTCGATTTTGCTTAAAAAAGCAGCAGGCATTACGTCCGGGAGTAGTCGCCCTAATAGCGATAAGGTAGGCAAGGTTACCCGCGCTCAACTTGAGGAAATCGCGGAAACAAAAATGCCTGACCTAAATGCAGCGGATAAGGAGGCGGCTATTCGCACTATTGCTGGCAGTGCACGTAGTCTGGGCCTGGAAACAGAGGGCGTTTAAGTTATGGCTAAACTGGGTAAACGGTTAGTTGGGATTCGAGAAAAATTAGAGCCAGGAAAGCTTTATCCGGTGGAGGAAGCTTTGAATTTGCTTAAGGAAGTTGCAAAGGTTAAATTTGAAGAGTCAGTGGATGTCGCTGTCAATCTTGGTGTAGATCCGCGCAAATCTGACCAGGTGGTGCGTGGTTCGACGGTACTGCCTAATGGTCTTGGTAAAACGGTGCGGGTAGGTGTATTTACCCAGGGTGTTAACGCTGAAGCGGCAAAAAACGCGGGGGCTGATGTGGTTGGGCTTGAGGATTTGGCTGAGACGGTGAAATCTGGTCAGATCGATTTTGATGTGATTATAGCATCACCCGACGCCATGCGTGTAGTGGGGCAGCTGGGCCCAATTTTAGGGCCTCGGGGACTGATGCCAAACCCTAAAGTGGGGACCGTGACTACTGATGTGGCCGGTGCCGTGACAAAAGCTAAAGCCGGGCAGGTTCGTTATCGGACTGATAAAGCAGGCATTATTCATTGCTCGATAGGCAAGACATCTTTCGAAGTAGATGCGCTTAAACAGAACCTTCGGGCTTTAGTAGAGGATCTTGGAAAATTAAAGCCTGCTTCGGCAAAAGGCATATACCTGAAAAAACTAACTTTATCTACTACCATGGGTCCTGGAATAGCTGTGGATCAAGCTAGCCTTCCGGTTTAGGTAGGAGATGATTAAGCTATCCTAGCTAATGTATCATATTTGTTGAAGGTGTTTTTGGGGCTGCCTACTAAATATATTGGTGGGCTGTCTAAGACCGTAGGTGTGCTATCTTAATTGATTGGCAGGATGCCTATCTGCCTACGTAGACGGTAGGCTCTGTTACCGCTACGGAATATTGTAGCAATAGCTGCCGCGATAGAGAAACGGTGGAGGATATTAGTCTCTTACCAATTGTTAAGTATAAACAGGGATGTGGTGGGAAAACCTTACATAAGGAGGCAGTTAAATTTGAGTCTTAATTTAGAAGCAAAAAAGGCTGTTGTTGCTGAAGTGGCAGCGGTTGCCTCTCAGTCTCATTCCGCTGTTGCGATTGAGTATCGCGGATTGACCGTTGCCGAAATAACAAAGCTTAGGGTGGCTGCTCGCAAAGGGGATGTTTATCTGCGTGTAGTGCGTAATACATTAGCTTCTCGCGCCCTTGAAGGAACTGATTTTGATTGTATGCGCGAGGGTTTAACAGGGCCTTTAATGCTGGCGTTCTCTCGTGAGGAACCGAGCGCCGCAGCCCGGGTGATTCGGGACTTTGGTAAGGAACATCCCAAGCTTGTGGTTAAGATGGGGTGCCTTGGAGGTAGATTATTGCCCCCTGAGGGCGTAGAGAATCTTGCCAAAATGCCCACTAAGGAGCAGGCGGTTGCTATGCTTATGGGGGTTTTGCAGGCCCCGATCGGGAAATTTGCTCGTACTTTGGCCGAGCCTACGGCAAAATTAGTGCGTACTGTTGCTGCTGTACGAGACCAAAAGCAAGCAACTTAGGCCCGCGATTAGAAAGGGTTTTTAGAGCTAAACAATATTTTGTATTTAAGCAAGGTTTACGGAGTAAGCAATGGCTGTAGCGAAAGAAGAAATCTTGGAAACGATTTCAAATATGACCGTCATGGATGTGGTTGAATTGATTGAGGCCATGGAAGAAAAGTTTGGTGTTAGTGCCGCCGCGCCAATAGCTGCAGCGGCACCCGCGGCGGGTGCTGAAGCAGGGGCTGCTGCGGAGGAAAAAACGGAATTTGACGTTGTACTGGTAAGTTTTGGTTCTAATAAGGTACAAGTCATTAAAGCTGTCCGGAGCATTACCAGCCTTGGTCTCAAGGAAGCCAAGGATTTAGTGGAGGGTGCGCCTTCACCCGTTAAGGAAGGAATTTCTAAGGATGAAGCCGATGAGATCAAGAAGCAATTGGAGGAGGCTGGCGCTAGTATTGAGGTTAAATAACTCAGCTGTTTCTATGTAAGTTATACGTACGGAAATTGGTTAGTGGCATCAGGCTGCTAGCCTGATTTCCGTTTCTTTGGCTTCTACTGAGCATCGAGCTTGGAAGAAGCAATAGCCCGTCTTCAAGAAAGAGCCAGTAATGCGGTGTCGACCGCTGCTGGTTTTTTAGTAGCAGGTACTCGCGCCGAGGTGATAAAATGCCCTACTCGTTGACCGAGAAGAAGCGTATTCGTAAGGATTTTAGCAAGCTCCATAGTATACTGAAAACTCCTTTCTTGTTAACTATACAAATCGGCTCTTTCCTAGATTTTCTACAAATGGATGTGCCTCCTGGTAAGAGGAAAGATAAAGGGTTGCATGCCGCATTTAAGAGTGTTTTTCCTATCAAGAGCTATACAGAGTATGCTGAGCTACAGTATAGCAGCTATCATCTTGGTGTTCCCTCATTTGAGGTTAAGGAATGCCAAGTACGCGGTCTAACTTACGCGGCGCCTCTGCGGGTTAAGTTGCGCCTTGTTATTTATGACAAAGAATCTCCTGCTAGCGAGCAAGTGGTTAAGGATGTAAAAGAGCAGGAAGTGTACATGGGCGAGATCCCCTTGATGACGCCAAAAGGGAATTTTGTTATTAATGGAACAGAGCGGGTTATCGTCTCTCAATTGCACCGTTCTCCAGGAGTTATCTTCGAACATGATAAGGGAAAGACCCATTCCTCAGGAAAATTACTTTTTTCTGCTAGGATAATCCCCTATCGTGGATCTTGGCTCGATTTTGAATTTGATCCTAAGGATTGCGTCTATGCGCGTATTGATCGTCGACGTAAATTACTAGCGACTATATTGTTACGCGCCCTCGGTTACAGCACCGAGGAAATTCTAATTATGTTCTTTGAAACGATTTCGGTTAAGCGCCAAGGTTCAAGCTATTTATTAGACTTGGTGCCTCAGCGGCTTCGGGGTGAGTCGCTGCCTTTTGATATCGCTAGCCCAGATGGCGAGGTCATCGTTGAAGCAGGACGAAGGGTTACTGCGCGCCATATCAAGCAGATGGAAAAGGCTGGAATGAAGACTCTACCCGCGCCTAAGGAGTTTTTAATAGGAAAAACTCTAGCTCGGGATCTGATTGATGCTGGTACCGGAGAAGTATTAGCTAAAGCGAATGATGAAATTACAGCGGAATTAATGACGGCCCTAGAAGACGCTAATATACAAGCCTTTGATCTTATTTATACTAACGATTTGGACCGTGGCTCCTTTATCTCCGATAGTTTGCGCTTAGATCCTACCACTACACCACTAGAAGCCCAGATGGAAATCTATCGTGTAATGCGTCCTGGAGAGCCGCCGACTAAGGAAGCAGCGCAGAATCTATTTCAAAATTTGTTTTTCAACCCAGAACGTTACGATCTCTCTCCGGTGGGCCGAATGAAATTTAATCGCCGTCTGGGGAAAGAAGATATTACTGGCCCAAGTATATTATCCAAAGAAGATATTGTCGATGTTATAAAGACTCTAGTCGATATCCGTAATGGTTACGGCAGTGTGGATGATGTTGATCATCTGGGCAATCGCCGGGTGCGTAGTGTTGGAGAAATGGCGGAAAATCAATTTCGCGTAGGTTTGGTGCGAGTCGAGCGGGCGGTGCGGGAGCGTTTGAGTTTAGCGGAGTCGGAGGGGTTAATGCCTCAGGAATTGATTAACGCAAAACCCGTATCGGCCGCGGTTAAGGAGTTTTTTGGCTCTAGCCAGTTATCGCAGTTTATGGATCAGAATAATCCTTTATCCGAGGTGACTCATAAACGACGGGTATCTGCGCTAGGACCAGGAGGATTGACTCGTGAGCGGGCTGGTTTTGAGGTGCGTGATGTGCATCCTACTCATTACGGACGCGTCTGCCCCATCGAGACTCCGGAAGGCCCCAATATTGGTTTGATTAATTCTTTAGCGGTTTATGCCCGAATTAATCAATATGGTTTTATTGAAACACCATACCGAAAAGTAGTGGATGGCAAGGTGGCTGGCGAAGTGGACTATCTTTCGGCTATTGAGGAAGGACAGTACGTAATTGCTCAGGCGAATGCGGCTGCGGATGAAGAAGGGCGCCTCATTGATATGTTAGTTTCTTGCCGTCACAAGAATGAATTTACACTTCTACCACCTGAAAAAGTGCAGTACATTGATGTATCACCTAAACAAATCGTATCGGTAGCGGCATCTTTAATTCCTTTTTTAGAGCACGATGATGCCAACCGTGCATTGATGGGATCTAACATGCAGCGCCAGGCAGTGCCCACCTTGCGGGCGGAAACTCCTCTAGTAGGTACTGGTATGGAGCAAGTTGTAGCTCGTGATTCAGGAGTGATGGTGGTTGCTCGCCGTGGCGGTATCGTAGATTCTGTGGATGCAGCTCGCGTTGTCGTACGAGTCAATGACGAAGAAACGGCTTCCGATGAGCCCGGAGTTGATATTTATAACCTCATTAAGTATGCCCGCTCGAATCAAAACACATGCATCAACCAGAGTCCGTTAGTAAAGCCGGGCGATACGGTGGCTATAGGTGATGTGCTGGCTGATGGCCCTTCGACAGACATGGGTGAATTAGCTTTGGGGCAGAATCTTCTTGTCGCCTTTATGCCTTGGAATGGTTATAACTTTGAGGATTCTATCCTTATTTCCGAGCGGGTGGTGGAAGAAGATCGCTTTACTTCGATTCATATTGAAGAGCTGACTTGCTTTGCTCGGGATACTAAGTTAGGACCAGAGGAGATTAGCAGCGATATTCCGAATGTAAGCGAGGCGGCGTTATCTAAGCTGGATGAGGCGGGTATTGTTTATATTGGTGCTGAGGTGAAACCCGGCGATATTTTGGTTGGCAAGGTAACTCCCAAAGGGGAGACTCAATTGACACCGGAGGAAAAGCTCTTACGAGCTATCTTTGGGGAAAAGGCATCTGATGTAAAGGACACATCTCTACGAGTGTCTTCAGGTATGCAGGGTACCGTCATTGATGTCCAGGTCTTCACCCGTGATGGCGTGGAAAAGGATACTCGGGCCTTAGAGATAGAGGAGATGGAGCTTGCTAAAATCAAAAAGGATTTGCGGGATGAATTTCGTATTGTAGAGACTGATATTTATCAACGCCTAGAGAAAGTGTTAGTAGGTAAGACAGTCGAAGGAGGACCGGCAGAATTAAAAGCGGGAACCCAAATTACCCAAAATTACCTTGCTGATTTACCCAGGGAACGATGGTTTGAGATTAGACTACGTAGCGAGGAGGCTGGTAGGCAGCTGGAATCAGTTGCTGGGCAGCTTAAGGAACAACGGGTTGCAATGGATGAAAAATTCCAGCAGCAACGTGCCAAGCTCACTTCCGGGCATGACCTCCCCCCTGGTGTCCAAAAAATGGTGAAGGTCTATTTAGCCGTAAAGCGCCGTGTCCAACCCGGTGATAAGATGGCGGGTCGACATGGAAATAAGGGAGTGATTTCCACCATCGTACCTATTGAAGACATGCCCTATATGGAAGATGGGACTCCAGTAGATATCGTGCTTAATCCTCTAGGGGTGCCTTCTCGGATGAATATTGGGCAGATCTTAGAAACCCATCTGGGATGGGCGGCAAAGGGCTTGGGTCGAAAAATTGGCGCTCTCCTTGAGTCGGGAGAACAGGCTTCTGAACTGCGTGTTTTCTTAGATCGGATATATAACGCTAGTGGCAAGAAAGAAGACCTAAATTCTTTGAGCGATGAAGAGGTATTGGAGCTTGCAAATAACCTGAAGGATGGGGTTCCTATGGCGACACCGGTATTCGATGGCGCTTCCGAGCAAGAAATTAAAACTATGCTGGAGTTGGCTGACTTGCCTACTAATGGACAGACAAATCTTTATGATGGTAGGAGTGGAGAAGCCTTCGCCCGTCCAGTAACGGTAGGATATATGCATATGCTTAAATTGAATCATTTAGTTGATGATAAGATGCATGCTCGTTCGACGGGTCCTTATAGCTTAGTTACTCAGCAGCCTTTGGGGGGGAAAGCCCAGTTTGGCGGGCAGCGTTTTGGTGAGATGGAGGTATGGGCCTTAGAATCCTACGGTGCGGCCTATACTTTGCAGGAAATGCTTACTGTGAAATCCGACGATGTGAACGGGCGCACCAAGATGTATAAAAACATCGTAGATGGTGATTACCGTATGGAAGCGGGTATGCCGGAATCTTTTAATGTATTGACCAAAGAAATTCGTGCCCTCGGTATCGATATTGAACTGGAACAAGATTAATGGCCGTGGACATAGTAGGACGGGTTGATGGTCACAATAGATATATCTGCCAGCTTGGCTATGGAGGAGCACATAAATGAGAGATTTGCTGAATTTGCTTAAGCAGCAAAACCAGGTAGAGGAGTTCGATTCCATACGCATTGGTCTGGCATCTCCCGATATGATCCGGGCTTGGTCATACGGCGAAGTCAAGAAGCCTGAAACCATTAATTATCGAACTTTTAAGCCAGAGCGGGATGGACTGTTTTGCGCTAAGATTTTTGGCCCGGTCAAAGACTATGAGTGCTTATGTGGTAAATATAAGCGCCTCAAACATCGCGGCGTTATTTGTGAGAAATGCGGAGTAGAGGTGACGCTAGCAAAAGTTCGTCGGGAGCGCATGGGGCATATTGAGCTGGCGAGTCCGGTAGCTCATATTTGGTTTCTAAAATCATTGCCTTCGCGGATTAGCCTACTGTTAGATATGACGCTCCGGGACATTGAGCGGGTGCTTTATTTCGAGGCCTCTGTGGTTATTGATCCAGGTATGACCCCATTAGAACGGGGACAACTCTTAGCGGACGAGGCTTACCTTCAAGCCATTGAGGAATATGGTGATGAGTTTGATGCTCGTATGGGAGCAGAAGCTGTTCAGAAGATGTTAAAAACCCTTGACCTCAAGGGAGAGGCGATTAGGCTGCGCGAGGAGATCACAGGCACGAACTCTGACACCAAAATCAAAAAATTTAGCAAGCGGCTCAAGCTTATCGAGGCTTTCATCGATTCGGGCAATCGTTCTGAGTGGATGATTCTGGAGGTCCTCCCCGTATTGCCACCGGATTTACGGCCTTTAGTGCCGTTGGAAGGGGGGCGTTTTGCTACTTCCGATCTGAATGATCTGTACCGGCGGGTCATTAATCGGAATAATCGCCTCAAACGGCTGTTAGATTTGAATGCGCCTGATATTATCGTGCGCAATGAAAAGCGTATGCTTCAGGAATCCGTGGATGCTCTTTTGGATAACGGACGCCGTGGGCGGGCGATCACAGGTACTAATAAGCTACCTTTAAAATCGTTAGCTGATATGATCAAAGGTAAGCAGGGTCGGTTTCGGCAAAACTTGTTAGGGAAACGAGTGGATTATTCAGGCCGATCGGTAATTGTGGTGGGTCCAACCCTAAAGCTACACCAGTGTGGTTTACCCAAAAAAATGGCACTGGAGCTTTTTAAGCCTTTTATCTTCGGTAAGCTTGAGCGGGCTGGGCTTGCTACCACGATTAAAGCGGCAAAGAAATTAGTGGAGCGGGAAGGCCCAGAGGTATGGGATGTGTTAGAGGAGGTGATCCGTGAGCATCCGGTGATGCTTAATCGGGCCCCTACCTTACATCGTCTTGGTATTCAAGCCTTTGAGCCGGTGCTCATTGAAGGTAAGGCAATTCAACTCCACCCCTTAGTGTGCGTGGCCTTTAATGCCGACTTTGACGGTGACCAGATGGCGGTTCATGTGCCGCTATCCTTGGAGGCTCAGCTGGAAGCCCGTGCGTTAATGATGTCTACCAACAATATTCTATCGCCAGCTAATGGAGAGCCCATTATTGTTCCTACCCAGGATGTCGTATTAGGGCTCTACTACATGACCTGCGAGCGGGTAAATGCTAAGGGTGAGGGGATGCTCTTCGCCGATATCAATGAGGTGCGTCGTGCCTATGAGACCAGTATAGCTGAACTCCATGCAAAAATCTCAGTGCGCATTACCGAGATAGATCCCTCTAAGCCGGAAGGTGAAGGCGAGACGACTCGCCTTGTTAATACTACAGTGGGGCGGGCCCTACTCTCAGAACTTTTGCCCCCAGGGCTACCTTTCGAATTAGCTAATAAGAATATGACCAAGAAAGAAATTTCTAGGTTGGTTAATATTTGCTATCGGCGCCTTGGCCTTAAGACCTCGGTAGTGTTTGCTGATCGGCTGATGTACCTTGGATTCCGGCAGGCGACTCTTAGCGGTATTTCCATTGGTGTTAATGACATGGTGGTGCCAAAAGAAAAGCAAGCGATCCTTGCCGATGCGGAAGAAGAGGTTAAGGAAATAGAGGACCAGTATGCTTCCGGCCTAGTGACCAATGGCGAGCGCTACAATAAAGTTGTGGACATTTGGTCCCATACTAATGATCAAGTTGCCAAGGCGATGATGGAGCGCCTAGGAAGTGAAGAGGTATATGATGCAAAAGGCAATGTTGTCAAGCAGCAGACTTTTAATTCTATCTATATGATGGCTGATTCTGGAGCCCGTGGATCGGCCGCCCAAATTCGCCAGCTTGCGGGTATGCGTGGCTTGATGGCTAAACCGGACGGCTCGATTATTGAGACACCGATTACTGCTAATTTTCGTGAAGGATTGGATGTCCTACAATATTTCATCTCTACCCATGGAGCCCGCAAGGGTTTGGCCGACACAGCGTTAAAAACCGCTAATTCAGGGTATTTGACCCGGCGCTTAGTGGATGTAGCTCAAGATTTAGTCGTTACAAAGGATGATTGCGGCACCACACGTGGGATTAATATAACCCCCTTCGTAGAGGGTGGTGATGTTGTGGAACCATTACGAGAGCGCGTGCTGGGGCGGGTATTAGCGCTTAATGTTTATGTGCCAGGAAGCAATGAAGTAGCTATACCTGCCAGTACGTTACTGGATGAGTCCTGGGTTGATTATCTTGAGACGTTAGGCATCGACGCGGTGAAGGTGCGTTCACCTATTACCTGTGAGACTCGTTATGGAATCTGTGCTGCTTGCTATGGTCGGGATCTGGGGCGAGGTTACCGTATCAATATCGGCGAAGCTATTGGTGTTATTGCTGCTCAGTCTATCGGTGAGCCGGGTACACAGCTCACTATGCGTACTTTCCATATTGGGGGGGCGGCCTCTCGAACGGTGACGACTGATAGGATTGAAGTTAAGTATAAGGGTAACATTCGGCTGCATAATGTCAAAATTGTTCAGCATGACAGTGGTAAGTATGTTGCTGTCTCCCGTTCCGGTGAAGTCCACATAGTCGATGAACAAGGGCGTGAGCGGGAACGCTATAAGATTCCTTATGGCGCCGAGCTTTCAGCAGGGGATGGTGATACAGTAGAATCGGGGCAAGTCATTGCTACTTGGGCTCCTCATACTCATCCAGTTATCACTGAGGTGGCGGGTAAGGTCAGACTTCAGGATTTTCTGGAGGGTAGCACCGTAGAACGCCAGGCTGATGAAGTGACCGGTTTGACTAGCCTTACGGTACTCGATCCCAAGCAGCGAGGCGCCGCTGTTAAAGAATTGCGTCCGATGGTTAAATTGGTTGATGAAACAGGAAGCGATCTGTGTCTTGCAGGAACAGATATTCCCGCCCATTATTATTTGCCAGCAGGAGCGGTCGTTTCAGTAGAAGATGAGGCCATGGTTGGCGTGGGTGATGTATTGGCGCGATTACCCCAAGAATCTAGCAAAACCCGTGATATTACGGGCGGTTTGCCGAGAGTAGCAGACCTTTTTGAAGCTCGAAAACCAAAAGACCCAGCGGTGCTTGCCGAAATTTCAGGGACGGTAAGTTTTGGTAAGGAAACCAAAGGAAAGCAGCGGCTTATCATCACTGGCAGTGATGGCGAGCGGCATGAGGAATTGATTCCTAAGTGGCGTCAAGTCAATGTGTTCGAAGGCGAACATGTTGAAAAAGGCGAAGCGATCGTCGATGGGCCACCTGTGCCGCATGATATTTTGCGTTTAAGAGGTGTGGAGGAGCTAACTTATTATATTGTTAACGAAGTTCAGGAGGTATATCGCCTTCAAGGGGTAAAAATCAATGATAAGCACATTGAAGTCATTATCTGTCAAATGCTTCGCAAGGTAGAAATAATAGAGCCTGGAGATACTAGTTTTCTTAAGGGCGAGCAGATCGATAAGCCAAGATTGCTGGAAGAAAATGAAAAAATGGAGAAAGAAGATAAGTTACCTGCTCGTTTTGAGCCGGTACTCCTTGGTATCACCAAGGCTTCTTTAGCCACGGAATCTTTCATTTCAGCCGCCTCTTTCCAAGAGACTACGCGGGTGCTTACGGAAGCGGCGGTGACAGGCAAATGCGATGAGCTGCGGGGGTTAAAAGAAAATGTAATTGTGGGTCGTTTAATTCCCGCAGGGACAGGTTTAGCCTATCATTCCGAGCGGCGTCGCAAGCGGCGGATGTTAGAACAGCCAGAATCTCTGACGGCCGATACGGGCACTTCCCATTATGGTGAAGATGAGATTTCTGAGTCAGGCGCTGCTACCGCTTGACAGAAAATTTAATTAAGAATAAAATTGTTCGCTTTCTACTCAGACAGCCTTCTCCTATTAAGGGAAGGCTATGAATTTAGAAACCCGAATACACTGAAGCGTTCATTCTCCGAGAATAATCGGCGTTTGGGCGCTTAACTTTATTTTGTCTGGAGCATTTAGAGATCCATGGCCACCATTAACCAATTGGTTCGTAAGCCGCGGGTACGGCAGAAGCAAAAAAGCAATGTACCCGCGCTGCAGGCTTGTCCCCAAAAGCGAGGGGTCTGTACTCGAGTCTATACTACTACGCCAAAGAAGCCTAACTCGGCCATGCGTAAGGTGGCCCGTATACGTCTCACTAATGGTATGGAAGTCACCTCTTATATCGGAGGTGAAGGGCATAATTTGCAAGAGCACTCTGTGGTTCTAATTCGTGGCGGTCGCGTCAAGGACTTACCTGGCGTGCGCTATCACATCGTACGGGGATCTTTAGATACAGCAGGTGTGGGGGATCGTCGGCAAGGCCGCTCCAAGTACGGGGCTAAACGGCCAAAGGGGTAGCACTTACCTCATCATAGATAGCGGTTAAGTATGGTAGACGAGAATTGAACGGAAACGAAAAATGCCGAGAAAACGAGTTATAGCGAGACGAGAAGTTCTGCCAGATCCCAAATATGGAAGTGTGCAGTTGGCTAAGTTTATTACTATTCTTATGCTGAGTGGCAAGAAATCGTTGGCAGAGAGAATAATCTATGGCGCTTTAGGTCGGGTATCGGAAAAAGCTAATCAGGATCCCATGGATGTTTTGGAAAAGGCGCTAGAGAATGTTCGCCCATTAGTTGAAGTTAAATCACGTCGCGTAGGTGGGGCAACCTATCAAGTGCCCGTGGAAGTGCGTCCCGAACGGCGTTCTACGCTTGCTATGCGTTGGTTAGTGGAAGCGGCACGCAAGCGGAGCGAGAAATCTATGGATTTGCGTCTAGCCGGAGAGCTTTTGGATGCCCATGAGGGTAAGGGAACTGCGGTCAAGAAACGAGAAGACACCCACCGTATGGCGGAGGCGAACAAAGCTTTTGCTCATTATCGTTGGTAAATGTTTAATAGTTTGGATTGTTTTTTAAATTTAAGAAATTAAGGACTTGTTGTTGTGGCCCGAAAGACTCCTATCGAGCGCTATCGTAATATTGGCATTATGGCACATATTGATGCCGGCAAAACCACTACTACCGAGCGCATTCTATATTATACGGGTGTCTCTCATAAGCTGGGCGAAGTTCATGATGGTGCTGCCACTATGGATTGGATGGAGCAGGAGCAGGAGAGAGGTATTACAATTACTTCCGCTGCGACAACTTGCTTCTGGAGTGGAATGGCGAGGCAGTTTCCAGAGCATCGAATCAATATTATCGATACTCCTGGGCACGTGGATTTTACGATTGAAGTAGAACGTTCTTTGCGAGTGTTGGATGGTGCCGTTGCTGTATTCTGTGCGGTGGGGGGGGTAGAACCCCAATCTGAAACTGTATGGCGACAGGCAAATAAATATAAGGTGCCTCGATTGGCATTTGTCAATAAAATGGACCGCCAGGGCGCTGATTTTCTTCGGGTAGTTGGGCAAATTCGCAGCAGGTTAGGAGCTAATCCGATTCCTATTCAGATACCCATTGGCGCTGAAGAAAATTTTGAGGGAGTGGTCGATCTTATTAAGATGAAGGCTATCCACTGGGATAAATCCAGCATGGGCATGGCTTTTGAAGAAAAAGAAATACCTGGAAATTTACAGGCTAGTTGTGATGAATACCGGGAAAAGATGATTGAGGCAGCCGCCGAAGCATCTGAAGAGTTGATGGAGAGATATCTAGAGGAAGGTCAACTGCCGCTAGACGATATTGTTAAGGGCCTTCGCATTCGAACCTTGAATGGAGAAATCGTCCCTGCTTTGTGTGGTTCCGCCTTTAAAAATAAGGGGGTCCAGGCAATGTTGGATGCAGTGCTTTCTTATATGCCCTCCCCAGTCGAAGTTCCCCCTATTAAAGGGGTGCAAAAAGACGAGACTGAAGGTGAGCGCCACGCCTCAGATGAGGAACCATTTGCTGCTTTAGCCTTTAAGATCGCTTCTGATCCTTATGTGGGAAACCTCACCTTTTTCCGGGTTTATTCTGGAGTACTAAGCTCGGGGGACACGGTTTATAACGCAGCTTCTGGAAACCGCGAACGTATTGGCCGTTTACTCCAGATGCATTCTAATAGCCGTGAAGAAATTAAAGATGTCATGGCTGGTGATATTGCTGCTGCGGTTGGCCTAAAAAATGTGACAACAGGTGATACCTTATGTGACCCGAATCACATCATTTTATTGGAGCGCATGGAATTTCCGGAGCCTGTGATCTCTGTTGCTATTGAGCCTAAAACCAAGGGAGACCAAGAAAGGATGTCTATAGCCCTTGGAAAGCTAGCTAGGGAGGATCCTTCATTTAGGGTCCGTACCGATGAAGAGTCTGGGCAGACTATCATCGCAGGAATGGGTGAGTTGCACTTAGATATTATTGTTGACCGCATGAGGCGAGAGTTTAAGGTTGAGGCTAATGTGGGTGCTCCCCAGGTAGCGTACCGAGAAACCATACGCCGTAGCATAGAGCAGGAAGGTAAATTTGTGCGCCAGAGCGGCGGTCGAGGTCAATATGGCCATGTTTGGCTCAAGTTAGAACCTCAAGAGCGCGGTAAGGGATATGAGTTTGTTAATAAAATTGTGGGCGGTACCGTGCCTAAAGAATTTATTCCCGCAGTTGATAAGGGAATAAAGGAGCAAACTGAGAATGGAGTAATTGCTGGATATCCTGTAGTTGATATCAAGGCTACCCTATATGATGGTTCATATCACGATGTGGATTCTAGCGAGATGGCTTTTAAAATTGCAGGATCTATGGCCTTTAAGGAAGGAGTGCAAAAAGCGAATCCGGTGTTGCTTGAGCCTATTATGAAAGTAGAGGTAGTGACTCCTGAGGAATATATGGGTGATGTAATGGGTGACCTCAATCGGCGCCGCGGGATGGTGCAGGGGATGGAAGACTCCCTTAGCGGTAAAATAATTCGAGCAGAAGTACCATTGGCGGAAATGTTTGGATATGCCACCGATCTCCGTTCGGCTACTCAAGGGCGAGCTAATTATACAATGGAATTCTCAAAGTACAATGAAGCGCCCTCTAATATCGCTGGGGCGATAATTAAAAAGTCCCAATGAGATAAGACAGTTATCTTTGTGAGGTAAGCAATTGTGTCCAAGTCGAAATTTGAGCGGAAGAAGCCGCATATAAACGTAGGCACGATCGGTCACGTAGACCATGGTAAGACGACGTTAACGGCGGCGTTGACGCGGATATTATCGGAGCAGTATGGGGGAGAGTTCAGGGCCTACGACCAGATAGACAATGCGCCGGAGGAGCGGGAGAGGGGGATCACGATAGCGACCTCGCATGTAGAATATGAGACGGAGGAGCGTCACTATGCGCATGTAGACTGCCCGGGGCATGCGGATTATGTGAAGAACATGATTACGGGGGCGGCGCAGATGGACGGAGCGGTGTTGGTGGTTTCGGCGGCGGATGGTCCGATGCCCCAGACGCGAGAGCATATATTGCTGGCGCGCCAGGTGGGAGTGCCGTTCATATTGGTGTATTTAAACAAAGCGGATATGGTAGACGATCCGGAGTTGTTGGAATTAGTGGAGATGGAAGTTCGGGAGCTGTTGGATAGTTACCAATTTCCGGGGGATGACACGCCGATAGTGGTGGGTAGTGCGCTGAAGGCGTTGGAGGGGGATACGAGCGAGATAGGGATTCCGTCGATACTGAAGTTGGTAGAGCAGATGGATGCGTATATTCCTGAGCCCCAGCGAGCGGTAGACCAGCCGTTTTTGATGCCGATAGAGGATGTATTTTCGATTTCGGGTCGGGGGACGGTAGTAACGGGTCGAGTGGAGCGGGGTATTGTCAAGGTAGGGGAAGAGATAGAGATAGTTGGGATGCGGGAGACGCAGAAGACTATTTGCACGGGGGTTGAGATGTTCCGCAAGCTTCTGGATGAGGGGCGAGCGGGGGACAATGTGGGTGTTTTGTTGCGGGGGACTAAGCGTGAGGATGTGGAGCGTGGTCAAGTGTTGGCCAAGCCCAAATCGATTACGCCGCATACGAAGTTTTATGCGGAAGTGTATGTTTTATCCAAGGATGAAGGGGGGCGTCATACGCCGTTTTTCACGGGGTATCGTCCGCAGTTTTATTTTCGGACCACGGATGTGACCGGTGCGATTGATTTACCCGATGGGGTGGAGATGGTGATGCCGGGTGATAATATTCAGATGACGGTTAGTTTGATTGCGCCTATTGCGATGGAGGAGGGGTTGCGTTTTGCCGTCCGTGAAGGGGGGCGTACGGTAGGTGCCGGCGTCGTCAGTAAAGTGATTGAGTAGTAACGGCATGGCCAAACAACAAATTATTAGAATTCGGCTAAAGGCGTTTGATCATCGCCTGATTGACCAATCGGCGCGAGAAATCGTGGATACTGCTAAGCGTACAGGAGCTCACGTACGGGGGCCAATTCCTTTGCCTACTCGCAAGGAACGGTTTACGATATTGATATCTCCCCATGTCAACAAGGATGCACGCGATCAGTATGAGATTCGTACCCATAAGCGATTAATGGATATTGTCGATCCGACGGAAAAGACCGTTGATGCCTTGATGAAACTGGATTTGGCTGCAGGCGTTGATGTCCAGATTAAATTAACCTAACGAGAATATGCGCTGGTAGGCACGAGGATAGGCAAATGGCAATCGGATTAATCGGTCGTAAAGTGGGGATGACTCGAGTTTTTACGGATGAAGGAGCCTCAATACCGGTAACGGTGATTGAAGCAACTCCGAATCGGATTTCTCAGGTTAAGACACTGGAGCAAGATGGTTATCAAGCGGTGCAAGTAACAGTAGGTGAGAGACGTCCTGCTCGAGTCACTAGCTCGCTTAAAGGGCACTTTGCAAAGGCGAACGTAGAGCCCGGTCGAAAACTGCAGGAATTTCGTTTTGGAGCAGAGGAAGGAAGAGATATTAAGGCCAGCGGCGAGCTGAAAGTAGATTTGTTTGAAGTCGGACAGAAGGTCGATGTCACGGGTATTACCCGGGGGCGCGGTTTTGCTGGTGTGGTTCGCCGCTATCATTTCGGCGGTGGAGATGCCAGCCACGGTAATTCGTTATCCCACCGTGCTCCAGGTTCTATTGGTCAATGCCAAACTCCAGGCCGCGTATTTAAGGGAAAAAAAATGGCTGGGCAAATGGGAAATGTACGGCGTACCGTCCAAAATCTTGAGTTGGTTCGAATTGATGAAGGGCGCCAATTATTATTGATAAAAGGAGCTATTCCTGGTGCGCCAGGAGGGGATGTAATAGTTAAACCGGCAGTCAAGACCGTTGTTAAGTGAGATAAAGGAGGATAGGGTGAATCTCGCAGTGCAGTCGCTCGCAGAAAATTCTGAAACGGGTATGACGCAACTTTCTGATACTGTGTTTACCCAACACTTTAATGAGCCTCTTATCCATCAAGTGGTCACTGCTTATTTGGCTAAAGCTCGAGCAGGTACACATGCTCAGAAAACGCGTTCCGAGGCTCGAGGCGGTGGTGCTAAACCTTTTCGGCAAAAAGGGACAGGCCGCGCTCGGGCGGGTACTATTCGAAGCCCGTTATGGCGAGGTGGCGGTAGGGCTTTTGCCGCCAAGCCAGGGGATTATTCGCAAAAGGTAAATAGAAAAATGTATCGAGCGGCTATGCGCTCGATTTTATCGGAGCTTGTGCGCCAAGACCGGCTAAGGATGATAGATAAAATTATGCTTTCCAAGCCGAAAACAAGAGATCTAGCTAAGTTATTAAAGCCCATTACGTGGCGCAGTGTGTTGATCGTGGTTGCTGAAGATGATCGTAATCTTGAATTGTCCGCCCGGAATATTCCGACAGTGGCTATAAGGAATGTGAGTAGAGTTAGTCCTGTTGAATTAATTCGATTCGATGGAGTTCTGGTAACGGGAGATGCAATTCGTTGTTTTGAGGAGAGCCTCACATGAACGAGGAGCGCCTGACTAAGGTTATTTTAGCGCCTGTGATTTCGGAAAAAAGCACCTTAGTAGGGGAAAAGCATAACCAGGTGATTTTTAAGATCTTGTCTGATGCTGACAAGCGAGAGGTTAAGCAGGCGGTTGAACTCTTGTTCGATGTCAAAGTTACTAAGGTGCATACAGCGCTAGTTAAAGGAAAGCGTAAGCGTTCAGGGCGTTATATTGGCCGTCGCAGCAATTGGAAAAAAGCCTACGTGGCGCTGCAGGAAGGCTATGAAATCGATTTTGCAAGCGTTGAATAACACCTGACTGTTATTTAGATAAATTAAGGAAATGGCTATGCCGATTGTAAAAGCTAAACCTACATCCGCTGGCCGCCGATTTGTGGTTCAGGTAACTTCTCTTGAACTATATAAGGGCAGACCTCATCCGGCTTTAACTAAAAAACTAAGCAAGAGTGGAGGCCGGAATAATCAAGGTAGAATAACTGTTCGTCATTGTGGCGGGGGGCATAAGCGGCTCTACCGAATTATTGATTTTAGACGCGATAAAATTGATGTCCTTGGGCGTGTGAAAAGGATAGAATACGATCCAAATCGTAGTGCTCATATTGCATTAATTAATTATTCTGATGGGGAAAAGCGTTATATCATTGCGCCCAAGGCAGTTAAGGTTGGTGATATTATAACTTCTGGACGGGAGGCTCCTATTCGAGATGGAAACTGTCTTCCGCTACGGAATATTCCTGTTGGCACGCTTGTGCATTGTATTGAGCTAAAACCAGGTAAAGGTGCTCAGATAGCACGAAGCGCCGGTTCTTCCTGTCAGTTAGTTGCCCGTGAAGGCGATCATGCGATGTTGCGTTTGCGCTCAGGTGAGATACGAAAAGTGCCGCTTGAATGCCGGGCAACAATAGGAGAAGTTGGTAATGATGGGCATGGCCTCCGTTCTCTAGGTAAGGCGGGAGCTATGCGTTGGCGGGGGAAACGTCCTACCGTGCGTGGGGTTGCGATGAACCCTGTAGATCATCCCCACGGGGGTGGTGAGGGCCGCACTTCAGGTGGCCGCCACCCCGTTAGCCCTTGGGGAGTGCCCACTAAGGGGTATAAGACTCGCCGTAACAAGCGTACTGGAAAATTTATTGTACGCCGGCGTAAAAAGTAAATAACTCAGAGTGAGAGGATGAAGCATGCCGCGTTCGATTAAAAAAGGCCCATTTGTGGACCCTCATCTGCAAAAGAAGGTGCTGGAGGCGAGCGCATCCCAGAGTCGGCGTCCGATTAAGACCTGGTCGCGTCGCTCTATGGTTGTCCCGGAAATGATTGGGCTAACGATTGCCGTCCATAATGGACGGCAACATGTTCCTATTTTGGTCACAGAAAATATGGTCGGTCATAAATTGGGTGAATTTTCCCCGACACGTACCTTTAAGGGCCATGTGGCTAATAAAAAGTCTAGGTAGTAATGGAGCGGGAAATGGCAACTACGGCAATACTAAAGAATGCGCGCCTGTCGGCTCAGAAAGGTCGGCTGGTTGCGGACCAGGTCCGCGGGCTGCCTGTAGATAAGGCATTGGATATTTTGGGCTTTAGCCCTAAAAAAGCATCGGCTCTTATTAGAAAAGTGTTGGAATCTGCTATTGCGAATGCCGAGCACAACGATGGAGCTGATATCGATGAGTTGCGCGTTGCTGCCATTATGGTCAACGAAGGACCTACTATAAAGCGAATCCGCGCAAGGGCTAGAGGGCGTGCTAGTCGAGTTTTTAAGCGCTCTTGCCATATTAAGGTGATGGTTTCAGAGGATTAGGGGAGCACAGATAGCTAATGGGGCAAAAAGTACATCCTACTGGGATCCGTCTAGGCATTGTTAAGGATTGGAACTCTAAATGGTATGCGGATAGCGGCCAATTTAGTGAGCTGCTGAATAATGATTTAGCAGTTCGTAGCTACCTTGCCAAGAAGCTATCCCATGCGCTAGTGAGCAATATTCAGATTGATCGGCCGGCGCGTAATGCTCGGATCACTATTCATACCGCTCGTCCAGGTATCGTCATTGGAAAAAAGGGTGAGGATATTAACAACCTACGGCAAGAAGTCTCAAGAATGATGGGTATACCCGTTCATATTAACATTCAAGAGATACGCAAGCCTGAATTAGACGCAACGCTTGTTGCTGCAAATGTGGCTCAGCAACTCGAACGGCGAATTATGTTTCGCCGAGCAATGAAGCGTGCGGTTACCAACGCTATGCGTGTAGGTGCGCAAGGTATTAGGATAAAAGTCTCCGGGCGCTTAAATGGGGCAGAGATTGCACGTAACGAATGGTATCGGGAAGGCCGGGTACCATTGCATACGTTACGCGCTGATATAGATTATGGTTTTGCTGAGGCGAAGACTACCTATGGAATCCTTGGCGTTAAGGTATGGATATTTAAGGGCGAAGTATTTGAGCAGCCGGAGCCGCAGGTCGCCGCGGGAAGCTCAGCGATAAGCTAGGGTAATAAAATATGTTACAGCCGAAAAGAACTAAGTTCCGTAAGCAGCAAAAAGGCAGAAATCGCGGACAAGCCCTCCGAGGTAGCCAAATAGACTTTGGTGAGTATGGCTTGAAAGCTATAGGTAGAGGGCGGATTACAGCTCGCCAAATCGAGGCTGCTCGGCGTGCTATGACAAGGCATATTAAGCGGGGCGGAAAAATTTGGATTCGGATTTTTCCGGATAAACCAATTACTCAAAAGCCTCTTGAGGTGCGTCAAGGAAAGGGTAAGGGTGGTGTAGAGTTTTGGGCTGCTAATATACAGCCTGGCCGCGTCCTTTATGAGATGGAAGGTGTGCCGGAGGGGGTAGCGCGGAGGGCTTTTGAATTAGCGGCTGCTAAACTGCCCATTAAAACGGTATTTGTTACCCGGGCGATTATGTGATGAAAGTTCAAGAGTTGCGGACAAAGACGGAAGATGAATTGCGGAAGGAGCTCTTGGAGCTCTCTCGAGAGCGGTTTAAACTGCGGATGCAAATGGGTACCGGGCAGTTAGTACGAAATAGCGAATTGAAGCGGGTTCGGCGTAGCATCGCTCGGGTTAAAACGGTACTCACTGAAAAACAACAGCAGGCGCAGTAGGTTATGAGCGATCAGGAGAAAATATCACATACCGTTATCGGCCGCGTGGTGAGCGACAAGATGGATAAGACGATTACGGTGCTTATAGAGCGTAAAGTCGCACACTCGCTCTACAAAAAATATGTAAGGCGTTTTACTAAGTTGCATGCCCATGACGAAAATAATGAGTGCCGGATGGGCGATATTGTAGCGATTGCAGGGACACGTCCGTTATCCAAGACTAAAGCCTGGAAATTGGTTGATATCCTTGAGCGTGCACGCTGAATAATGCTTGATTCCCTGATGAGATTAAGTGGAGGGCAGGAATGATTCAAATGCAGACTAGCCTAGAGGCGGCAGATAACAGCGGTGCTCGTCGACTTGTGTGTATAAAGGTGCTAGGGGGGTCACAGCGGCGCTATGCGGGGATTGGCGATATTATTAAGGTTGCAGTCAAGGAAGCCATTCCACGCGGTAAAGTGAAGAAAGGTGAGGTTTATAATGCACTGATCGTGCGGACCAGAAAGGGGGTTCGCCGTGCGGACGGCTCACTTATTCGGTTTGATAATAATGCCGTTGTATTACTGAATAACCAGTTACAGCCTATAGGTACTCGAATCTTTGGTCCCGTGACGAGGGAGCTGCGTGTTGAGAACTTTATGAGGATTGTTTCTTTGGCCCCGGAAGTATTATAGGGAGAATAGTGATGCGCAGAGTTAGGGTAGGCGATGAGGTTATCGTTACCGCCGGGAGGAGTAAAGGGAAGCAAGGAAAAATTTTACGCATATTAGGCGATGAGCGTGTGATTGTACAAGATGTCAACATGGTAAAGCGACATACCCGGCCTAATCCGACCGCTAATAAGCCCGGGGGAATTATTGAGCGGGAGGCGTCGATACATATCTCTAATGTCATGCTTTACAATCCGGCTACGGAGAAAGGGGATCGGATTGGTTTTAGGAGGTTGGAGGATGGTCGTAAGGTGCGTTATTTCAAATCAAATGATGAAATCATTGACGTTTAGAGAAGCGTCCAGGGTTGCTTGAATTTATTCCAGGGCTCAGCGGTAGATTAGTATGGCAAGGTTGCAAAAACATTATCGGGATACGGTTATTAACCAGTTACGGGAGCGTCTTGGTTGTCAGTCGGTTATGGCAGTGCCCCGAATCGAAAAGATTACCTTGAATATAGGGGCTGGAGAGGCGGTCGGAGATAAAAAAATCTTGGAGCGAGTAATGGGTGATATGGCTAGGATTTCTGGCCAGAAACCGGTGCTCACCCGTGCACGCAAGTCGGTAGCCGGATTTAAAATCCGGGAGGATTGGCCTATCGGTTGTAAAGTCACCTTGCGCCGCAAGCAAATGTACGAATTTTTAGACCGGCTAATTAATATAGCGATTCCTCGAATTCGGGACTTCCGTGGACTTAGTCCAAAGTCTTTTGATGGGAGGGGTAACTATAATATGGGTATTCGTGAGCAGATTATTTTCCCAGAGATCGACTATGACCAGATCGATGCTATAAGGGGAATGAATATCACGATAACAACTACAGCAAAAACGGATGAGGAAGGCCAAGCATTGCTTAGAGCATTTAATTTTCCGTTTAGAACTCATACTTAGCGGGGCTAGAAGGTTAGCGATGTCAAAAAAGTGCATGATTAACAGAGAGCTGAAGCGGATACGCGTGGCGCGCAAATACGCGGCTAGACGTATAGAGCTAAAAACGCAGATGAGGGATGAAAGCCTCAGTCCGGAAGAACGGCAAAGGGTAATGCTTAAATTCCATAGTTTACCTAGAGACTCTTCGCCGGTGCGCCAACGGAGACGTTGCCGTTCAACGGGAAGGCCTCGCGGTTATATACGTAAATTTGGTCTATCCCGTAATAGGCTCCGTGAGGTGGCTATGCGTGGAGATGTTCCAGGCCTAGTTAAGGCTAGTTGGTAACGCCTCTAGTTTAAATATCATCAAAATTTTAAGAGCATAAAGGGGCTAGAAAATACCATGAGTATGACCGATCCAATCTCGGACATGCTGACACGAGTGCGCAATGGTCAGAATGCAGGCAAGGTAGAAGTTAGTATGCCTTCGTCCAAATTGAAGGTAAGTATTGCTCGTGTACTAAAGGAAGAAGGCTATATCGAAGATTGTAAGGTGATAGCTGATGCAAAGCCTACGTTAGTAATACGCTTAAAGTATTATGGAGGCAAGCCAGTGATTGAGGATATCCATCGGGCGAGCCGTCCAGGGCTGCGTATGTATAAAAGCAGAGATAAACTGCCTAGAATACGTGGCGGGTTAGGTATTGCTATTGTCTCTACATCTCGCGGTGTTATGACGGATAAAACCGCGAGATCCATTGGGGAAGGCGGCGAAGTATTATGCTACGTTGCCTAAAAGAGGTAGGGAAGCATGTCGAGAATTGCTGATAATCCCGTGTCGATCCCGAAGGGGGTCGAAGTCACGCTTTCTGGGGATAATGACATTAAGGTAAAGGGTGCAAAGGGTTCTCTTGCTTTTGCTATTCATCCCTTGATACAGGTAGTCCAAGATGGGGAAACGCTACGCTTTTCAGCGAAGAGTACAGATAAGCGAGTAAATGCTCTTAGAGGTACGACCCGCGCCCTAATAAATAATATGGTACAGGGAGTTAGCCAAGGCTTTGAGCGGCGTTTGCAGCTAGTTGGGGTGGGTTACCGGGCGCAGCTACAAGGGCGGAAGCTTGTGCTTAGTTTGGGTTATTCTCATCCCGTTGAATTTACTGCGCCAGAGGGTCTTACTATTGAGGTACCTAGTCCGACCGAAATCATCGTCAAAGGATATGATAAGCAGCAAGTCGGACAGGCTGCGGCGAACATTCGCAGATTCAGGCCACCTGAACCTTATAAGGGAAAAGGGGTTCGCTATGCAGACGAAGTAGTTGTGCGCAAGGAAGCGAAGAAAAAATAGAGTTTATAGGCAGGAAGGTAATGTGGATAAAAAAACAGCAAGATTACGGCGTGCGGCTAAAACACGGCATAAAATTCATGAGCTGGGAGTGGTGCGATTAACGGTTCACCGCACTCCTAAGCATATTTATGTGCAAATAATCAAGCCAGCGGATGGAAATGTCGTTGCGAGTGCTTCCACGGTAGAGTCAATGCTGAAGCAACAGCTTAAGAACACTGGCAACAAAGAAGCAGCGATTACCGTTGGCAAGACGATTGCCGAGCGGGCTAAGGCGAAGGGTATTGCTAAGGTTGCCTTTGACCGTTCTGGCTACAAGTACCATGGTCGGGTAAAGGCATTAGCGGATGCGGCCCGGGAAGGTGGATTACAGTTTTAAGGGTTGAAACTCTGATGGCACAGACAGATCGCCGGGCGACCGGAGATGGATTACTGGAGAAACTGGTTGGCGTGAGACGTGTTGCTAAAGTTGTGAAGGGTGGACGTCAATTTGGCTTTTCGGCCTTAACGGTGGTAGGAGACGGGAAGGGGCGTGTTGGATTTGGCCGAGGTAAAGCCCGCGAGGTTCCCGTTGCTATTCAAAAGGCCATGGAAAATGCGAGAAAGAATATGATCTCGGTCCCCCTAGAAGGGGATACGTTGCAACATCCAATTACTGCTCGTCATGGTGCCGCGAAGGTTCACATGCAACCCGCTTCTGAGGGAACCGGGATTATTGCTGGAGGCGCAATGCGTGCTGTTTTCGAGGTTGTGGGCGTTCATAACGTTCTGGCCAAATGTATAGGTTCTGCGAATCCCGTGAACGTTGTGCAAGCTACCGTTAAGGGGCTTGTACAGATGTCGAGTCCGGAAGCCATTGCAGCTAAGCGGGGAAAAAATCTCGAAGAGATCGTGGGTGGTGGATAATGGCGGCGCAAAAGAGAACGCTTAGGGTAACGTTAGTAAGAAGCACTATTGGGCGATTAGTGCGACATAAGGCATGTGTTGCTGGTTTAGGGCTTCGCAAGATTGGCCAAACGGTTGAGGTTATTGACACTCCTGAAAATCGAGGAATGATCCAAAAGGTGTCTTACCTTTTGAAGTTAGAGGAAGGCTAAAATGCGATTAAATACGATCTCTTCAGCTCCCGGTGCCAAGCAGGCGGAAAAGCGCGTTGGCCGCGGCATTGGATCTGGCTGGGGCAAAACTTGTGGTCGTGGGCATAAGGGCCAAAAATCGCGATCAGGAGGTTTTCATAAGGTTGGCTTCGAGGGCGGTCAGATGCCCTTACAAAGGCGCGTTCCTAAATTTGGCTTTAGTTCGCGTAAGGCTCGTTTCAGAGTTGAGGTGCGCTTAGACCAGCTTACAAAAGTAAACACTGATACGGTAGATATTGCCGCCCTTGTGAAAGCCAGATTGATTCCAAAATGGGCTAAACGGGTTAAAGTGATTGCGTCGGGTAAGCTTGATAAGCCGGTAAGTCTGCAGGGAATTATGGTATCTGCAGGCGCACGCAGAGCTATTGAAGCGGCAGGCGGCCGCATCGGAGAGTAACCGTGGCGAAACGCGCCTCCAAAAAGTCATTTGATCGAAGTTCTTCCGGCAAATTAGTTGAGTTGCGCCAAAGACTACTATTTGTTATAGGTGCTCTGCTAGTTTACCGGGTTGGCACATTTATTCCTGTGCCGGGGATTGATCCGGTAACGCTGGCTACGCTGTTTGAGCAACAGCGCGGCACTATACTAGACATGTTTAACATGTTTTCTGGAGGAGCGTTAGAGCGCTTATCGGTCTTTGCATTAGGGATTATGCCGTATATTTCGGCTTCCATCATTATGCAGCTGCTAACGGCGGTTCATCCAAAATTAGAGCAGCTTCGAAAAGAGGGTGCCTCGGGGCGGCGAAAAATTACCCAGTATACACGCTATGGCACGTTGGTATTGTCTGCTATACAAGCGGTAGGGGTAACTATTGCGTTGGAGTCCCAACAAGTTGGAGGCGCTTCTGTCGTTATCGAGCCGGGCCTGATTTTCAGAGTAACAGCGGTAATAACGTTGGTTACTGGAGCTTTATTTTTAATGTGGCTAGGCGAGCAAATTACAGAACGGGGTATAGGAAATGGAATTTCGCTAATTATCTTTGCAGCAATTGTTGCTGGGTTGCCTTCGGCGCTTGGTGGAACGTTAGAGTTAGCACGAACTGGTGAATTACATACTTTCACAGTATTGGTGCTTTTGACATTAGCTCTATTAGTTACGGCTTTTGTGGTTTTTATGGAACGGGCCCAACGACGCATCTTGGTGCATTATGCTAAACAGCAGCATGGAAGAAAAGTTTTCGGGGGGCAGGTGAGTCATTTGCCGTTAAAAATTAATATGTCAGGCGTTATTCCCCCTATTTTCGCATCAAGCATTATTTTATTTCCGGCAACGGTATCGAGTTGGTTTGGTGCTAGTGAAGGGATGGGCTGGCTCAGGGATTTGTCTGCTACTCTTTCTCCAGGACAACCTATTTATGTTCTCCTGTATGCTATAGCTATCATCTTCTTTTGTTTCTTTTATACAGCGTTGGTATTCAACCCAAAAGAGACAGCGGATAATTTAAAGAAATCGGGGGCATTTATCCCCGGAATACGGCCGGGAGTGCAGACTACTCGGTATATCGATACCGTTATGGGTCGGCTTACCTTGGGTGGCGCAATCTATGTTACTGCGGTATGCCTTTTACCCGAGTTCTTGATTTTGTATTGGAATGTTCCGTTTTATTTTGGGGGTACCTCCTTACTGATTATTGTGGTTGTTGTTATGGATTTTGTCGCTCAGGTGCAGGCGCATTTGATGTCTCATCAATATGAGAGCTTACTTAAAAAATCGCAATTAAAGGGAAGTGGAGCAACTACTGGGAGCCTATTACATTGATTGATAAAGGGACGGGAGAAAGTTAATGAAGGTTCGTGCTTCGGTAAAAAAGGTTTGCCGTCATTGCAAAGTTGTGCGCCGGAAGGGCGTAGTGCGGGTTATATGTAAAGATGCCCGGCATAAGCAACGTCAGGGATGAAATATCCCTAGAGTAACCTGATTAAGATAGTAGTTGTCGGTATCTTAATTTATAAGATATAATGATATGTTATGCAAAGCATAACTGACCACCTCTTTGTGGAGACCTTAAATGGCCCGTATTGCTGGAATTAATATCCCGGTGCATAAGCACACGGTAATTGCGCTTAGCTCTATTTATGGAATAGGGTTAAGCCGCGCTCGTAAGATCTGCGGAGCGGTTGGCGTACCCTCTGATAAAAAGATTAGGGATCTTTCCGACAATGAACTAGAGGGGTTACGCGCTGAAGTTGCTAAGTATCCCGTGGAGGGAGATCTGCGGCGTGAAATAAGCATGGATATTAAACGACTAATGGACTTGGGTTGTTACCGGGGGATCCGCCATCGCAGGGGGCTTCCAGTGCGAGGACAGCGTACTCAGACAAACGCAAGGACACGTAAGGGCCCGCGGCGATTAGCTAGGAAATAGAAAGAAGCAGAGTACTACGCACATGGCAAAAACAAGCACAAAGAAACGAGTGAAAAGGGTTGTATCTGATGGTATCGCCCATATTCATGCCTCTTTTAACAATACGATCGTGACGATTACTGACCGTCAGGGAAATACCTTGGCATGGGCGACTTCGGGGGGTAGCGGTTTTCGAGGCTCGCGGAAAAGTACGCCGTTTGCTGCTCAAGTAGCCGCAGAAAAAGCTGGACGGATAGTCCAAGAGATGGGCATGAAAAATTTAGAAGTTCGAGTTAAAGGACCAGGGCCAGGGCGTGAGTCTGCTGCTCGATCTTTGAATAATGTGGGATTTAAGGTTACAAATATCGCGGATATTACACCCATCCCCCACAATGGATGTCGTCCCCCTAAAAAGCGAAGGGTTTAATAAGGAGAGTTAAAGTTGGCTAAATATACGGGTCCTAAACTCAAGCAGGCACGGCGGGAAGGTACAGATTTATTTTTAAAGAGTGGTGTTCGCCCCATTGATTCCAAGTGCAAGATCGAGCAGGTGCCTGGCCAGCATGGAGCGGGGGCAAGACGTGCCCGTATGTCAGATTACGCTCTGCAGCTACGCGAAAAACAGAAGCTGCGCCGCATGTATGGGGTATTAGAGAGGCAATTTCGGCGCTATTACAAGGAGGCAGCCCGGCGAAAGGGGTCTACGGGTGAAAATTTACTTAAGCTGCTTGAGTCTCGCCTTGATAATGTAGTTTATAGAATGGGATTCGGAAGCACCCGTGCCGAGGCACGGCAGCTTATTAACCATAAGGGGGTTCTTGTTAACGGGCAAGGAATTAACATTCCCTCATATCAGGTACGGGCTGAGGATGTGGTGGCTGTTAGGGAAAAAGCCAAGAGGCAAGACCGGATAAAATTTGCGCTTGAGCTAGCCCAGGCACGGGCAGAAGCCGAGTGGATAGAAATTAACGCGGGTAAGTTAGAGGGTGTATTTAAAAGGGTACCGGAACGAAGTGAGCTTGCCCCCGATATTCAGGAAAATTTGGTCGTTGAACTTTATTCGAAGTAAGGAAATAAAATACCTATATCCTATAGAGGGCGCGCTCGCGTCTTAACATACTTCCGGTGCGATATTAATTCCTAGAGGGGAAGTGTGCTACCCATGCAAGTATCTAATTTTCTTAAGCCCAGGATAGTGGATGTCCAGCGTATAAATGATTACGCAACTAAGGTTACTTTAGAACCGCTAGAACGCGGATTCGGGCATACCTTGGGCAATGCTCTGCGCCGAATCTTACTATCTTCAATGCCAGGCTGTGCCATTATCGAAGCGCAAATTGATGGTGTGTTACATGAATATACCACCAAGGAAGGGGTGCAGGAGGATATGACGGAAATCCTGCTTAATCTTAAAGGAGTTGCAGTCAAGTTGCATGGCCGTGATGAAGTCACCTTGAATTTGAGCAGTAAAGGGCCGGTAACGGTGACTGCGGGAGATATTCAACTGGAGCATGATGTAGAGGTTATTAATCCTGAGCACGTTATTGCTCATCTCACTAAATCTGGTGAACTTAACCTTACTATGAAGGTTGTCCGTGGCCGAGGTTATCAGTCAGCTTCCATGCGAATTCCTAAGGAAGAGGATGAACGCTCTATCGGGCACCTAATTCTTGATGCTTCGTTTAGCCCTATCCGAAGAGTGACTTATGAAGTAGATAGTGCCCGCGTTGAGCAGCGAACCGATTTAGATAAGCTGATTATAGAGATCGAAACGAATGGTACTATCGCCCCGGATGAAGCAGTACGAAAGGCTGCAACCATTCTGCAAGATCAGCTAACGGCTTTTGTTGAGTTGGAAGGTAAAATTGAAACGGCTAAAGAGAAAAAGGCGGCCGAGATTGATCCTGTGCTATTACAGCCGATAGACGATCTGGAATTGACGGTACGTTCAGCAAATTGTCTTAAAGCAGAAAATATTTACTATATTGGCGATCTTATTCAGAAAACGGAGGTTGAGTTATTAAAAACTCCTAATTTGGGTAAGAAATCGCTAACGGAAATTAAAGATGTATTGACATTGCGGGGGCTATCTTTAGGTATGCGCTTAGAAAATTGGCCGCCGGCGGGGCTACGTGAAGAAGAAACTAAAGTTACTGCTTGAGACAATGGTCTGGAAACGAATAGAGGGATAATTTCATGCGCCATCGCTATAGTGGAAGAAGATTAAACCGAACTAGTGCCCATCGAAAGGCGATGTTCCGTAATATGGCTGTGTCACTAATTGAACATGAAATGATCAACACGACGCTGCCTAAAGCAAAAGAGTTTCGCCGTGTCGCGGAGCCATTGATTACCCTGGCTAAAGAGGATTCGGTGGCTAATCGGCGGTTAGTATTTTCGCGCTTGCGTGATAGAAAGGCAGTGACCAAGTTATTCAATGAATTAGGTCCTCGCTACCAAGCTCGCCCTGGCGGATATCTCCGGATTCTGAAAAGAGGATTCCGGGCGGGAGATAATGCGCCGATGGCAATTGTGGAATTACTTGAGCGCCCGCTCCCTGATTCACAGGAGGAGTGAAGGTATTAAATACGGATCTCCAACACGAAATAAGGTTCTACAGCTTTTTTAGGGTGCACTCTTATAAAGGATGCGCTTAAGTTTGCTACGAGGTATTTAAATGATCGGCCTTTTTACCGATTTCGGAATCCTCGGTCCCTATCTTGGCCAGGTACGGATTGTACTTCAACAGCAAGCTCCAAATATTCCTGTCGTTAACCTTATGGCCGATGCCCCTCGATTTTCTCCCCATGCATCGGCACATTTATTAGCGGCTCTGGGACAGCACCTACCTCCTGGTACCGTAGTCTTTGCAGTAGTAGATCCCGGCGTAGGTTCTAGCGATCGAGAACCAGTTATAGTTTGTGCGGATGATCGTTGGTATGTCGGTCCAGGGAATGGATTATTCGATGTTGTTATGGGACGTTCGTTAACCGCGGCTTTGTGGCGTATTACCTGGCGTCCCCCATCGCTTTCTGCAACTTTCCATGGCCGAGATTTATTTGCACCGGTCGTGGCTAAGCTGGCTAGGGTTGAAAATCCACGCGGCGAAGAGTTTTTGGGTCAGCGTTGGGATGAAGCGGTAGTTACTAAAGACCCAGGCGATCTTGAAGAAATCATCTATATTGATCACTATGGGAATGCTATGACGGGCATTTGTGGAACTAAGTTCAGGCGAGGCCATGTTCAATTGCCTAATGGGGATTTAATCTCTGCGGCACAAACTTTCAGTGATGTGGATATGGGTGATGCCTTCTGGTATGTAAATTCTCTGGGTCTTATAGAGATTGCGGTTAACCAGGGCTGCGCAGCTGAACTTTTTAAGTTGGATGTGGGAGTTCCTATTAAATTTATATGAATTTTAGACGTTAAAAACCGCTCTTTTTACTAACTCAAAGCGAAGTCCGCTGTTTGAGAATGCCATTAATGCGTTTAAAATGGCTTGCTTGGCTTGTCTCTTCCTTACGCTCCGATGGCATGGCCCTCCTGCTGCGAGAAGGAAGCTTCATACGCTTCCCGAAGATTGTTACGACCCACAGCCCGCTGCCGATAGACGGCGAGTAGTGATTACCATAATCCTCGCACCTCTGTTTGACTCTGCTGCTATACTCCTCCGGATCTCTTGGGTATTCCTGTCAAGCGCTGACCCTACTCATTACGCCTTTACTCAGACAATACCCGCTAGCAGTATTCTCTTTTGGAGCAATTTATTAATCGGCCTTTTTATCTCCTTCTGCCTAATGAGTTGAGACAAGGGCAAAAACCGGAGGCCGTGATGAAAGCCGAAGCAATGATTTTTTTGAGTGGCAGCTCTGTTTTCCTAGCGATGAAGTGTACGTGCGATTTCTGACCGAACGGTTTTATTTGCCTGCAATGGGGCCACGATAAAGCGTATTTGATAACGACGGGTCCTTGGTATCAAGGTACAAGTTGCCGCCACCAGGTATCGGTGGCAGCTGCGGCAATTTTTCATTGGATGAAGGCACCCTTGAGGAAAGGGTTCTGGGCGATTGACTGGCTGAGTCCGGACAAAGGCTGGATTTTGGCCTTGCATTTGTCCAAGCTGTTGGCTACAGCTACTGTCTCCTTCATCGAAGAAGGCATATCCTCTGACACAACAATCGACCAACTTATATTGGCTTATTATTAAAGCAAATTCCTATGCTAAGAAACGCCAATGCGGCAAGCTGAATGAGTTTATGTGGAGCAAACGAATTAGATTTAGCTACAAGCTCCAGAATTTTAAATTTCGTAAAATTCGATTTATCTTTCTAGCAATATTGTTATTCTTTTTTAGCGCCATAGGCAAGGTAATTGACATTGATATCCTTGCCGAGTCGGTAGCGCTGGGTCAGGGGGTTGTAGTGTAAGCCCGTTAAATTTTGGAGTTCTATGCCTCCTTTTCGGCACCAGGTTTCTAATTCAGCAGGCCGGATAAATCGATGATAATCATGAGTGCCCTTCGGAAGTAAGCGAAGCGCGTATTCAGCACCGATAACGGCAAATAAATAAGCTTTTGGTGTGCGGTTGAGAGTAGAAAAAAATACTTTTCCACCTGGTTTAAGAAGTTGCCCACAGGCAGCGACGACACTGGCGGGATAGGGAACATGCTCCAGCATCTCTAGATTAGTGATAACATCGAAAGATCCGGCTTTCGTTTCTGCAAGCCGCTCCACGCTTATTTGTTGGTAGTCGATTTCTAAACCTTCTTCCAGAGCGTGCAAACGCGCTACTGACAAAGGGGCCTTGCCTAAATCGATGCCTGTTACTTTGGCTCCAAGGCGAGTCAGCTCTTCCGTTAAAATACCGCCGCCGCAACCTACGTCTAGTATCCGTTTGCCAGCTAGGGAAGCGTGATTGCGAATATACTCTAGGCGTAACGGATTGATATCATGGAGAGGCTTAAATTCTCCTTCCTGGTCCCACCAGCGGTGCGCCAGTTGCTCAAATTTAGCGATTTCATTGGGATCAACATTAATCCGTGTTTCGTTCATGTGAATTTCCTTGATTCTTTTATTCTTTCCGCCCAGGCTTGGGTTCGGGATAGAAGCAATCGTTCATCCAAAGTTGTAAATTGGCGCCTCTTAAGGACCTGTTGGCCGGCTATCCAAACATCGCTGACCTTATCGCGGCCTGCCGTATAGACTAATTGGGAAATGGGATCATAGAGCGGCTGTGTTTCTAGCCCACCCAAATCGACGGCGACTATGTCAGCTATCTTACCGATTTCCAGGGATCCAATTTCTTGCTCCAAGCCTAACGCTTGGGCACCATTTAAGGTAGCCATGCGAAGCGCCTGCTTTGCGGGAATGGCGCTAGCGTCGCTAGCTAATGCTTTAGCCAACAAAGCGGTAAGGCGCATTTCCACAAACATATCCAAATCGTTATTGCTTGCTGCACTATCGGTACCTAAAGCAATATTAATTCCCGCTTGATATAGTTTAGCTACTGGACAAAAGCCGCTGGCAAGTTTGAGATTAGACTCTGGACAATGAACGATATGAATTCCATGCTTCGTTATCGTCTGAAACTCTTGATCGGTAAGTTGAGTCATATGGACGGCTAAGAGCCGGGATGAAAGTAGTCCTAGGCGCTGTAACCGCCCTAAGGGTCGCATGCCATATTGGGTTATACTCCTATTAATTTCCTCCACCGTCTCATGGATATGCATATGGACTGGAATATTTAGTTCCTTAGATAAAATAGCGACTTGCGTTAAGGATTCATCGCTGACAGTATAAGGGGCATGGGGAGCAAAGGCCGTTTTGATAAGAGGATGATTCTGATAGTTATCATTTAACTCTAACCCTTTGCGGAGATAATCCTCGGGGGTTTTTGCCCATCTGCTGGGAAAATCAATGACAATCATGCCAATAACAGCGCGCATGTTAGCTTCGACTGCCGCCTGCGCTACGACTTCGGGGAAAAAATACATATCGTTAAAGCAAGTAATGCCTCCACGGAGCATTTCAGCAATCGCTAGAAGGGCGCCATCACGCACAAAGGTTTCGCTTACCCATTTGGTTTCGGCTGGCCAGATATGCTTTTCAAGCCACTCCATAAGGGGGAGGTCGTCAGCGAGACCGCGTAGGAGAGACATGGGACTATGGATATGGGCATTAATAAGACCGGGTATGAGTGCATGCTGGGTAAGCTCAATTTGGTGAGCGTCTCGGTAGCGGGTTTCCGCTTCTATTCTTGGGAGACAATCCACAATACGCCCTTGGTAGATGGCAAGGCTATGGTTTTCCAGTATTTGTCCTTCTGGAATAACGGGAATAACCCAGCGGGCATGGATTAACGTTTTAATGTTCTGCATGGCAAAGGCAATTATAACCTTTAATAATAAGATAACCGGTAATAGTAGTGTGGCCTAATTATGTTTGATGACGGAATGATAATTGTATTAGCAATGCGGTTGCTGGGGCCGTTGATAATATTTCGGTGGCCTCTTTTTGGCAGTCTCGTCTCAGAGTTTGTATTTGATGCCCTTGATATTGTGATTTGGGCTGCACTAGGACCGACAGACATAAATTATACCGCTTATGATAAACCTCTTGATATTTATCAGCTAACTATTATGGCAATTATGGCCAGTCGGTGGGAACATAAAACCGTCCGTAACACCGCGCTCTTTCTCTATGGATATAGGTTATTGGGGTATGGGCTTTATTTAGCGACTGATTTAAGAGTAATGTTTTTCTTTTTTCCCAATATATTCTTTTATTTTTTTGTTGCCTATTTGGCGGCAAAAAAAATAGGTTTGCCTGAATTATTTGAGGATAAACGGCAGCTTGCTGTCATGATGGGGATTATTATTTTGGCAAAACTTCCCCAGGAATATATCCTCCACTGGCCCCATTGAGTGGTAGGAGGAGAAATAGTTCAAAGCAGCAGTTTCTTCGCAGAGTCTTTTAAAATAAATATATGAGCGCCGAGCATGATCAAATTCGAGCAGTAGCTTGGACCGGAGCGGGTGTACGATTATTGGATCAGCGCCGCCTCCCTCAGGAAGAAATTTACTGGACGATCGCCTGCGTATCCGATGTGGCTCAAGCTATTACCAAAATGGTCGTACGGGGCGCACCTGCAATTGGAATCGCGGCCGCCTATGGTGTAGTGCTTGCGGCAAGGGCTCGTTTTTCCGAGGCGGGTTCTGGTTGGAAGCAGCTCCTTGAAGCGGATCTATGTGATTTAGAGGCAGCCCGCCCTACTGCCATTAACCTTGCTTGGGCCTTAGCACGAATGCAAGCTATTATTCAAGGTCTTCCTGATCATCGTGATCCGGAAAGCGCTTTGCTTGTTGAAGCCCGATGTATCCATGAAGAAGATATTGCGGCTAATCGCCGTATGGGTGAGCTAGGTACTACCCTTATTGAAGGATCGGTAGGGGTTCTAACTCATTGTAATACTGGTTCTTTAGCAACGGGTGGTTTTGGAACCGCGCTTGGAGTGATTCGTCATGCTTATGGCAAGGGGCGAATTGAAAAAGTGTTTGCCGATGAAACCCGGCCTTGGTTGCAAGGCGCACGCCTTACCACTTGGGAGCTATTGCGGGACGGAATACCGGTAGTGCTTATTGCCGATAGCGTTGCTCCTTATTTGCTGGGGCAGGGAGAAGTTCAATGGGTGATTGTTGGTGCCGATCGGATCGCGGCTAATGGTGATACCGCCAATAAAATTGGTTCTTATGGCTTAGCCGTAGCGGCCCGTTATCATAACGTGCGTTTTATGGTGGTAGCCCCTACTTCAACCATTGATTGGAATTTGTCTGATGGAACGAGAATTCCCATTGAACAACGGCCTCCGGAGGAGGTTCTAACTTTAGGGGGAAAAGCTATCGCCACGGTTGGGGCTGAAGCCTATAATCCCGCTTTTGATGTCATCCCTGCCCACCTCATTGATGCCATCGTGACGGAAAGGGGCGTGGTTCGCCAGCCTACCCATGAACGGATGAAAGCCCTTTTTGGTTAGGCATGAACGGCCGCATCGACGATTTGGCGTGTAAGCTGTGGAGAAAATAGTTCTATGAAGGCATAAATATACCCCCGCAGATAGGCGCCTCGCCGGATTCCGAGATGGGTGGTGCTGGGCTCGAATAAGTGGCTAGCATCGATAGCTTTGAGCGGTGCATCCTGGTCAGGATCAAAAGCCATGCTAGCGATGATTCCAATTCCTAACCCCAAATGGAGATATGTTTTAATAACATCGGCATCGGTGGCAGTAAGAATTACATTTGGAACAAGGTTTTTACTGGCAAATGCGTTATCGAGCTTAGAGCGGCCTGTAAAGCCAAAGACATAAGTGATAATAGGGTATTTTGCCACGGCTTCCAGCGTCAGGGGCCGGCATGCCAACAAAGGGTGTGCGGGCGGAACTACCACGCTTCGGTTCCACTCATAACAAGGCAGCATGATCAAATCTTCAAATAGTTCGATAGCCTCAGTAGCGATAGCAAGGTCCACGGTTCCCGCAGCCGCCATTTCAGCAATTTGACGGGGAGTGCCTTGAAACATCCTGAGGCGGACTTGAGGGTAACGATCCCTAAAAGCTTTGATCACCAGCGGCAAGGCATAGCGGGCTTGGGTGTGGGTTGTAGCAATGGAGAGTATCCCTTGATGTTCGTCTGTAGCTTCCGCGCTCACTTGCTTGATATTTTCCACTTCGCGCAAGATTCGCTCAATCATTTTTAAGATAGCCTTTCCGGCAGGAGTCATGCCGGTGAGCCGTTTGCCATGGCGCTCGAAGATGGGTACACCGAGCTCCCGCTCTAGCTGATGAATCCGGTTACTAACTCCTGGCTGCGTGGCGTGAAGCGCCTCGGCGGCTGCGGATACATTATATCCTTGCCGGGAGACTTCGTATACAAAATGCAGTTGCTGTAATTTCATGGCTATTTTTCTATAACAAATAGTTATATCAATAAAGAATAATATATTTTGATATGATATCTGCCGGGAGTTACAATTTCATCCACTTTCCCGAACTTTAGGGAATTAATATAGGGTCAAGGTGGATGGAGCTGGGATATATACTGGCCGGACTGGTTGTTGGTTTCATGGTGGGGCTGACCGGAGTCGGTGGCGGCTCGTTAATGACGCCACTTTTGATCTTTGGTTTTGGGATCCCTCCGCTGACGGCGGTGGGAACCGATCTGTTGTTTGCAGCGCTTACTAAAATGGGCGGCATTTGGGCGCACTGGCGCCATCATACCATTCAATGGCGGGTAGTAGGTCTGCTGGCCTTGGGGAGCATTCCTTCTACTCTAATTGCTCTGCAAATCTTAAAGCTATTTCAAGCCCGTGGCCTGCAATTGGAAGGTATTATTAATACGGCACTGGGAACTGCCCTGGTTTTGACGGCAGTCGCATTGCCCATGAAGAGTTGGTTGCAGCGAATGGCAGCTAGGAGGGCACTGCCTAAAATAATGCAACCCGCTTATTCTTTGCGCTGTAACCCGCGTTTTACTACAGTAAGTACGCTTGTGATGGGGGGCGTGTTGGGGTTTTTGGTTACTCTGTCCTCCATTGGTGCAGGCGCTTTGGGGGCCGTGGTATTGCTGTTCCTTTATCCTGGCCTGCGGACAGTGCAGGTAGTTGCTACAGACATTACTCATGCGGTGCCTTTGACGGCTATTGCGGGCATTGGGCATTGGTATTTGGGGTCTGTGGATATGGTTCTCTTGGGCAATTTACTTCTCGGATCTTTGCCTGGGATTTACGTGGCTAGTCATATAGGGGTGAATATTCCGGAGCGGACTATGCAAACAGTATTAGCGACCCTGCTTATGTTGGTGGGTATCAAATTTATTTTCTAGCCAGGAAGTGTGGTGATATGGACACGTTGATGAGAGAGGATTTGTTAGCAAATAAGGTTGAAGCGGTTTCTTCGCTGTTGATCTCCATTGAACTCAACTATGCTCCCGCTTGTTTTGCCTGTAGCTTTGGGATAGAGGACATGGTGCTTGTCGATCTTATCTGCAAGCATGCGCCAAAGATAGAAGTATTTACTTTAGATACGGGCCGTCTACCCCAGGAAACCTATGAGCTGATACAAAAGGTTAAGGAACGCTATGCCCGTCCGGTGAACATTTATTTTCCTGAAACCCAGAAGGTGGAAACTTATGTGGAAAAGCACGGGCCTAATGGCTTTTATGAGAGCGTAGCGCTGCGTAAAGAATGTTGCAGAATCCGCAAGGTAGAACCCCTGAAACGGGCGCTTGCGGGGAAAAAAGCTTGGATTACCGGGGTGCGGCGAGGACAATCGGTAACCCGCAAAGATTTATCGCTTTCGAAATGGGATGTAGACCATAAATTGCAGAAATTTAATCCTCTCATTGAATGGAGCGAGGATGAAGTTTGGGATTATGTGCGCCGGTTCGACCTTCCTTATAATACGTTATACAATCAAGGTTATGCTAGCATTGGATGTGCTCCCTGTACGCGGGCGATTACTATAGGTGAAGATATCCGGGCTGGAAGGTGGTGGTGGGAAGACGCTGCTACAAAAGAATGTGGACTGCATTTAAAGCGATTGTCCATTGGGTAAATTTCCTCCCAAAGGATGAATAAAATTAGGTGCTTATAAGTTCTCGGGGTTTGTCAATGAGTAGGAGATCATGAAGTCATACAGTCTGACTCATCTTAAGCAGCTTGAGGCGGAAGCTATATTTATTATGCGTGAGGTTGCGGCTATTTTCGAGCGGCCTGTACTGCTGTTCTCTGGGGGCAAGGATTCTATTGTCATGGTACGGTTAGCTCAAAAAGCTTTTTGGCCTGCTAAGTTGCCGTTTCCTTTGCTCCATATTGATACCGGGCATAATTTCCCTGAAACTCTGGATTTTAGGGATCATCTTGTAGAGCAGGTAGGGGCAAGATTAATAGTTCGAACGGTGCAAGATTCCATTGATCAGGGACGTACGGCGGAAGAGAAAGGACCTAATGCGAGTCGCAATAGGCTGCAAACCACTACCCTGCTGGATGCGCTTGAAGAGCTGAAAGTTGATGCTGCCTTTGGGGGTGGTCGACGTGATGAGGAAAAGGCCCGGGCCAAGGAAAGAATATTTTCTCACCGGGATGAGTTTGGCCAGTGGGATCCTAAAAATCAACGTCCCGAGCTATGGAGCTTATTTAATGGTCGTAAGCATATGGGCGAGCATTTCCGGGTTTTTCCTTTGAGTAATTGGACTGAAATGGATGTTTGGCAATACATTGCCCAAGAGAACGTAGACATTCCCAATATCTATTTTAGCCATGAAAGGGAGATTATTCAGCGGGATGGAATGTTGTTGGCGAATTCCTCTTATCTTGCATTAAGGAGGGGAGAGACTCCGGAACGGCGGCAGGTTCGCTGCCGAACGGTAGGAGACATGACCTGCACGGGGGTCGTCGAGTCTGAAGCTGCTACGATCGAGGATATTATCCAGGAAGTGGCTGCGGCTAGGGTAACTGAGCGCGGTGGCAGAGCTGATGATAAACGCTCGGAAGCGGCGATGGAAGATCGTAAAAGGCAAGGTTATTTTTAATATTATAAAATTATGAGTGGATCTTCGCAGTCAAAATACCTAGAGATGGATCTGTTGCGTCTTACTACTGCTGGGAGTGTGGATGATGGTAAGAGTACGCTTATTGGCCGTCTGCTCTATGATTCCAAATCTATCTTCGAGGATCAGTTGGAATCTATCCAAAGAAGCAGTCAGCAGCGCGGCGAGAGTCAGGTCAATTTAGCATTGCTCACCGATGGCCTGCGGGCTGAGCGGGAACAAGGCATTACTATCGATGTGGCTTACCGTTATTTTGCTACGCCTAAACGTAAATTCATCATTGCGGATACTCCGGGGCACATACAATATACCCGCAATATGGTCACTGGTGCCTCGACCGCTAATTTAGCGATTGTATTAGCCGATGCCCGCCATGGAGTCATTGAGCAGACTTGCCGTCATGCCTCTATTGCCTCCCTCTTGGAACTCCCCCACCTTGTGTTGTGCATCAATAAGATGGATTTGGTGGATTATCAAGAGGAGCGATTTGAGAAAATCAAAAAAGAGTTTGAAAATTTCGCAGCGAAGCTAGATATTCCTGATATCCATTATATTCCTATTAGCGCCTTACAGGGAGATAATGTCGTAGTAAAGTCGGAAAACATGCCATGGTATCAAGGAGGGACTTTGCTCCATACCTTGGAGAATGTGCATATTGGGAGCGATTACAATCATATTGACGGTCGTTTTCCGGTGCAATATGTAATTCGTCCCCAGTCGGATCAATACCATGATTATCGCAGCTATGCTGGACGGGTAGAGGGAGGCATCTTTCGTCCAGGAGATGAAATTACCGCACTTCCTTCAGGATTTTCAACTCATATCAAGTCTATTGATACTTTGGAAGGTCCAGTTGATGAGGCTTTTGCCCCCATGGCAGTAGCCTTTACCCTGGAAGACGATGTCGATATTAGCCGGGGAGATATGATTGTTAAACCTGCTAACCAACCTCAATTTACCCAAGATGTTGAATTGATGGTTTGTTGGCTTAATGAAACTCCGCTGACCCCCGGCGCTAAGTACGCTATTAAACACACGACTAAGGATGCTCGCTGCGTAGTTAAAGAAGTGCGCTATAAGGTGGATATTACGACCTTAAGCCGGCTTGAGGATGGAGCAACGCTTGGGCTCAACGATATCGGTCGAATCAAGATTAGGACCACGAGCCCGTTGTTTTTTGATAGCTACCGCATGAACCGGGGAACGGGTAGCTTAATTCTTATCAACGAATTTACCAATGAGACCGTTGGCGCAGGAATGATTATCTAACTATTTATGCCAGAGAGGGCCTATGAGTTATGGATAACGGCCTTATTAAAATTTACCCCCTTGCTGTGTGCTTTTCTTCCCTGTTATATAGTGCCATTCCTCGGGAGGTGGAGAAGTCATGCGCGTGGAGGGTGATACCCAACCGAAGGCCTTGCGCGCTAAGTCGTGGCCAGCCCGAGGCACCGGTTGAAACGCGAATTTGCTAGGCTGATAAGATTTTGTAGGAACAAAATTAAAATGAGTCATGGCGAAACTCCAAATGAAGCGTTTGGCAGTAGCATTCTCTCCATCAGGTAGCAGAGACAATCCTGGCGGATGATACGGATATCACGAGTCAGCATCGAGGGCATGACGGGGCGGCAAGTTCGAAGCTCGGTGCCATTCAGATAAAAATAACGCCCGCTTATTTCTTGATCCTGCTCGTTAGTGACTGTAAGCAAAATATTGCGATTCGAGGGCTGCCAGCCCAAGAGCGTGTTGACGGGCAGTTCCTGAAAATTTAGCTGGTCTAGATTATCGATTAGGCGCAAGTCCAAGTCATCACCATGAAAACCAACTCGCAGTCCAGGCGGGATTCGGACTACGGCTACGGTATGGAAGAGTTCGATATCTTGTTTGGGAACGGACTGGAAGGGAAATTCCGCCAGATGCAAACAAGCAGTTAAGTATTCGTGCGCGTGAGCTACACCTTGAGGGCAACCAGGCTGGCCGCATTCAAGCGTAACAGCTGGTCCTAGCTCAGCAAAAGCCAGAGACTGCACCCCTTGGGGGCGAACAAAGTAAATAACGGTTCGGCTAAATAGGGCTGCTAAATGGAGAAAGGGAGTAGCGAGCTTATTAACGCAGGCATAGTGAGGATTAAGGCCGGTATTATTATGGATATCGATACTGGCAAACAAGCCAATTTTAGCCATCTCTTCGTAGACTTGAGTTGCCATGGCATGTTCCGGAGTATTACCTGAAGTCCAAATTCGGTTGTGATCAGGCTGACCATCAAGGCGTCGGAGTCCATAGCGAGCAGCGGTGATATTACCAACGAAAAGGGATAACGCTCGTGGTAACTCCCGATTTTGGTATTGGGATAAAAGATGGCGTATTGCCTCCCAGCCGACAGGTTCATTGCCATGGAGTAGTACTGAGACGAAGAGAGGGGGCTTGCGTCGTCCAGCCAGGTGAAACAGAGTCGGCCCTTCTAATTTCTTGTAAAGCTCGTGGGCTTCCAAGTTTAATAACCCTGCGGGCATTTCATATCTTATTGTCAACATAGCTGGATTCTTAGGCGTCTTGTCTAAACTGTCCAATCATGCACTGGATTTTCCTCTTGTTGCCGTTCCACATAAGCAGCGGTGAGGGCATCCATATCGTGCCCATGAGTGGCTACATAGAGTCGCTGCCAGCGGGAACCAGTTTGGCCTGTTGTAAGGCGTTGTTGGATGATTCCCAGGTAATGTTGAATATCATTTGAATCGATTTCGAGTTGCTCAAGGCCAGAGCGGGCCAGGGGAAGTAAGTGTTCAATGAGTAATGTAGAAGCTTTTCCCCGGTTACCGCCGAACCAGTCAAGCTCAGCTTCTAGGCCCTGCCGGGCGGCAGTGTAGAAATTGCGTCGCGCCAGAGAAAAAGGAATATTTTCCTCGGGGGGTTCTTCTTTCCCTATCAAGGCACTCATCATCCCGGTAAATAAGGCTGCATTGGCAATAGTATCCAGGATACTGGGACCTGCGGGAATTACGCGGTGTTCGATCCGCAAATGTGGCTCGCCCTGAGCATCAAAGCCTATGAGCGGTCGATTCCAGCGCCAGATGGTGCCATTGTGAAGGCGTAGGTGGGCAAGATTCTCTGGGGGGTTATCGAATAAAGCAGGCAAAATCACCGGGAAGTGGCTTTGATTTTCCTGAAAACATTCTAGCAGAGATTCTCTGATATATCCGGCTCCGAAAGACACTCGCTTAAGATCGCCTTTCTCGGAGTCCTTATGACCTCCTACAGAGACAGACTGTTCAAATAAAGGAATTCGGGTCTCTTCCCATAGGTCTTTGCCAAATAAAAATGGGGAATTACTGGAAGCGGCAACCATTGGTCCTGAAAGGATGAGGGCTGCGTTAAAATAGCGAGCAGCGTAGCGGGCGGGCATCTGAAGATGGAGCTGGAAAGATGTGGTTGCTGCTTCCAGCATTACATTATTATGGGTGGTGCGGAGATGATCTTTCCCCTTGATATCTATACGTAGTGGGCGACGATGGCGCAGGCGCAAGACTTGCTCATTGAGCGCTCGGTAGCGAGAGAGATTAGACATGTGTTGAAGTGAGAGGTCCGCTTCTCTAAGGTTGGGCAATATCCCAATCGTTACAAGCTCGCAGCCTAATAAACGGGCCTGGTTGCGGCACTGGCGATAAGTTAGTTTCAAGCCTTCTTCCAGGCGTTTAAAAACATCACCGGATAAGTTTTCGGGAGGACTATTCAACTCTACATTAAAACTGGCTAACTCAGGTACCACCAAGGGGTTATCAAGCGCTTGTAAAAAACGCTCATTGATGGGAGCAGGCCGGAAGTTACTATTGATCAACCAAGCCTCAAGCTCGTACCCGATCCTCTGGTTATAAGCAAAATGATCTTGCGCTAACCAATGACCGACTAGTTGGGTCTCTGTATCGAGGCGTTCGGTAAACTTTTTAAAGTCCTCTGGACTAAAATGGCTGGAAGGAATTTCACTGCCCATGATATTGCTGCCCATGAGATAAATGAAGAATAGTTAACTCTAGCTTAAACTCGGCTGGGAATCATCATAGTAAATATGGATTTTATGGCAGAGTCGCCTAAATTGGAGCAGGTATTGCCTTTGCCCTTCGTGGGCAAAGCAGAATCCGAGTATGGGTAATTATAGGACCCGTGATATTGGTAAAGATTTCCTGGAGAGCGTAAATTATGTGGCAAAAACTCGCTTGGATAGCTTTAGCCGGGGCTGGAGGCACCCTTTCCCGCTATGCCCTGTCGGGACTAGTACAGAATCTGTGTGGCGCAAGTTTTCCTTGGGGAACGTGGGTGGTGAATGGGTTGGGTTGCTTTCTATTTGGGATGATCTGGGCATTGGCGGAGGAGCGGCTGCTTATTACTGGTGAAATTCGTTTTATTGTGCTGACTGGTTTTATGGGAGCATTTACTACATTTTCTACCTTTGCTTTTGAGGCGAGCCAGTTTTTACGAGATTCTGAATGGCTATTAGCGGCCATCCACCTCATTGGCCAAAATAGTTTGGGCCTAGTGTGCGTGTTTCTTGGTTTTACTATAAGCCAAATCATTTAGGGAGGCAGCAATGAAGCAACGATCGGAAGCCGAGTTGCTCCGCGTTTTCATTGGAGAAAGCGATAAATACCACGGGCGGCCATTATATGAGGTCGTTGTGGAAGAGGCGCGCCGTTACGGTTTGGCCGGGGCTACTGTCCTGCGTGGAACCTTAGGGTTTGGTGCCAACAGCCGCATCCATACGGCAAAGATTCTCCGCCTTTCGGAAGATTTACCCATGGTAGTCGAGATTGTGGACCAGCCGGAGCGGATTGCTGCCTTCCTGCCTGAATTGGACGCTCTTATTGAGGAGGGACTTGTGACCCTGGAACGGGTGCAGGTGATTGCTTATCGTCATAGCCATACAGAATGAGGTAAGGTAATAGGAGCATTGAACAGCCCTTGGGGCTGGTCGGCCAGTAAAAATGGGTTCTGCCCCTTGAGGGTGGTAGTACGAAAATTAAAATAAACGGATAAATAATCCTACCTTAATTAGAAATTCCTTACCCTCTGGTATGTTTAGGCTAGAGATAGGAGGAATTTATATGCAAAAAGTATGAGTGGAAATTACGATGCTGCCGCGATAGAAGTACTCACGGGCTTGGATCCGGTACGCAAGCGGCCAGGAATGTATACCGATACCCAACGGCCTAATCATTTGGCTCAGGAGGTCATTGATAATAGCGTCGATGAGGCCATTGCAGGATTCGCTACCCAGATCGATGTCGTGCTTCAACCAGATGGTTCCTTAACAGTGTGTGATGACGGACGGGGAATGCCAGTGGA
Source organism: Nitrosococcus oceani ATCC 19707 (assembly GCF_000012805.1). Taxonomy (GTDB): domain Bacteria; phylum Pseudomonadota; class Gammaproteobacteria; order Nitrosococcales; family Nitrosococcaceae; genus Nitrosococcus; species Nitrosococcus oceani. Next base: position 2,637,097 of record NC_007484.1, on the reverse strand, counting down.
TCTGCATCCAGAGGAGCGGTTGCCAGGAGTAGAGGTGATTCTTACCCGACTCCATGCGGGTGGTAAATTCTCTTCTAAAAGTTATCGCTTCGCGGGAGGGTTGCACGGGGTAGGGGTTTCGGTGGTGAACGCCCTTTCCTCGCGCCTGGAGGTTTGGGTGCGGCGCGAGGGCTGTGAATATCATATCGCTTTTGCTAATGGTGAACGGGTTTCCGCTTTAAAAGCGATCAATAAGGTAGGTAAGCGCAATACGGGCACCGTTCTGCGTTTCTGGCCAGATCCGGTATTTTTCGATACCCCTAAATTTGCTGTGGCGCGGCTTAAGCATATTTTACGCGCCAAAGCGGTGCTATGCCCCGGTCTTTGCGTGACCTTCAGCGATGTTGCTACCGGAGAGACGGTCAATTGGCGTTACCAAGAGGGACTTTTAGCTTATCTCAGAGATGAGTTAAGAGAGCTCTCGTACTTGCCTGACCCCCCTTTTACCGGAGAAATGCAAGGTAATACTGAAGAAGTCTGTTGGGCGTTTACTTGGTTGCCTGAAGGGGGCGAGGTGGTGACGGAAAGCTACGTTAATTTGATTCCAACGCCCCAGGGAGGCACTCATGTCAATGGCTTGCGGGCGGGGATGCTGGAGGCAGTGCGAGAGTTTTGTGAGTTTCGGAATCTTCTGCCAAAGGGCGTAAAACTGGCCCCGGATGATGTTTGGGATCGAGTGAGTTATGTGCTTTCGGTGAAGCTTCTCGACCCTCAGTTTTCTGGGCAAACTAAAGAACGCTTGTCTTCTCGGGAATGCGCTAGTTTTGTTTCTGGAGTTGTCAAAGATTCTTTTAGTCTATGGCTTAATCAGCATGTCGTCACTGGAGAGACGATTGCAGAATTGGCGATTGGCAATGCCCAGCGGCGTTTACGCCAGGCCAAAAAAGTGGTTCGCAAGCGTATTCAAGCTGGCCCTGCACTGCCGGGAAAATTAGCGGACTGCACCAGTCAGGAGGTAAGTCTTACGGAGCTTTTTCTGGTGGAGGGGGATTCAGCCGGCGGCAGTGCGAAACAGGGGCGGGACCGGGTATTTCAAGCTATCATGCCCCTTCGTGGGAAAATCCTCAATACTTGGGAGATAGATTCAGCCCAGGTGCTGGCTTCCCAAGAAGTGCATAATATTGCGGTGGCGCTGGGTGTAGATCCTGGCTCGGATAAACTTGATAGCTTACGCTACGGTAAAATCTGTATTCTTGCTGATGCCGATTCCGATGGCGCCCATATTGCCGCCTTACTTTCGGCGCTATTCTTTCGGCATTTTCGGCCGCTGGTTGAGGCGGGCCACATTTATGTGGCGATGCCACCCCTTTATCGCATCGATGTCGGGAAGCGCGTTTTCTATGCCCTTGACGAGGCGGAACGACAAGGAGTGCTCGATCGGATTGCTGCTGAAAGAATTAAAGGAAAAATTAATATCCAGCGTTTTAAAGGATTGGGAGAGATGAATCCCATGCAGTTGCGGGAGACTACCATGGCGCCAGAGACGCGACGATTAGTGCGTTTGACGGTGACTCCTAATGATGATCCGGACCAGTTGCTGGATCGGTTGTTAGCCAAGCGCCGCGCTGCGGATCGCAGGCGATGGCTGGAAGAAAGCGGTAATTTAGCCGAGCTATGAATATTTCCATGAATCCCGATGTTGAGGAACGGCCACTAGGAGAGTTTGCCGAAAAAGCGTACCTGGATTATTCCATGTATGTCATTTTGGACCGGGCGCTCCCCCACCTTGGAGATGGGTTAAAGCCGGTACAACGCCGTATCATTTACGCCATGTCTGAATTGGGATTGTCGGCCGGCGCCAAATATAAAAAATCGGCCCGTACCGTTGGAGATGTGCTAGGAAAATATCATCCCCATGGAGATAGTGCTTGTTACGAAGCCATGGTGCTGATGGCCCAACAATTCTCCTATCGTTATCCCTTGATAGCAGGGCAGGGCAATTGGGGTTCACCGGATGATCCTAAATCCTTTGCTGCCATGCGCTATACGGAGGCGCGCTTAGCGCCTTTCGCCGAGCTATTGTTATCGGAAGTTGGGCAAGGAACCGTCAACTGGGCGCCGAACTTCGATGGTACCTTGCAGGAGCCGCGCTTGCTCCCGGCGCGGGTTCCCCACGTATTGCTTAATGGCACTATGGGGATTGCGGTAGGGATGGCCACGGATATTCCTCCCCATAATCTCCATGAAGTAACTGCTGCTTGCCTGCATTTATTGAAATATCCGAATGCGACCGTGGCGGAACTGTGCGAGTATCTGCCGGGGCCGGACTATCCCACGGAGGCGGAAATCATTACACCATCGGCAGCCCTGGTGAAGATGTATGAGACAGGACAGGGAAGCGTACGCCTACGCGCCCAATATATGGTGGAGCAGGGCAATATTGTGGTTAATGCTTTGCCGCATCAAGTTTCAGGGGCGCGTGTTTTAGAGCAAATTGCTCAGCAAATGCAGGCTAAAAAACTGCCGATGCTGGCAGACCTGCGGGATGAGTCCGATCACGAAAATCCCACTCGTTTAGTTTTAGTACCCTATGCTCGTCGAATGGATGTGGAGACGGTGATGTCCCATCTATTTGCGACCACGGATCTGGAACGTAGTTACCGGGTCAACCTCAATGTCATCGGTCTAGATGGCCGGCCCCAGGTGAAAAACCTTCGTGATTTGCTGGGGGAATGGTTCTATTTTCGAATTGAAACCCTACGCCGCCGCTTTCGGTATCGTTTAGAGAAGGTAGAAGATCGCCTGCAAGTTTTAGCGGGCTTGCTGATTGCTTATCTAAATATTGATGAAGTGATTGCTATTATTCGGGATGAAGAGGCGCCAAAGCCAGTTTTGATGGCACGATTTAAGCTCTCGGATCGCCAAGCAGAAGCTATTTTAGAACTTAAACTCCGTTATTTAGCTCGACTGGAAGAAACCAAAATTCGCGCTGAAAATAAGGCGCTGGCGGCGGAACGGAAGGGGCTCGAAAAAATGTTAGGTTCAGAGTCCCGGATAAAAGATTTATTGCGCCAGGAATTGCTTGCGGATGCTAAAAAATTTGGTGATGCCCGCCGCTCACCTATTGTTGAACGGTCCTCTGCCACAGTGTTAGATAAGCAAAGCTTACTGCCGGCAGAGCTTATCACTGTGGTTTTATCTGAGAAGGGTTGGGTGCGAGCGGCGAAAAGCCAGGATGTGAATCCCGCCGCGCTTAGCTACCGCACCGGTGATAGTTACCGGGCTTCTGCTCGCGGCCGCAGCAATCAGTCAGCGATATTTTTAGATTCCACCGGTCGTAGCTATACTTTACCTGCGCATGGCTTACCTTCGGCTCGGGGCCAAGGAGAACCGTTGAGCGGGCATCTCCAGGTTGCTCCAGGGGCGGAATTCATTGCCATATTATTGGCTGAGCCAGAAGAATTCTACCTCATGGCCAGTAATGCGGGTTATGGTTTTCTGTGCCAAGCACGACATTTATATACCAAAAACCGAGCAGGCAAGGCGGTGTTAAATGTATCTGCGGGGGCAAAAGCCCTTCCTCCGGTGCCAGTGACAGACAGAGAGTTGGATCAAGTGGCGGTTGCGACTAATGTTGGCCGGCTGCTATTGTTTCCACTCCGAGATCTTCCTTTTATCGCTCGTGGCAAGGGGGTAAAACTGATCAACATTTCATCGACCCGCCTTGCCCAGGGACAGGAGGCGGTGCGTGCCTTGGCTGTTGTATCCCAGGGGGGAGCACTGCAAGTTTTTGCGGGGCGGCGGCATTTAACGCTCAAGTCAGAGGATCTGGAACCCTACCAGGGAGAACGGGCACGGCGTGGCCTTACCTTGCCGCGAGGCTTCCAACAGGTGGAGCGAATGGTCCCAATAGGGTGATTTTTCTCCCATGGGAAAGTGAGAGATTAAGCTGTGCCAAAGCGTGAAATCGGCCCTTTTTTGCAGGCCCAAAAGCGACGGGCCGTGGTCATTGTGCATGATGTCACTGCCGTCTGTTTGGCCTGGGTGTTAAGTTACCTTATTCGTTACAATTTATCGCCTTATTGGGTGGACTGGGAGACTTGCCTCAGCACCTTGCCGGTGATCGTGGTGGTCCAAAGCATCGTCTTGATTTGGATAGGGCTTTATCGGGGCTTGTGGCGCTTTGCGAGCATTCCTGATTTATTAAACATCATTCGCGCCGTAGGTTACGGAGCCCTTTTAGTTGCGCTAACGCTTTTTCTTATCAACCGCCTCAACGGCGTACCCCGCAGTGCATTGCTGCTTTATCCTATCTTTTCTTTACTGCTGCTGGCAGGTCCCCGGCTTGCCTACCGGGTGTGGAAAGATCGCCGTCTTACCCTGGCTGCAAGTCCTCATCGAAAACGAGTCTTAATTTTGGGAGCTGGCCGTGCTGGTGATTTGCTGGTCCGTGATATGCTTGTGGAGGGGCACTACCTGCCGGTGGCTTTTCTAGATGATCGGCCTGATCTGATAGGCCGGCAAGTGCGAGGAATTCCAGTAGTGGGGTTGTTAGCGCAATTGCCTGCCAAGGTGGGTGAGATGGCTGCAGATGTGGTGGTGATTGCGATGCCTTCTGCTAATAACCAGCAGATGCGCCGTGCTGTTTCGCTCTGTGAGCAGGCCCAAGTACCTTATCGGACTTTACCCCGTCTGCAAGATTTGGTTGCGGGTCGGGCGAGCATCAAGGAGCTTCGAGAAGTTGCCATTGACGATCTATTGGGGCGGGACGAAATATTTTTGGATTGGGATTATATCCGCCGAGACTTGGAAGCTAAATCCCTGTTGGTCAGTGGCGGAGGAGGATCGATCGGATCCGAACTTTGCCGGCAATTAGGGCGCCTTGGGCCCGCTTCCCTTATTGTCATCGATAATAGCGAATATAAGCTCTATCGCCTCGAACAGGAGTTGCGGCAGAAACTCCCGGCTCTCAATCTCCACGCTTATTTATGTGATGTGCGTGATGAAGCTGGTGTGAAGGAGATCCTAGCGCGTCATCTGCCAGAGGTGGTGTTCCATGCAGCAGCTTATAAACATGTACCCCTCCTAGAGAGGCAAGCACGGCAGGCTGTGCGAAACAATATTTTTGGAACCCGCTGTTTAGCCGAGGCGGCAAGGCAAGCAGGCTGTGGAACTTTCGTCCTGATTTCAACCGACAAAGCGGTTAATCCAACGAGTGTGATGGGCACCAGCAAGCGAGTTGCGGAGCTTCTCTGCCAAGATCTTAACCGACACAGCCAAACTCGGTTTATCGTCGTGCGTTTTGGCAATGTGCTTGGATCAGCAGGGAGCGTGGTGCCGTTATTCCAGGCCCAAATTGCCGCCGGTGGGCCGATCACGGTGACCCATCCCGAAATGACCCGCTATTTCATGACTATTCCCGAGGCATGCCACTTGATTACCCAAGCCGCTATGATAGGCAAAGGAGGGGAGATATTCGTCCTGGATATGGGCGAGTCGGTTAAAATTATCGAACTTGCTGAGCAAATGATCCGCCTTTCTGGCCAGGAACCGGCAGTAGAAATCATTTATACGGGGCTGAGGCCGGGGGAAAAACTCCATGAGGAATTATTTTATGCCCATGAATCTCCTGTACCTACCCAATCGCCGAAGATATTGCTAGCACGGCATGGTGCTACCGACTGGAGACGCTTGGAAAGCGGACTGGATGAGTTAGAGAAAGCCTGTGGGCTGGGAGAGGAATGGCAGGTGAAGCAGGTGTTAGCGCGCCTATTGCCGGAGGTGAGGGCGGAGGCTAAATTGCAACAGGTGGGTTCTAAAGTAATTGCAATCAACAGGAGTTAACGATGACAAAACCCATTACTAAAGCTGTATTCCCTGTGGCGGGATTAGGAACCCGTTTCCTTCCCGCGACCAAAGCAAACCCAAAAGAGATGCTGCCAATCGTCGATAAGCCTCTCATTCAATATGCGGTTGAAGAAGCGGTTGAGGCAGGGATCAAGGTTATGGTTTTTGTTACTGGGCGGAATAAGCGTCCGATTCCTGATCATTTCGATATGGCTTATGAACTTGAAGCAGAACTGGAAAGACGCGGTAAAAACAAGCTACTCAAGTTGGTACAGGACATTATTCCTAGGGATGTGACCTGCGTTTATATCCGTCAGGAGGAAACTTTAGGGTTAGGGCATGCGGTGCTTTGTGCCGCGCCAGTTGTGGGCGAAGAGCCCTTTGCAGTGATCCTTGCTGATGATCTGATTGATGCGGGGATGGAGGGATGTCTCTCCCAAATGGTGAAGCAATTTAGTAAGCATCATTGCAGCCTAGTGGGCGTGGAGGAGGTCGCTTCTGACAGCACCGATCAATACGGTATTATTCAGCCTGGCTTGGCAGAGGACCGGGAGTACAAAGTGGAAGGAATTGTCGAGAAGCCTGAACCGGCAGAGGCCCCCTCATCCTTGGCGGTGGTAGGGCGTTATATTTTAACCCCCCGTATTTTCAGTCTATTAGAAGCTACCCCTCACGGAGTTGGGGGAGAAATTCAATTAACTGATGCCCTTGCTACTTTATTAAGCGAGGAGTATATGTTTGCTTATCGCTTTGAAGGCAAGCGCTATGATTGTGGCAGTAAATTAGGCTACCTTCAAGCCACAGTGGAGTACGGCCTTAAGCATACCGAGTTAGGCGATCCTTTCAGAGACTATTTATGCGGCTTGGTTGCTCAAATTGAGGCCCCGCTTTGATTAAGACTGAAAATTCCCTTTCTTTGGGGGAGAGTGTGGCTGGCTGCTATAAATGGATGGGCAGCGACTGGGTGACTTGAATACCCTGGGAGGAGACTTGGCAGGCGTAGGCCAATATTTCGACTCCTTGCTCGATAGCGGAGCGGAGCTTAGCGCCATAGCGGGGATCGATATCATCAGCGGGGGTAAAGTAGCGGCAATCCTCCCGCTGCACAAGATAGAACATGACCGCCCGCTGGCGGGGGGAACATACGGTGGCAGCCAAGTCATCCAGATGCTTGGCGCCACGGGTGGTGACGGCATCAGGGAAGCAGGCCGCCCCGTCACCTTGCCTGAGGGTGACGCTTTTGACTTCCACGTAACAGCATTGCTGGGTAGAAGGGTCTTCCAGGAGAAGATCAATTCGGGAATTTTTGCTGTAGCGGACTTCCTGGCGGATTTCTCCATAGCCTAAGAGTTGGGATATTCTCCCTGCTGCGATGGCTTCTTTCGTCAAAATGTTAGCGCGGCCCGTGTGCACACCCACCAGGCTGGTGTGAGCGTCCACTAGCTCTAGTGTGTAAGCAAGTTTACGGCGGGGGTTGTTAGCGCGGGAAACGTAAACTCCTAGCCCAGGTTCGGCTAATCCCCGCATCGATCCCGTATTGGGACAGTGGGCCACGATAGATTCACCGGTTTCAAGCGCTACGTCAGCAAAAAACCGCTGGTAGCGGCGCCGTAATATGCCGGGGAGCAGAATTTGATCAAAACTCATAAAGTGTAAGGCTAAATAGTTTCATTTTCATGGCCACCGGGAAAAATAGCGCCTTTAATGGTTAGCTTCTTTAGTAGCTCTTATAAATTCTTTTACCGCGTCAGCTATATAATTTTGGAGACGAGGTAGCGTTCCGCTTCTGAGAAAGCCGTTGCCTCCTGTGGACCAGGTGCTCACTGGGGTAAGGGGGCCATGGAGACCGGCTAATTGGATTTTCTGGATCAGTTTGACCGAGAGGGCGTAGGAGTAACCCAAATAGGATCGTACCAGATCCAGCTTTACCCGCAATAAGGCGGTATCAGGAGAGTCCCCGATTTCTTCAACGGGCACTATTTTAAATCCCGCCTTTTTTAATTGTTGCGCAACGTGCTCGGCGAGTGCCGCCTCATCTAGGCCATAACGCTTATAGTCTTGATGAATCTCGCTGACTTCCACTCCCAGGGTTTGTATCCCACGAGGCGGAGTGGGTAAGCTTAACATTTCGGCGGCATTAATATTCCCAAGAGCCGCGGTTAAAATGAATAGAGTTAGAAGTCGTGACAAAGATTGGGGGGACATGGTGAAAATACTCTCTATGGCTATTTGGAAGGGATAGATTTAACCGCGTTTAATCAACTTAATTTAGGAGAGAATTGAGATAATTAGGTTCTTTTTTTGCATGGGCGGGGCAGGATAAGGGCGGTATAATCCTTTCAAAAGTCGTTTTCCAAAAATAATGAATTAAATGGTTAAAGGTTAAACGTGGCGAAATATAAAGAGACTCTTAATCTCCCTAAGACCGCCTTTCCCATGAAGGCTAATCTGGCCCAGCGTGAACCCCAGGCGCTCAAGCGGTGGCAAGCAATGGACCTGTATGGGAAGCTGCGGAATGCAGCGCGTGGCCGACCCCGCTTTATTCTCCATGATGGCCCTCCCTATGCCAATGGCGCTATTCATATTGGCCATGCCGTCAACAAAATATTAAAAGACATTATAGTGAAATCAAAGTCCCTGAGTGGTTTTGATGCCCCCTATGTTCCCGGCTGGGATTGTCATGGCCTGCCTATTGAATTGAATGTAGAAAAAAAAGTAGGTAAACCGGGGCGAAAAATCGATGTAGCCAGCTTCCGTCGGGCCTGTCGGGATTACGCCCGCAAGCAAGTCAATGCTCAGCGCGAGGACTTTGAGCGCCTGGGGGTATTGGGGGATTGGTGTCATCCCTATCTCACCATGGATTACCAGTTCGAGGCGGATGTTATCCGCACATTAGGGAAGATCATCGAGAAGGGGCATCTGCATAAGGGGGTGAAACCCGTCCATTGGTGCGTGGATTGTGGCTCCGCTCTAGCAGAAGCGGAAGTCGAGTATCAAGAGAAAACTTCACCGGCGATCGATGTCCGTTTCCCAGTAGTGGAGGAGGTGGAGTTGCTGGCCCGCTGCAAAGCGGAAATTCCAGGCGCCGGACCCATGAGCGTGGTGATTTGGACTACCACCCCTTGGACATTGCCGGCCAATCAAGCTGTCGCCTTACATCCCGCTTTGAAATATGTTTTGGTAGAATGCAGCGCCGGTCAGGGCCGGGAGCGCCTGTTACTAGCCGAAGGCTTATACCGGGAAGTATTGGCCCGCTATAGCGCGGAGTCCGCCGTGATTTTAGCGACTTGCCAGGGAGACGAACTGGAAGGGTTGAAATTACAGCATCCGTTTTATGAGCGGACGGTACCGATCATCCTGGGGGAGCATGTCAATTTGGAAGCAGGGACAGGGGCTGTCCATACGGCGCCGGGCCATGGCCAGGACGATTACGTGGTTGGCAATCGCTACCAGTTATCCATCGATAATCCCGTGGGTGGAAATGGTTGTTTTTTGCCGGAAACGCCCTTGTTTGCCGGCGAGCCGGTATTCAAAGCCAACGATCACATTATTCAAGTCCTCAAGGAACGAGGGAATCTGCTCCGGGAGCAGAGCCTTCAGCATAGCTATCCCCATTGTTGGCGTCATAAAACTCCCATTATTTTTCGGGCGACACCCCAATGGTTTATCAATATGGAGCGGGAAGGTTTGCGCACCGCGGCTCTTGCGGAAATCAAAAAAACCCGCTGGCTTCCTGGCTGGGGCCAGCAACGGATTGAAGGTATGGTGGAAAATCGGCCCGACTGGTGTATTTCTCGCCAGCGGGCTTGGGGAACCCCCATCCCCTTGTTTGTCCATTGCCAAACCGGCGAACTGCACCCGGATACCCCCCGGCTTATGGAAGAAGTGGCCCGACGGGTAGAAGAGAAGGGGATAGAGGCTTGGTTTGAGCTGGAGCCGAAGGAGTTGCTGGGCAATCAGGCCCCGGCCTATGAGAAGGTCGGCGATACCCTGGACGTTTGGTTTGATTCCGGGGTGACTCATACCTGTGTTCTGGAGACGAGGGAAGAACTGGGTGTGCCTGCCGATCTCTATTTGGAGGGCTCTGATCAGCATCGAGGTTGGTTTCAATCGTCCTTGTTGACCTCGGTAGCGATACGGGGTACGGCGCCTTACCGGATGGTGCTGACCCACGGCTTTACCGTGGATGCCAAGGGTAAGAAGATGTCTAAGTCCCAGGGTAATGTCGTGGCGCCGCAACAAGTAATGGGGAGTTTGGGGGCGGATATCCTTCGCCTGTGGGTGGCGGCTACCGACTATCGGGGCGAGATGAATGTCTCGGATGAAATCCTGAAGCGTATTGCCGATTCTTATCGCCGCATGCGCAATACTGCCCGTTATCTGTTGGCTAATTTGAATGGTTTTGATCCAACCATCCATGGGGTGCCAGCTAAAGACATGCTGGCTCTGGACCGTTGGGCACTAGATCGAGCCTCTTTGCTCCAGGGAGAGATTGTCCAAGCTTACGAGGATTATAACTTCCATCTTATTTATCAACGGGTTCACAACTTCTGTGCCGTGGATATGGGGGCGATTTATCTCGATATCATCAAAGATCGTCAATACACAACCCAGGCGGATAGCCGCGCCCGGCGTTCAGCCCAGACCGCCATGTACCACATTGCCGAAGCCTTGGTGCGCTGGCTTGCCCCGGTGTTGAGTTTTACCGCCGATGAAATCTGGCAATACCTTCCGGGCGAGCGGGGCGAATCGGTGTTTCTAACCACTTGGTATGAAGATTTGCCCTCCTTGGGAGAAGAGGCCCCTTGGGGCCGTGCTTTTTGGGATGTGATACTGGCAGCGAGGGAGGCCATCGCCAAGGTGCTAGAGGGGGTCCGGGTAGAAGGACGAATTGGTTCTTCCCTGGATGCGGAGGTGGATCTCTATGTTGAAGAGTCTCTTTATCAGGCTTTGAGGAAACTCGGCGATGAACTCCGTTTTGTGCTGATTACCTCCTATGCTCGGGTGTATCCAGCCCAAAAACGGCCCGTTGAGGCCCTAGAAACTGAAATGCCCGGTCTGTGGACGGTGGTCATCCCCTCCCATTATCCCAAGTGCGTGCGTTGTTGGCATCACCGGGAGGAAGTAGGAAGCCACGAGGATCATCCTGAGTTGTGTAGCCGTTGTGTGGAGAATACTGAAGGTGGGGGAGAACAGCGGGCTTTCGCTTAGTATTATTCTTCTCTTTTCAAGGATTCTGTTTTTTTAATAACAGGTAAATTAATGCTGAAATGGTTGTGGCTCTCTACGCTGGTGATTCTGCTGGATCAAGGGACTAAGTATCTGGCGGAAAATCGGTTGCAGCCTTACGAGCCGATCCCAGTGGTTCCTTTTTTTAATTTTACCTTAGCTTACAATACCGGCGCGGCGTTTAGTTTCCTGGCCGATGCCGGTGGTTGGCAGCGGTGGTTTTTTGTAGGGCTGGCGCTCACTGTAAGCGTTGGACTAGTTGTTTGGTTATACCGGTTAGGCACCCATGCTCTGTGGGAAGGCATGGCTGTGGCCTTGATCCTTGGCGGAGCCTTGGGTAATGTGATAGACCGCCTCTGGCATGGTCATGTCATTGATTTTATTGATTTATATTACCAAGGCTGGCATTGGCCCGCCTTTAATATTGCTGATTCCGCCATTACTGTGGGCGCAGCGGTTCTCATTATACAAAGTCTGTTTAGCAAACCAGCTAGCTGAGGAAAAGTAGAGGCCGCGTGAGTTTTTATAAGGTAGGGCGGGATGCGCTGAGCTTTCCCGCCCTACTGTTTTAATTCCTAGCCTTATTTCCAATCACTCTCGCCAGCCCCAATTGCGTTATCGTTGTTTTCATCCCATCGTCGGGCGCCGGTGCTGAGCAGCTCCAGAAAGCCGTCTCCTGCCTGAATGTTTTTAGGAGTGGCTCGTAAAGTGTACGTTGCTCCACTCGCTGCCTCAATGGTTAGATCGTAGAATTTGTCTCTTCCATCCAAGGGCGCCTCACTGGCAAAAATATCAGGAGCTCCCGTATTAGCGCCCCCGGTAGCGGCACCCTCATAGGTACTCCTCTCAGTAAAATGGCGTTCCATGGCGGCGGCAAATGCCACCAATGCTCCTTGAGCGTCGCCCCGTCGGCTTTTTTTAACACTGGCCTGGTAGCTTGGAAAGGCGACGCTTGCCAGGATAGCGACGATAGCCACCACAATCATGAGTTCGATTAAGGTAAAGCCCCGTTGTTTTCTTTGCGGCCCAGGGGTTTTTTCTTGGTTCTCAATATTCATACGGCTATTATCTTCCATCTTTATTGACAGTATTTGCTTAGCGCAGTTGAATCCAGGACATACGGCCAAAATAACCAGGCCCGGCATTTTCTGACGTGACTTCAATATTGCCGGTGGAGCCGCTGGTATATTTGGCTTCCCATCCCGGATTGGTTCCAGGGCCAGAGATGATACCTGGTGTGCTGATAATGCCCACCTTCGATTTTTTGCCGCCGGGCGGCACATAGTCGTCATTGCCATCGCCATCAGTATCGCCCAGATTAATGTAATCGGCACGCGTAAACGTCCCGTTATTATTGAGATCAAAAGGCGCAAAGGACAAATGGCCCCCGCTGGCCGCATCCAACTCCATCAGCCAGCCCGTGCCGCCAAAGTCGCAGAGCTCGTCGGAGGGAAGCAGCGTGGTGAAAATAATGCGATTGTTGCGCAGCACGGAATCGCTGACCTGCTTTTCACCATAGTTATTGGTGTTGCCGTTCTCAGTGTTCACTAAATCCATGTACCAACCCTCGTGAGTCGACCAGTCAATGGGGTGTTTCGTAGTTACCCGAAGCTCAAAGCCGGTGTTGCCGGAACCATCTTCATCAGTAAAGGACTGGACAACTTCCTTGATGATCTCTTGCTGGAGTAGGCTAGATCGGGTAAACGAAGTAAATTTTTTATCATCATTTTTATCCCAAATCCCATAAAAAGTTTGGGTGGTTTGTCCCGTTGAGCTATCGTCGTTGGTCTCAAGATATTTTCCCGTGCCGAAGTAAACCATTACAGAGCCGGGGTCCGTGGGATGGTGCCCCACTTGAGGACGAGTGGTGATGGGTTGGTAACTGTTGTCGGCGGCCTTGGCGGTGAAAAGTGGTTGACCATGGGCCACCTTCCACTTGTTTGGACTTTCCTTGACATCGAACTTCCACAGATTGCCTAACAGATCCCCGCCATAGATATAATCGACGATAAAGTCGCCATCTATATCCACAGGGGCTACGGTGGCCAGTCCATTGGGGCGATTTCCACTAGCAGGGTCATCTGAGCCTATTCCCGTATCGATTTTTTTGATCAGCGCGCCGGTTTCCGCATCCACGATAAAAAGCACCGCATTGCCCGTGGTGCTGGCGCTGCCGTCATTTTCGGTATTGTTGTAACCATTGCCAAAGACGACCGCCCATTTGCCGTTGTGCATGCGTACGATATTTGGCTCGCTGAAGGTGTAACCCAGGTCGGGATCATCGGTATCGGTAAATTCCCAGAGCACCTTGGAAGCAATACTGCTCTCGCTGGTGCCTGGGGTAGTGATATTCAGGGCGAAAATTCCCTGGCCGCCGCCCCCCAGACCTCCCGCCAATAAAGTGTGCCAGTCGCTACCGAAAAAGGCGTCTACTACCGTGGGAGTTCCATCCACATAATAATGGTGGTTGTAATTGGGATCGGTTAGCCGGTTAAGGTTTTTGATGACGGCGTTGGGGACATAGGCAAAGCGCTCCTGACCGGTTACGGCATCGAAGGCGTGGAGCATGCCGTCATTGGCGCCTACATAGACCATGGCGTCCCGGCTGGTGTTGCTCTTGAAGCTTGAATAGGGGCTACTATCCTCATTTTGGCTATCTTCGTTGTGTTTTATGTCTGTCCAGTCATCGGGATAACGGTATTGCGGGGAGGGGCCCACATACACGGGGGAGGAATGGACAATATCGCCGAGCTTGCGCGTTCGCTCACGAAAGCCGGAAATTTCATCGCCTCTGATGTAGTCAAGGCGTTCACTTCCTCTACCATCGGCGGTGCCAGTGGCGGGATCGGCGTTCAGGGCCGTGGACTGGGAAACATCAAGTTCGGTGCTTCCAGGGGAGTCAGGGTCCGCGGGCCAGCGGAAGGGAATGCCCTTACCCGTGGAGGGTTTATAAGTCACGATTTTCCGGCTATTGCTCGAAACACCATCTAGTAAATCAGCCGCTTCCCAGTTTTTGGCGCCCAGGCTGCCATCGCTATTAATGGGGAAATCCAGCACTTGTCCTGTCCAGGCGCCGCTGCTGAAGCGGGCTTGATAGAGATGACTATTGGTGCTGATGGAGCCGCTATTCAAGGCCACTAAGGAATTGGAGGAAGTTTCTTCAATAATTTCCTCGAAGGCTTTGGTTAATTGTGTTTCTAGTTGCAGGGCGTTGGTAACCGAAAAGTAATTATCGGGAATGTCGTCGTTATTAATGTCCCATTCCGTTCCTTGGGGGATATTGTCTTTGTTGCGGTCGTTAAAGCTGCCCCATTTGGCGGCATACCATAGGGGATCCCGTAATAAGGTCGCGGCGCTGCCGGTGCCTGGCGTGAAGGTGCGGGTGGTGGTGAGAGGTAGGGCCGCGTCGTCTTGCCAACCGTTGCCGGGGCTAGCGCCGGGGGGCGTGTCTAGGAAATAGTCAGGATCTTGTCCGACAGAGGTATCATTATCCCTGACTTCTAGGTAGGTACCGTCAGCGGTGGTGCCTGAAATCACGTACCCCATATGATGGATGATACAGCCGGAGGCAAAGGTGGAATTTAGAGTAATACTCACAGTCCCATCATTATTGACCTGATACTCATATTCCACGATGGCATCCATATCATGATCGGCTCCTTGTTCCACATCCTCGTAGTTGATGCGGAATTTCCCATAGGTGGGTGTGACTGTCTCCGCATAGAAATCCACAATTTGATTGGTGGGTTGAAAGTCTCCTGCGGCGCTACTGATAGCGTCTACGGCACAACCGTTGGTCGTGCCCGCGGACTTGGCAAAAGGAACCAGGGTGATGATTTGGCCATTGACTGGGATCTCGATTTTTGGCAAGGGTGAGGCCAGGGCTACGGCAAAGGTGCTCATTTTTTGTTCCCCATCGGCGGAATGGAGGTCATTGATATGACCGAAATAAGCCACGCTGGCCGAGTAATAACCCCCCAGTTTAGTGGGCTCTTCTGGAGAGAGGCCCCGAATATCTCCCAGGCTAGTGACATCTTTCGCCGAGGGAGTGCCGTCAGCATTGGTGCCGGATTGGCCGATGAAATGACTGCCGGCGACCTCCGGTTCATGGCTGGAAATAGTATCCGCCAGAGCTTGGCTATTGAGCCCGGAAACATCTCCTGTGAAGCTGGAAAAATAGCTTCCTGGGAGCTGATCAGTGTCATAGGAGGGATTAATATCGCTGATGACAATCTGGAAAGGCTTGGAGCAGCTTGGAAAGTTGCCGCTGGCATAGGGATCATCCCAGGTAGCCACAGGTAGCCCCAGATCCGCATCCGGGGAGGTACCGGCCCCAATGGAATAGGCCGGGGTGGGGGATGCTTTGCCGGCAAAATAGCGCAGCCCTTCATACATCATTTCGGCGATGGGATTGCCCCAATTGGGTTGTTCCCCTTCAGTCATGGGGCGGGTAGTGATCCAAGCTTCCGGCCAGCCGGGGCTATAGGCAGGTTTCTTCCCATAAAGAAACTGAATAATCCTCAGATTATCAATGGTTTTGATGATGCCGTTGGTGGTGGTAAAGACCCCGGTGCCAGGATCGATTTCATCAGTAATACTCCCCACCTTTTTTCTTAATACCCCGCCGGAAGTGTTCTTGGCATAGGAGCCGGTGAGCAGGCCAAAGTACATACTGTCGTTTTCGCCGTATTTTTGCAGTAGCCCAGTGGGTTTGTAAGAAGAGGCACCGTATTGCTGGCAGTTTATCTCTGGCAAGGAAGAGGAGCAGGCCAGTATCCGGATCGAATAATCATCTGGCGTGCCCAAAGAGTCATCGGCCACGGGCTTTTCTTTGCTGACCCATTCCCAGATACGTTCCGATTTATCTTGCAAAACTCGCAGGACCGGGATGTTGCCATCGGCAAGGCTGGTGACCGCGAACAGATGCCGCTTTCCTGCATTGGGTAAAGTAAGTGGAGCGTAGTGGTTGAGATCATATCCGTCCACGGCAATGCTGGTGTATTCCTTGCCCCAGCTATGGGCATCCTGGGGAATGAACGCTCCCGCCAAAACAGTTTCCGAAGCCGTGTCGATATCCCGCTGCCCACCGTAGAACACTTTCCGCAGGGCATCCATGCGGGAGGTGGTAAGGTAATTCAGAAAATCTCCGCTCCAGGCACCGGAGCAGGTTTTGTCGCTGGCGGCGGTACTGGGCTCAAAGCGGTTGCCGCTGTAAACATAGCATTTGTGGGAGTCGAAATAACCGTAGTAGTCCACACGCGCGGGCTTGTAGCCAATCTCGATGGTGCCATCTCCGTCTAGATCGGAAGCATCGTTATAAGCTTCATAGTAAAGCTTATGATCTTTTCCCATCACTAGCATGGTGAGAGGAGGGGCATTGTCTGTGAGAAACAGAGGTTTATTATTCAGATTCAGATTGGCTCCCTGGGTATTGCCAACATAACCCAGGGCAAGGGCGGCAGCTGCAGCGTAGTAAGCGGGGAGGTTAAGTCGAAACTTTTCCATCATGTTGCATTCCTTAGAAACGGCGGGTATAGGTGGTCTGGAGAATGGCCTGGGCCTGGTCTGTTCCCCCGGTTCCCCGGGCGGTCACCCGGTAGACATGCCGTCCCACTTCATCGCTTTGCTTGCCCAGGGTAAGGCCGTTTCTGATAAAGGAATGGTATTCGACAAAGTGTTTGGGCGCGGTTTTTATTTTGGCGAGGGCGGCATTGCCGTAAATACGGGCCTCGCCCGCGGTTTTCCACCAATTAATGTCCACAAAATCGCCCCCATTGAGGAGATTGAGCTGCCATACCAGATCGCAGGGGGGGGTGCCGCAGCTACCCAGGGGTTGTGGATCAGGTTCATCCGTTTGCTGCCCTAGCCAGCCTTCGCCAGCCCGCAAGGCTGCTTCCGCAGCTTGGAAGGCCAGATTCTGGTCACCTAGGTTGCCTGCCATTTTTTCCTCTAAGGCGGTGGTTTGGGTAGCTGTGACCCCAATCAAGGTCATGACCAGCAGCATCAAGAGGCTGATGATGAGGGTGGCGCCCCGTTGTGAGGAAGAAATGATAGAAATTGGTTTCATAACGTTCTATTCCTCAAATTCAGGGTTGTGGTGAATACCCGGCGCAGCCGCCTGTCGCTGGGAGTTATGGTGGCGCCATTAAAGGTATAGGATTGGGGAGAGGAGGCGAGATTATTTTCCATGGTTTGCAACAGAAAATTGAGACGTAGGCTGACCACATTATTCCAATTGGCCACGTTATCCGCAGTCACATAACCATTGGCCTCCTGGCTGCCATCCGTATCTTCGCCGTAGAGAATTTGCATATCCTCCACGCCTTCGATGAGTTCTTGCGGGTTGTCGTCGCTCTCTTTCCTATAAAGGGAGGGAACGCCTCGCGGATTAGCGCGAATGTAGTAGGTGCTGGTGGTGATTTGGATAATATTAGCCTTGTCGGTATATCTTTTTCCCAGATCTTTAGTGGCGTTGCCGGGGGTGACCCCGTTGCCGGTGTTATGGACTAAAGTGCCGGAGGTGTCTGGGTTAGCATTGGTTACTTGAAGAATGGCTGCATCGACACAGTCGGAAACCATGACAATATCGGATTTCTTGAGCCCGTTATCAGGCGTTATGTGGAGCGCCGCGGAGGTAGTAGGCATGAAGGGCGGTTCAACTTTGGCCAGGTTGCCGGAAGTATGACGGAAGGTCAACACATCCCGGTTACCAAGGGGTTGGGTGATGGTAGCGTCTAGGGCAGGCGTCCAGCTGCTGGCGCTGGTGGCCTCAAAACCTTGCAGGGGAGTAGAAAAATCCCAAGCAAATTGTTCAGCATTATTGAGGGTATTAACTACCCGGGTTTCGGTTCCAGCGCAGCCAAAGTAGCCGGCATTGCGGGCCTCGTAAGAGATAAACTCTACGGCAAAGCGGCCGTTCTCCTGGAGTCGGGAGAGCGCTTCCTGAAGCCGGTAGCTTTGTTTGCTACTGGAAAAGACTTGAATAACCCCCGTAGTGAGTATCAAGCCCGCGGTCATCCCCGCTAAAATCTCAACTAGTGAGAAACCCCGTTGCGCGCGGCTTGAAGGTAAGTAGTAAGATGGGCGCTTCATAGCTCGGTACTCATTACAATTCGCTTGGTAAACGAGGGGGGTGGGGAGTTGTTGTTTCCGTCATCCCCGTCATCGTCATCCCCGTCATTTTTTTTAGGCTTGTGCCGTTGAGTCCACTTCTCATCCCATTGCAGCGTGACAGTGACGACGCCTGAATTTAATTCGATTTTGCTGTCACCGGACGGCAGGACGGCCGTGACATTCTGGAACCACGAGTAAAGGTCATAGGCCGCCAGCTCGCCGGGTTCGCAGGTCGCTGCGTTACAATTTTTGGCCGGGGTTACGGGGGGGGTGCCCAGATCCAGCGTATAGCCGCCATTCAGGGCGGCGGTGCGGTTGGCCCGCATCCGGTCAGTGATGTCATAGGCCAAGAGGGTCGCCTGGCTACGTAAATAAGCACTGTGGTTGTGGCGTATACCGGTGGTTTGAAGCCCCGCTAGCCCGAGCAGGCCAATGGAGAGGACGGCCACGGAAACAAGGACTTCGAGCAAGGAGAAACCTTTTGGCTGGGGGCGCAAGCATGGAAACTCGGAGCTGTAGTTCATGAGCAAGTGGTCTCCTCTGAGCGAATGCGGCCCGTACTATTAATAACGATTTGGCGGGCCTTGGGCGGATGGCAAAGGGTGATGGTTCCCATTTGAATCGCGCCGCTCGTAAGTTGGGCTGTTCCGTTGGCCGCGTAGGAGATGTAGTTAGCTACATTGGTGTTTCCTGTTAGTCGATTACCTCCTTCCAATGGGCCATGAATGCGGAGGACGGTCTCAGTAGTATCCAGGCTTGCGTCTTCATCCTCATCGACAAATACAACCCATCCTTTGTCCCAGCCGGTGGAATTTACAGTATTGCAGGCGGGGGAAGCAGCGGTGCTGTTTGCACTTTTACAGATGGTGATGCGCTGCCTCCGCTTGACCGCTTCGCTGCGGGCAGAGTGTAAAGCGGTAATGAACTCATTAGCTTGGGTGCTTATCCGGTTATTTCTGATGGCTCCCTGAAAACTTGGTACCGCCATGGTGGTGATAATCCCGGCGATGGCCAGGGTAATGATGAGCTCAGCTAAGGTAAAGCCGTTAGTTCCTTGCCTAAAGATATCTGCTGTGCGGTTCATGATGGCTTAAAATGCGTTATTGGTCCGTGTTGGAAAACGGACCTATTAATACTGCTGGCTAGCATAGCGAGTCCCTAAGAGCAAGCCGTGAAACGTTCCACAAATCTGTTTTATGACGGTTTGCTAATTTAAAAACGCTATCCTTTCTTTTCGGCAGAAAGTGGATTTAATTTAAGCAGCCGCCCACAGGTATAATGGCAGTTATCGTAAAGACAGCGATTGAAACCGGTGTTTTTCAAAATACCCGAAATTTTCATCTCCCAATCTAAGGGTTAATAATTGAGATTACGGCGTGTCTAAGAAAATAAAAATGCCTGATGTGGTGATCATCGGGGGCGGTCTTATGGGTATGTTGAGCGCCCGGGAATTACGCTTGAGCGGCTTGAAAGTGGTCTTGATTGAACGGGGCCAGGCCGGACAAGAAGCCTCCTGGGCTGGGGGAGGGATCCTCTCGCCTCTTTATCCTTGGCGCTATCCGGATGGAGTCAGCGCCCTCGCCGCTTGGAGTCAGGCGCGATATGAAGGGCTGTGCCAGGATCTTTGGCGGGAAAGCGGTGTGGACCCGGAATGGACTCTTAGCGGTCTGCTAATGCTAGGAGTAGTGGCGGAGGGGTTGGAGGCGCGGCGTTGGGCAGAACGCTGGAAAGCGGTGCTGGAGGTTTTTAAGGGGTGCGATCCGAGGCAATGGGAAGGGGCTTTGGGGGAAGATGCCGGAGCCGCAGGGTTATGGATGCCAAAAGTCGCTCAGGTGCGCCCTCCCCGGTTGGTGCGGGCATTACGCCAGAGTTTGAAAAAGTTGGGTGTAGAAGTTTTAGAAGGGGTTAAGGCGACGGGCTTGCTTGTTCGTAATCAAACCATAACGGGGGTAGCTACTGAAGGTGCTTCCCTGGCCGCAGAGCGGGTAGTCGTGGCGGGGGGCGCATGGAGCGGGCAGTTCCTGACTGAAAGTGGAATCCATTTGCCGGTAGAGCCAGTGCGAGGGCAAATGATCCTTTTTCGAGGGCAACCTGGGCTGTTGTCAAAAATGATCATGGGGCGGGGGTATTATCTAATCCCCCGCCGGGACGGGCACATCCTTGCCGGGAGCACCCTGGAGTATACTGGTTTCGATAAATCCACCACGGCAGAGGCTTCAAAGGAACTCCGCGAAGCCGCTTATACCTTGGTGCCCGCGCTGAAGTCTCTCCCCGTTACGCACCAATGGGCGGGGTTGCGCCCGGGCTCGCCCCAGGGTATTCCCTATATTGGAGCGCATCCCGCCATAAAGGGCCTTTATGTCAATGCCGGTCATTTTCGCAATGGAGTGGTCACTGCTCCCGCATCGGCTTGTTTATTGAGAGATATTCTTCTAGAGCGGACATCTAGTCTAGATCCGGCGCCCTATGTTTTTCCGTGCTCCCCCTCCTCACGCTCTAATTCAAAAGAGAGAAGGGAGGTTTAGTTATTGCTCAGGTGGAGTGTATTCCTGGGGAGGCGTCGAGCCTTCACCAAAGAAGAACTTTTCCATTTCTTGTTCTAAAAATTGCCGGGCTTTGGGATCTACAAGGGTCAGACGGTATTCGTTGATGAGTATGGTTTGGTGCTTCATCCACATCTGCCACGCTTCCTTGGAGACTTGCTCATATAGGCGCTTACCCAGTTCCCCAGGGTAGGGAGGAAAATCCAAGCCTTCGGCTTCGTGGTCCAGTTTGACGCAATGTACGGTACGGCTCATTACTTTATTCACCTTTTGATGGTTCGCGCAGCCGCTTTAATAGCCGGAGGGTGGGGGCCGGGAGACCGCGCTTATACATGGGCTCCATTTTATACCAGACCTGGCTGTTAGGTTCCATGACTTGCCGGGCCTCGCCGCGAATTCGAGCTATGACTGGTTGGATATCAAGGGTAAAGTGGGTGAAATGGTGACGTAAAGGAGGCCAATGCTGAACTTCTCCAATAGGCCAGCCGAACTGTTCCTGGCACCACAGAGCCGCCTCCGTTTGAGGAGGACACTCGGGGAAACTCCATAGCCCACCCCAAATTCCTACGGGCGGGCGGCGCTCCAATAGAACCTCTCCCTGATCATTAAGCAGAATTAACATACAGGTAGCGCGCAGGGGTAAACGCTTGCGAGGGCGGGAACGGGGATAAGCTTCCGGGTTTTCTTGGAGATGGGCTTGACAAGTTTTCTTGACGGGGCAGGAGGGACAATGAGGGCGATGACGGGTGCAGACGGTAGCCCCCAGATCCATGATGGCTTGGGTGTAGTCCGCCAGGCGGGTTCGAGGAAGCAGCGTTGCGGCCCGCTGCCAGAGCTGCTTTTCCACCTTTGGTTGTCCCGGCCAATGCTCGATGGCCTCCTGCCGGGTCAGTACCCGCTTGACGTTGCCATCCAGAATGGGGTAACGCTGACCCAGGGCCAGGGCCAAGATAGCGCCGCCGGTGGAACGGCCAATTCCTGGTAATTCCATGAGCGCCTCAAGAGTAGCGGGCAATTCCCCTCCATGGGTTTCCCAGGCTATCCGGGCCGCCTGGTGCAGGCGCCGGGCCCGGGCATAGTAGCCTAGTCCTGCCCAGAGTCCGAGAATTTCATCCACAGAGGCGTGGGCGAGGGCTGGCAGGCTAGGGAAACGCTCGATAAATCGCTGGTAATAGGGGATGACGGTAGCTACCTGGGTTTGCTGCAGCATAATTTCCGAGACCCAGACCCGGTAGAGGGTAGGATTTTGTTGCCAAGGCAGATCCTTGCGTCCATAGGCGTCAAACCAGGTAAGCAGGCGTTGGCTGAAGTCGCTCTTGTTCATGGCAGCATAGTAGCCAAACGTTCCAGGTTTTGAGTGATTTCACGAGCTTTTTCCAGGAGGATACGTTTAAGCAAGCAGGGGCCAATCAGAGGAGGAATCCAAAAGGCGGGGATTAATTCCACCCTGAATCGGAGTTGGGTGCCTTCACTACCGTTGGGAGTAAGATTCCAGCATATTTTTCCGTGGGTGAAATCACCTTTTTCCGGCAGCATCACGGCCTGAATGGTATATTTATTCCAGGTAAAGTCTTGGATGCTTTGAAGCGCAAACCCAAACCGTATAATACAAAATCGGACTTGGACACACACCCGATGGCGGCCATCTGGAAAACAGTATTGCAGCTCACTTCTTTGGATGCACCGATGCAAGCGGTCCATATGATTAAAATTCAATAGCTGTGCCCGCACGGCTTCCAGGGGTGCTTGCAGCCGTACTTGGCCGTTAACAATATAGCCAGAATAGCGGCGTGATACCTCAAGGTTTTGGACACCAGGGGCTTCTGCCCGGCTGAACATGGTTAGTAGAAGAGATTTAAATTTAGAAAATTCCTTTCAATTTATTTTTAAGCTCTTCTTTTAATTGTTGCTCGGGCGACGAGGGTGTTTCACCATTACCTTGATCAGATTCGGTTCCCAGGAGCTTATCCAACTTCTTTTCTAATTCTTTCTGAATATCCTGCTTATTCTCTTCAATAAGCTTTCCGGCTCTCGCTTTGATAAGGCTTTCTAGGTCAATGCCGTATTTGGGTTGGGTGAAAGTGCCGCTAATCTTGATGGGAATAGTGATACCCTTCAATTTAGCGAGGCCCTCTCCCCCCTGACCCTTGGGAGTTTTAACAATAGCTACCTTCAATTGATAGTCCAAATCTTCCTGGACCAGGTTAGCGGTCCCCTGGCCCTGTACCCGGAGAAAGGGGGATTGGGCTTTTAGATCGTTATTTCTTAGGATACCGTTGGTTGCCGCTATCGTCCCTTCCAGTAGGGCGAAATCGGTTTGTTCTGGCTCCCTGTTGGGGGGTAACTGTTTGCCCTCCAGGGTAGCTTTGGCTTCCCGGATGAGGCGGGCGATATTAATACCTTTGACGGCTCCATCGGTAAAGGAAAAACCGGCGGTGCCGTTGAGGGTGCGCTGGATGGCCTTAGGCGTGGCGCCAGTGGCCGTCAAAGTGGCGTTGATATTGGCGGTGCCCGTTATTTTGCCATCGCCCGTCAGATCTTGCAGCAAGGGGCCAGCTTTAACGCCAGCAAGCTTTTCATCAATAGCTAATTTGGGGGGAGTATTGCGGGCGTCTAGGCGGATATTTCCCGTGTAGCTGCCCTGATAGAGTTTGGCGGATAAGGGATGAAGCTTTACCAGTCCGTCTTTGGCCGCCAAAGTAATACGGATGCCTTCGCTGTGAACGCCATTTACGGTGAGTTCGCTTATTTTGAATGTTCCGCTAGCATTAAGGGCACGTAAAGCATCAAGGGGAAGAGACGCCGCACCAGCCGCAGCACTGCCAGGGGAGGTTGGGGCTGGGGGTGGGGATTGGGAGGTCTTTTCGGAAGGTGGCGGGAGATAGCGATCTAGATTAATAGTATCGAGGGCCAAGTTAAAACGGATGGCTGGCTGCTGGAAATTACGCACCGCCACGGCGCCCTTAAGGGTGCTGTCGTCTAGTTTAGCCGCCAGCGCTTTGGCGTCGAAATCCTGGGGGGAGGCGGAGAATTTCAGTGCCAGCCGGGCTTTGCTGAGGGCCGATTTATCGCCAGTAGGAGGAAGTTCGAGGGCCAGGGCTTCAGCCGCATGGCGGGGGTTGAATTGGTTACTAACTAGTTGGCCCTTAAAGTTGGGGTCAGTCAGTATGTTGGCGCCTTTGATTTGGCCTTTTAGTTTAATGCCAAGCGTAGCGAGGGAGAGGTCTTGCAGCGCTAAGGTTTCTCCGTTGAGATCTAGGCTTGCCGTGGTAGCCAGGGTAGCGTTTATGGGCTCGGGAAATTGGGGCGTTTCCACTTGGGTTTCTAGCTGAAGGTCATTAAGGTGGTATTGTTGGGCCGCCAGATTTCCCTCCAGGGAAGTGTTTAGAGTAAGTTGTACTTCTTGCTCTCCTTTTACCTGGCTGGTGAGCTTGAGATCGCTCACGGTCAATTGTTGCTTGGCAAGGAAGGCATCAATATCAGCATTTAATTGCAACGCCAGTTGTTCAATAGGCAGCGCTGGTCCGGCAGCGGTAAGCTGCAGGTCTGTATTTTGGAGAAGGTAGTGATTGGCCTCCATGTCGGCAGTCACTTTTCCGCCAAAGTCCAGGTGGCCGTGAACGTCCGGCTGGCTTGCGACAAAGTCAAAGTCGAGCTTTATCTGGGTGGGTTCTCCAGGTACGAGAGGATCGGTATCTAAATTAAGTTTTTTGATGGTATAGCGAACATCTTTCACCTCGTCGCGCCAGTCGATGCGGGCCGCTTCAATTTTAAGTCCGGCGATGGCTATTCCCGCCAGAGGGGGCGGGCTTTCCCCTTCGGTGGCCGTTTCTTCTTGGGAGGGGGTTTGTTGGGATTCTCCGGCGGCCAGATCTGCCCAGTTGGTTTTTCCTTGGGCGTTGCGGGCTAGGTTAAGATCCAAGCCATTAAGCACTACCGTGTCCATCACAAGGTGTTTTTCGAGCAGGGGCATTAGCTTAACCCGTACTTCCATGTCAGAGACTTTAGCAAAGGGAGTTTTCCCAAAGCCAGGGGCATTGCTGAGGCTGACTTCCTTGACATCTACGCCTAACCAAGGGAAGACGCTGAGCTTGATATCCCCCCCGAGTGTGAGCTCCCGGCCTGTAGCTTTCTCGACCTGAGCTGTGATTTGCGGCTTGAAGTCGTTAGGATCAATAACAAAAGGCAGAACGACAGCCGCAATCACAATTAGCAGAATAATGACAAGGAGAGTTGAGAAGAGGATTTTTAAAAATTTTTTCATTGAAAGGGGTTCCTTATAAGTTTTTTGCTTGCTCATGGCTTCCCAGGGGATGGGCGTTGGTAGGAGGCGTTGAGGTAAGGGGTTAAGCGCCGCAGCAATTGGGTATTTCTTAGAGGTATCGGTGTGATTGAAGGACTCTCGGGCTGATGCAGTAATTCACCCAATCTCTTGAGAAGGGAAGAGGTATCAAAAAGACGCAGATTCTCATTTTCCAAAGAAATCTCTAGAAAGGCGAAAGGCTTAGGTGGATGATCCTTGCTGAGATCAATAACAAAGCTGTTCATTTTTCCAGAAGAAGCTTGGGGAGGGGCAATTCTCACATGGGTCAGTAATTTCCCCAGCAGCTCATAGCTCGGCATGATTTCGTCACTAGCTAGTCGGGATGGCTCGACAATGGCTAGTAACATCAGTTCCTTATGGGTCATGGCGATATTTTTTTCGGTGCCGACCGGTTTGGTGGCGTGGGGTATACAATCAAGCACTTGATAGTGTTCAGCGTAGCGGTAGAGTTGATGAAGTTCAAGATAGAGCCGAGGGGGAATCGGGTGGGATAGGCGATAGCGATGCAGCATAGTATGGCCCAGTTGCTCGCAAGCCCGGGTGGCGGCTAGCAGCAGTATACTATCTTGTTTTGGCTCGCGGCCCCGCGCATACCCTTGCTTGATGACGGTTTTATAGCCATCCGCTAACATGAGAGGAAGGCGGGCGATATTCTGAGCAACCTGTTCCCGCTGCGCTGGAGGGATGGGAAGTTGGCGCAGATGCAACGGATCAAAGCTAAGCAGCATGGTGTTAATGGGAACGCGATAAATATCGAGCAGTTGAACCCGGTGTTTTTCCTGGAGAGGTTGTTCGTTGAACAGAGTCAAGACATCTAGCAAGGCCTGGGTGGACTGGAACAAATTCATCACTGGCAGTTTGCGGGTCCACTGCCTCACTTTGCTCTCGCGGGTCTCTACGAGGGGATTTTCATAGTCCAGCAAGGGGGAGGTGGAGAGCAGAAATGGGCAGGAGGAGTCCGTTGCGGCAAGGCTGGATTTGATTCCGGAATGTAAGTTAAGTTCAGTGCGCTGCGGTTTTCCCCCCTTTTTATTAAATTTGCTATCCACCATGGGTAGAGTTTATAAATTTTTCGATTGGCTCAGGCTGGAAGGAGAAATCATAAAGGATTCACGTGGGAAACGAGATGATCTATGACTGATTTTGGGGGGGAAGACCAGGTGGTTCGGGAGTTACAATCCCAGTGCCTTCTATATCTTCAGGTGGCCGTATGCGGGCTGTGCGCACGGCATTTCCGCTAGTTTGAACGATTTCGATAAGGTACTGGCCGAGGCGCAAGCCGATACCTGGGCTTGGAATAGATTCCAGGTACTCAATAATGAGGCCGTTTAAGGTTTTTGGGCCGGTAATAGGGAGATCCCATTGCATAATCCGGTTTAACTCCCGAATATTGCTGCTGCCGGCAACTAAATAGCTGCCATCCGATTGCGGATGTATCTCTCTTTCACTATCAATGGCATCGGCGGTGAATTCACCCACAATTTCTTCTAGGATGTCTTCCAGCGTAACCATACCCAAAATATCACCATACTCGTCTACGATTAAGCCAGTCCGCCGTTTGCATCGCTGAAAATTTAACAGTTGAAGATTTAAGGGGGTTTCTTCGGGGATGAAATAGGGTTCCTTAATGATAGCTTGCAGGCTTTCTTTATGGAGATTATTACTGGCGATAAGGTGCAGTGCTTTTCTCAAGTGCAGAATACCGACGACATGATCAATGTTGTCTTGGTAGACGTATAAACGGGTGTGTGCACAGTGAGTTAGCTGGGTGACAATACTATCCATGGAGTCGTTAATATCGATGCCATCGATCTCATGGCGAGAAATCATGACGTCATTGACCGTTACTTTCCCTAGGTCGAGAATGCTCAGTAGCATGCGCTGGTGCCGTTTGGGGACTAACAACCCGGTTTCGCTCAGTACTACGCGCAATTCCTCCTGGCTCAGGGTAGTGGCGGACCCCCGGTGGGGGTAAACGCCAAAAAGACCGAGCAAGGCGTTGGCAACGATATTAATAAGCCACACTAAGGGGTAAAGAAGCTTTAGCAAAGGATCCAAGACATAAGCGGCGGGAAAGGCAACCCGTTCTGGATGCAAAGCCGCTAGGGTCTTAGGAGTTACCTCGGCGAACAATAGCACTACTACTGTGAGCACAATGGAGGCAACTGCGATCCCTTCATTCCCCAATAGCCGTACGGCAATGACGGTGGCTATCGAGGCGGCCAGAATATTGACGAAGTTATTACCAAGAAGTATAAGGCTAATGAGCCGATCAGGGCGGCGAAGCAGGCGAGCAGCACGCATTGCCCCTGGATGCTGGGCTTGCTCTAAGTGCCGCAGCCGATAGCGGTTAAGGCTCATCAGTGCTGTTTCCGAACTGGAAAAACAGGCAGAGATGATTAATAACGCGACCAGCGTAGCAAACAAAAATTCTAGAGAAATTTCGTCAAGCATCTGCCAAGAAACTCGGCACC
The DNA here is from genome assembly GCF_000012805.1 of Nitrosococcus oceani ATCC 19707. Classification (GTDB taxonomy): domain Bacteria; phylum Pseudomonadota; class Gammaproteobacteria; order Nitrosococcales; family Nitrosococcaceae; genus Nitrosococcus; species Nitrosococcus oceani. The sequence goes on along the minus strand of NC_007484.1, from coordinate 2,609,588 downwards.
GGCCATGGGAAGCTAAGTGCTACCAGGAGGCAACAGTGTGGGATGGCGATATTTATTGCTTGCAAGGATATCAGCCCATCGTGGGCAACTCGGTCTAGCTTTGGGCAGCACTCAACATAGATCCGTATCGTAAAAATAAAGTTATCATAAGGCTAAGTGCGTTGTAATACAATTTCTAGTACCAATTTAGTGCCGAAGTAGGCTAACATCAGGAAGAAAAAACCGCATAGAGTCCAGTGGATTGCCGTGCGCCCCCGCCAGCCGGAGCGCCAACGCCCCCATAACAAGATCCCAAACACCAGCCAAGCAACGATCGAGAATACGGTTTTATGGGCAAGGTGTTGGGCAAATATATCTTCTAGAAAGAGAATGCCGCTGAATAAACTCAGTGAAAGCAGCACAAACCCCACCGTGAGAATCTGGAATAGAAGGGTTTCCATGGTCTGCAAGGGCGGTAGGGCGCGGATAAAGCCGCCTGGATGCTTATTCCGGATCTGGTGATTTTGGACCGCCAGCAGGAGGGCATGCATGGCTGCCAAAGCGAGCAGGCTGTAGGCTACCAGAGAGATTAGAATGTGAATTTCCAAAGGCTTCATCACGCCGGATTCGGCGCTGAATTTAACGACGATATGCTGGGATGGAAATAAATCTTGCGTCCCGAGCGCAATGGCCGCAAAGGGATAGACGGCAATTCCCATATTTTCTATGGGTTTTTTGAGGCTGGCGGCTAGTAAGAGCAGGGCCATTAGCCAGGCCGCGGCGGACAGCGCGTCGGTAAAGCTAAGGCTGATTCCAGAGGTTGTAAAAAGATGGTTAGCTAGCACGAAGCTATGAAAAACTACCCCCGCTAGCCCCAATAGGCCTGCGAGTTGTTTGCTGGCGCTCCGCTTGCCTTTTTTGGCATTGGCATTTAATAAGCACCAGCCTAGAGCGATGCCGGCAGCACAATAACAAACAATGCCAAGCAGACTCTCTAGAGGCATAATCGATATATTCAGCATGGCTTATTTATTCAAGTATAATCCCATCATCCCATAACATCCGGCTTTATTAAAGAGAACTTGAGTCTCTAATCTGAAGATGCGCCTGTTGGGTAGAGAATATTATTCACGCTATAATTATACGTTCTATGTTGAAGCTCTTATAAAGATTTTTAAGGGATTGGTTGATGTTTGATAACTTGACGGAACGTCTTGGCCACACGCTAAAACGGCTACGGGGCCAAGCGCGCCTTACTCAGGATAATATCAAAGATACCTTGCGTGAGGTGCGCGTTGCGTTGCTGGAGGCGGATGTTGCGTTACCAGTGGTGCGGGATTTTGTCGCAAAGGTTCGGGAGCGGGCGATTGGCCAGGAGGTGTTGCGCAGTCTTACGCCAGGCCAGGCGTTTATTAAAATCGTCCATGAAGAGCTTATGGCGGTTATGGGAGAGGCTGCGGAAGGACTGAAGTTGGATGTCCGCCCTCCCGCCGTAATCTTGATGGCGGGTTTACAGGGTTCTGGTAAAACAACCACGGTAGCCAAACTCGCCCGTTGGCTGAAGGAACAGCAAAAGAAGTCGGTGCTCGTGACTAGTGCCGATGTTTACCGACCAGCAGCGATTCAACAGCTTGAAACCCTCGCCAACGAGGTGGGGGTAGAGTTTTACCCAAGCAAGCCTACCGAAGACCCGGTTGCTATTGCCCAGGGGGCGATTCAGCAGGCCCGGACCCAAGTGTTGGATGTGCTTATTATTGATACTGCGGGTCGGTTGCATGTGGACGACTTGATGATGGCGGAGATCAAGCGCTTACATGACGCAGTGAAGCCGGTTGAGACCTTATTCGTGGTGGATAGTATGACCGGGCAGGATGCCGCGAATACGGCCCAGGCTTTTAATGATTCTCTAGCGCTGACGGGGGTTATTCTCACCAAGGTTGATGGCGATGCTCGCGGTGGGGCAGCCTTGTCTATCCGCCAGATCACGGGTAAGCCTATCAAATTTTTAGGCGTTGGGGAGAAAACCGCCGCCCTTGAACTCTTTCATCCAGATCGCTTGGCTTCCCGCATACTGGGTATGGGCGATGTGTTAAGCCTGGTGGAAGAGGTAGAGCAGAAGCTTGATAAAGATAAGGCGGAGAAGCTTGCCAAAAAGCTTAAGAAGGGAAAAGGTTTCAATTTAGAAGATTTCCGTCAGCAGTTGCAGCAAATGAGCGAAATGGGCGGAGTTTCGAACTTGCTTGATAAATTACCGGGAATCAACTTGCCTGCGGGTGCGACCGATCAGGTTAATGATCGGGAATTGATCCGTCTTGGGGCGATTATCAATTCCATGACTCCCCGTGAGCGCCAACGGCCGGAAATTATTAGAAGTTCTCGCAAACGGCGCATTGCGGCTGGGTCGGGCACTCAGGTTCAGGAGGTCAACCGTTTACTTAAGCAGTTTGCCCAGATGCAAAAGATGATGAAGCGGATGTCGCGCAAAGGAGGGATGGCTAAGCTGATGAGGGGAATGAAAGGGGGGCTTCCGCCGGGGATGCCCTTCTGAGGCTACGCTTCTCAAGCCTGAGAATTTCGCGTAAAATCTGCTAGTTTTTCACAAAGATTAAAGTGCAACGAGGCAAGAGGTGCAATGGTAATAATCCGCTTGGCGAGAGGAGGGGCGAAAAAACGTCCTTTTTATAGTATTGTGGTGGCCGATAAGCGCAGCAAGCGTGACGGGCGCTATATTGAACAATTAGGCTTTTTTAACCCTATTGCGGCGGGGGGAGAAGTCCCTCTGCGAATTGATATGGAGCGGGCTAACTATTGGTTATCTCAGGGGGCTCAGCCTTCCGAACGGGTCGCCCAGCTATTTAAATCTTATTCAGCCTAGAAAAAATTCTATTTAGTGGAGCTAGGGCAGGAAGCGACTGACGATAAGCGTTATGTCCTCGTCGGACGTATCTCGGGGTTATATGGCGTACAGGGCTGGCTTCGGGTGTATTCCTATACCCAACCCCGGAATAATATTCTGGATTATGAGCCTTGGTACCTGCAGCAGAATGGAGCCTGGCAAGCGCGTCGGTTAAGGAAGGGACGCGTCCAAGGCAAGGGAATTGTGGTTGCCTTGGAAGGAATCGATGAGCGGGATGTGGCGGCTCTCTGGGTAGGTTGTGAAATTGCTGTTCATCGGGATCAGCTGCCCCCTCCCCAAGAGGGCGAATATTATTGGAGTGACCTCATTGGGCTGCAGGTGATCACTCTGCAAGGGGAGGTGCTTGGCCAGGTCGACCGTTTGCTGGAGACGGGAGCAAATGACGTACTTGTCGTTCGAGGGGAGCGGGAGCGGTTACTCCCCTTCCTGATGGGAATGATCGTTAAGCAAGTAGACCTCCAGCAAGGATTATTGACTGTCGATTGGGATCCGGATTTCTAGTTTTCCTAGTACCCTGGGAGGGGAGTTGAAGATGCGCTTTGGCGTGATCACCCTGTTTCCCGGTATGTTTGATGCGCTATGGGACTCCGGGGTGGTCGGGCGTGCCTTAAAACAAGGGAAAATATCATTAAATTTTTGGAATCCAAGAGATTTCGCCCATGATCGGCACCGCACCGTAGATGCTCGGCCCTATGGTGGGGGGCCGGGTATGGTGATGGGAATTCAGCCTCTCCGCGATGCTATTCACGTGGGACGCGCCGAGTTAGGGAAAGGTTGCCGAGTCTTATATCTTTCTCCCCAGGGGCGACGGCTAGATCAAGCGGGATTGGAGGCATTGGCTAGCAATGAATCCTTGCTTTTTGTGGCAGGCCGCTACGAAGGGGTGGATGAGCGTCTCATCGAAATGGAAGTCGATGAAGAATGGTCCATCGGCGATTATGTCTTGAGCGGTGGAGAACTAGCGGCCATGGTAATAATAGACGGTTTGGCGCGATTGCTACCCGGTGTATTAGGTGCAGCGGAGTCCGCTCAGCAGGATTCCTTCGTTAATGGTTTGCTTGACTGTCCTCACTACACGCGCCCGGAGGTAATTGAGGGTTATAGAGTGCCGCCTGTGTTACTAAGCGGCGATCATAAAGCTATTCGTCGCTGGCGGTTAAAGCAAGCACTGGGTCGGACCTGGCTTAAGCGGCCGGATTTATTGAGTAGGCGGATATTAGATCTGGAGCAGCAACACTTACTTGCTGAGTTTATTCGGGAATATCAGGCGGAACATAGGGAACCGAGATGAGCAATAATATTATTAAGGCAATTGAATCAGAGCAGCTAAAGCAAGATTTACCAGAATTTTGTCCAGGAGACACGGTTCAGGTGCAGGTTCGGGTGAAAGAGGGCACGCGTGAACGTTTACAGGCCTTTGAAGGGGTTGTGATTGCGAAGCGTAACCGTGGTCTCAACTCTTCATTTACCGTGCGCAAAATTTCTCATGGGGAAGGGGTTGAGCGGGTTTTTCAGACCCATAGTCCTACCTTAGAAAGTATTCTGGTTAAACGCCGGGGTGATGTGCGCCGTGCTAAACTCTATTATCTGCGGGAGCGGAGAGGCAAGGCGGCCCGTATTAAAGAAAAGATTTAACGTTGGAGCTCTCCATGGATAGTGAACGACCCCCTCAGCGAGCGTGCGAAGTGAAACTTTGCTACGAGCACGAGGGCCAGGTTACTTGCATTTTGCCATGAATTCGCGCTATGATTTTCCCGTTGCCACAAGCGCGACCTATCCTCGGGAGGAGGGGAAGTGATGCGCGTGGAGGGTGATACCAAACTGAGGGCCTTGCGCGCTAAGTCGTGGCCAGCCCAAGGCACCCGTTGAAGCGCGAATTTTCCAGGCGGATGAGGTTTTGTAGGAACAAAATCGACATCAGTCATGGCGAAACTCCAAAATTTGAATAAATGAGATAAAGGCTAGCCAAGGCACTTCAGATTGAAGTGCCTTTTTTGGTTTTTGGAGCAAGGCTATGGTGCATTCCGTTTATGGGGCGATTGTAGCCACCCCTCTAGGCAAGTTGGGATTATCCACTTCTGGAAATATTTTGATCGGCCTGGATTTTTTGCCACCTAATATTCCAGAATATTTTCCCTCAGACTCCACTGCGCGGGTAGCGCTCGCTCAACTTCAAGCTTATTTTGCCGATCCTAGAGTCATGTTTACATTATCTCTCCTGCCACAGGGAACAGCATTTCAGAAGCGGGTTTGGCATACTTTGCGCCTTATACCACCAGGTTCGACGGTCACCTATGGCAAGCTTGCCAAGAAATTAAAAACCAGCCCACGAGCGATAGGCGCTGCCTGTCGCAGCAATCCTTTACCTATTTTTATCCCTTGCCATCGGGTGATTTCCAGCCAAGGTTTGGGGGGTTATAGTGGCGCTACGGAGGGGCCTTACCTGGATATCAAGGCATGGCTGTTGCGGCATGAGACGGAGGGAGGATGATAAGCTCTGAACAGGCTCGCTTCTCAGCCGATCAGGGGCACCTGGAGCGCTTTCTGAATGCCTTATGGTTAGAAGAAGGGCTGGCGGAGAATACTCTAGCGGCTTATCGCCGTGATTTAGAGAGATTTTCCCGCTGGCTGCACTCCCAGGGACGAACCCTCATTGGGGCGCAACGGGAAGATTTGCTGGCCTATCTAGCGCACCGCTTGGAAGGGGGCGACAAATCTAGAAGCGTTGCCCGTTCGGTTTCTAGCCTACGCCGTTTTTACCGTTATCTCATGGGGGAGAAAATCCGCGACAACGACCCCAGTGATCGTGTGGAGTCCCCTCGGCTTGGGAGGCTCTTGCCCGAGTCATTGAGTGAAGAGGAAGTGGAAGCCTTATTAGCCGCCCCTAAGACTGAGGATAGCCTGGGACTACGGGATCGAACGATGTTGGAAACTTTATATGCTACCGGACTGCGGGTTTCTGAATTAGTTAATTTAACTCTTCCTCAATTGAATCCTCGGCAGGGAGTAGTCTATTTAAGTGGTAAAGGCAATAAAGAACGTTTGGTGCCTTTAGGAGAAGTTGCGCTGAGCTGGCTTGACCGTTATTGCCGTGAAGCCCGTCTAGGATTAGTTAGGAGTCAGGTTAATGAAATATTATTCCTGACCCGGCGCGGCGGCGCCATGAGTCGGCAAGCTTTCTGGTATCTGATTAAGCGTTATGCCCGCCAGTCTGGTATCCAAAAGGCCCTTTCACCTCATACTTTGCGCCACGCTTTTGCCACCCATCTTTTGAATCATGGGGCGGATCTGCGGGTAGTGCAAATTTTGCTTGGGCATGCAGACCTTTCGACTACGCAAATTTACACGCACGTGGCTAGAGCTCGTTTGCAACAGCTTCACCAGCAGCATCATCCTCGCGGCTAAAGCATATTTGATACGGCTGCTTAAATTTCCCCGTGTCCTGCTATAGCTTTTTAGCGTCACCCTGTTTAAGGAGATCCTTGCAATGCCTACATTCGATGTGGTTTCTGAAGTTGACAAGCATGAACTACAAAACGCCATTGACCAGGTTAATCGTGAAATCGGTACCCGCTTCGATTTTCGTGGAACCGAGGCTCATATTGAGAAGTCAGAAGAAGAACTCATATTGGTTGCTGAGAGTGAATTTCAGCTTCAACAGATGCGAACCATACTGGATACTAAGCTTGCTAAGCGGGGGGTGGATGTGGATTGTCTAGAAGCTAAGGAGCCAGAAATCATAGGGAAGCGGGCCCGCCAGTCCATTCAAGTACGGCAAGGTATCGATAAGGATACCGCCCGTAAAATCATCAAAATAATCAAGGAGAGCAAGCTCAAGGTCCAAGCTGCTATTCAAGGAGAGCAAGTGCGAATTTCAGGCAAAAAACGGGATGATTTACAGCAAGTGATTGCTTTGCTGCGGGAGGCCGATTTGGATTTACCCCTGCAGTACATTAACTTTCGTGATTAATATTAGGGCATAACGATGGGAAAGAAATTACTGGGTTTTCTATTGGCGGGGGGATTGGTTACGCTCTCATTTTCTGTGGTTGGAGACGAGGAAATCAAGGCGGTGCGGGCATCTCTGCAAAAATTAGTGCCGGGAGTGGAGCCACAAAGCATCAAACCGGCGCCTATTCCTGGCATTTATGAAGTGGTGCTGGAAGGGCAAGTGTTTTATCTGAGCCAGGATGGCCGTTATATGGTGCAAGGGCAGTTGGTCGACTTGGCAACCCGGACTAATTTGACCGAGGAGCGGCTCAAGGTTATACGGGCTGCGGCGATCAGCGACCTAGATGAACAGAATATGATTGTGTTTGGACCAAAGCAGGCAAAACACACCGTGAATGTCTTTACCGATATTGATTGCGGTTACTGCCGCCAATTACACCAGCATATAGAAGAGTACAATGCTTTGGGGCTTAAAATCCGTTATCTTGCCTTTCCCCGTGCCGGTATTGGCTCTTCCTCCTATGACAAGGCGGTAGAGGTATGGTGTGCTAAGGACCCCCATCAGGCAATGACTCAAGCCAAGGCAGGGAAATCGGTTGAAGATACTGCTAAGTGCGAGAATCCCGTGGCTGATCAGTTTAAACTCGGTCAATCTTTGGGGGTTAATGCTACTCCGACCCTGATGCTGGAAGATGGTACGGTGTTGCCAGGGCTAGTCCGTCCCCAAGCACTCGTTAATCTCTTGGAACAAAAGGTGGCGGCTCACCCCTGAAGGTTGCCAAAGCGCGGTTCTAATATCCGAGAATCGGAAAAATGAAACCCCTCTGGAGTGCAGCTAAGGGCGCTCTTTCCACGATCCCAGTCGCCAAGGACAATCCGTTGTCTGGGGTGGCCATCAACGGTAAAATGGTGTACCGCTGGACGGTGGGTATGGCCATGGATGAGCTGTTTGACCCCATGAATTCGGAGGGCCGTTTCAACCGCGGTTTGATTTACGTCCATGATTGTTAGGGGTTGGTGTTGAACATGGGCCTGACTCTGGCGGCGCAAGCGCTGGGCAACAGCGCGGCGCCAGGACTTTGGTAGGGCCAGATAAGTTCGGAGAATAGCTGGCCGGCGTAGCCGGGCCCGGGCCCGTTGATAGGCCACATCGTCCGTGCAAAGCGTATCCCCATGCATTAACAGGGTGGGGACTCCGTAGAGGTCAATGATGGCAGGATCGGACAGAATTTGGCAGCCGCTTGCTTGAGAAAACACCTGACCCACCAGAAAATCCCGGTTTCCAGAAAGGAAATGGAGAGTTACACCGACATCTGCCAGGCGGCGGAGGGCCGTGATAATGGCCAGGCCCTCCGCTGTGGGCGCATCATCTCCGATCCAATAGTCAAACAGGTCACCCAGGATATAGAGGGCATCTCCATAAGGCGCCTCCTGGGAGAGGAACTCGATAGCCCGTAACTGAATCTCAGTTTTGCCTGTTCCGAGGTGAAGGTCCGAGATGAAAAATGTAGCCATGGAGTCCCGCTATCATCAATTCTCCACGACGGTGGCCTGCTCGATAATAACAGGCTCTAAGGGGACATCTCTGTGATTCCCTTTGCTGCCTGTCTTTACTTTTTTGATGGCATCGACCACGTCCATGCCTTCGATGACCTGGCCAAAAACCGCATAACCCCAGCCTTGGCGATCCTGGTTCCGGTGGTTTAGAGAAGCGTTGTTGGCGACGTTAATGAAAAATTGAGCGGTAGCTGAATGGGGATCAGAAGTACGTGCCATGGCGATGGTCCCTACCTCGTTCTTAAGTCCGTTATCTGCTTCATTCTGTATGGGATCGTGGGTTGATTTGGAGTTAAAATCGGTATCGAAGCCGCCGCCTTGAATCATAAAATTGTCAATTACCCGGTGAAACAAAGTACCGTTGTAGAAGCCTTCGTTCACATAGCGGAGAAAATTTTCTACGGTGACGGGCGCTTTCTCCGGATTGAGTGCGATCACAATATCACCCAGGGTAGTTTGTAATTTAACCTGTGGCTGATCCGGAGATACTGCTCCACCGCCTGCTTCAGCCGCGAAGCTAAATATGCCAAGCAAAAGGAAAGTAAGTGTTTTTGGGGAAGCGTGCATAAATGTAAACCTGTTTTGATTGAGATTAAGGATTATCAATTAGATTTCTGAAACTGGCTATATTACGCGAATATCGTTATTTGGAGTTTCGCCATGACTGACAGCAGTTCGGTCCCTTCTCACCTTGTCTTCCTGGTACGCCTTCGTTCGGGTTTCCAACGCCCAGTTCCATACAAACCGGGCAGGGCTAAGCTCAATAGCCAATTGCCGCTTTTGCGCAGTTGTGGGGTAGAACCTGAAGGGGTAGGCGCATTATGTTACCATAAATTGAATGTAACACAAACAGGTTGTTCCGGCAATGAAAAAAGAAACGTTGAACCTTCGGATAGATGCCGAGCTACGCGCCAAAATTGTCGAGATGGCAAAACAACAAAACAGGTCGATTGCAAATATGACGGAGACCCTTCTCTCGGAGGCCGTGAAACGGGAATTCATGGCAAAACGCAAGTAATGCGGCCCTCCCGTTCGGCGCGCCGTTTCACTTCGCCTGTCTGCGTGCGGACACGCACAGGCAGGCAACCTTACTAGGGGGTCGCTAAACATCCATGTTTTAGCCCCAACGAGAAAAATTCTAAGCCAGTAATTTTTGTGACTAGCTGATTTTTCTATTATTATGCTAAGCCATGAATAAAACTGCGCTTAAGACCCGTTTTGCCCCAAGCCCCAGTGGACTCTTGCATCTGGGAAATATACGTACCGCTTTGTTTAATGCCCTGCTAGCCCGGCGCAGCCGTGGCCTGTTTCTGCTGCGGATTGAAGATACAGATCAGGAACGGAGTAGCGAGGAATATGTGACGGCATTGATGGAAGATCTGCGCTGGTTAGCTCTGGAATGGCAAGAGGGGCCGGAAGTGGAAGGAGAAGCAGGGCCTTACCGGCAATCCCAGCGGCGTTCTGTTTACCAGGCTGATTTTCAGCGTTTAGAGGCTGAAAAATTGGCCTATCCTTGTTTTTGTTCCCAGGAGGAACTTGAGCGAGTGCGCAAGCGGCAGTTAGCTGCAGGCCAAGCCCCCCGCTATCCGGGAACCTGTGCCCGTCTCAGCCCCGAGGAAGTAGAAGGTAAATTAGCGGCAGGCTTTAAGTCCGCTCTGCGGTTTCGTGTGCCGTCCCTTACCACTATCGAATTTGAGGATTTAGTACGGGGTCCCCAGCGTTTTGCAACGGGAGATATCGGTGATTTTATAATCCGGCGTACTGATGGTTCACCTGCGTTCTTTTTTAGCAATGCTCTAGATGATGCCCTGATGGGTGTTACTCATGTCTTGAGGGGCGAGGATCATCTGACCAACACCCCGCGCCAAATCCTGTTACTCCGGGCTTTGGGGCTGCCGATACCTCGCTATGGACATATTGCCATGATCGTGGGCCGCGATGGCGCTCCCCTCTCCAAGCGTCACGGGAGTCGCAGCGTCCGGGAATTACGGGAGGCAGGCTATTTGCCAGAAGCATTATGTAATTATCTGGCTCGGCTAGGTCATCATTATGAAGATAGCGGTTTTCTGGATTTGGATACTCTGGCTGCTCAATTCGACTTGGCGCGGCTGGGGAGGGCACCGGCACGCTTTGATCCACAACAACTTCATCATTGGCAACGGGAGGCCCTGGCTCGCTGTGATCTTGACACCTTGGAGCGGTGGCTAGCGCCGGTAGCCGCTTCCCAGGTACCAGCCGATAAATATCAGGATTTTATCGAAACTGTTCGGCCTAACGTAGTTTTACCTGAAGATGCTCTTCATTGGGCGAAAGTGCTCTTTAGCGAAGAGCTTGTGCTCAAGGACGGCATCTTACCCATTATCCATGAGGCGGGCGCCCAATTCTTTACCCAGGCATTAGCCGCTGTTGACGGTTCTGGTACCGATTTTAAAGCGCTTGCTGCTCAACTCAAGCAAACTACGGGCGCAAAAGGCCGGTCGCTTTTTCTCCCTTTGCGGGCAGCCTTTACTGGAGAGTTAGATGGCCCAGAATTGGCTCGCTTGCTTCCTTTGATGGGGGTAGCGCGGGTTCGACAGCGACTCCAAAACTGCGTAGACCAATCGTATTAAAATTTCAGGAATTCGTTTATGTTGCGTATCTATAACAGTTTAACCCGGAGGAAAGAGGAATTTATTCCCATTGAATCCGGCAAGGTGCGCATGTATGTATGCGGCATGACGGTCTACGATCTGTGCCATGTGGGCCATGCCCGCGTTATGGTCGTCTTTGATATGGTGGTTCGCTATCTACGGGCCAGTGGATTTGAAGTGATCTATGTGCGGAACATCACGGATATCGACGATAAAATCATTCACCGCGCCAATGAAAGGGGAGAAAGTATTCATACCCTAACCGCCCGTTACATTCAGGCCCTGCATGAGGATGAAGCAAGCCTTCAGATACTGCCCCCGGATCGGGAACCGCGAGCCACAGAATCCATGGAGGCCATCCTGGCCATGGTACGGCAATTGCTGGACCAAGGTTATGCCTATCAAGGAGAAAATGGGGATATCTACTATGATGTCAGCCATTTCGAGGGTTATGGCGCCCTTTCTGGCAGGCACTTAGAAGACTTGCGGGCTGGCGAACGGGTTCAAGTGAACGAGGCTAAAACCGATCCCTTGGATTTTGTCCTGTGGAAAGCCGCCAAATCCGGTGAGCCTGCTTGGGAATCGCCCTGGGGACCAGGACGCCCTGGCTGGCACATTGAGTGCTCGGCCATGTCTATCCAGGAATTAGGGACTCATTTTGATATTCATGGTGGCGGTCAGGATCTCCAGTTTCCCCACCATGAGAACGAGATTGCCCAGAGTGAGGCGGCGACAGGCGGTAAGTTCGTCAACTATTGGATGCACAATGGCTTCGTGCGGCTGAATGATGAGAAAATGTCCAAGTCCTTGGGTAATTTTTTCACCGTGCGTGAAGTTTTGGAGCACTATCATCCCGAAGTGCTGCGCTATTTTATTCTCTCTAGTCATTACCGCAGCCCTTTGAACTATACCAAGCAGCAACTGGATACCGCTAAAGCCGCCATGACCCGCTTATATACGGCGCTACGGGGAATACCAAGAGGCGAAGACCGAGCATCCGCGCAAGGATTAAGCTGGGAATTTACCGATGGGGGAGATCCTTTTGTGTTGCGCTTTCGGGAAGCTATGGACGATGATTTTAATACTCCTGAAGCCTTGGCCCTGTTAAATGAAGTCCGCCATGCCCTTAACCGCGCTCGCGAGGCAGGTGATACCGAGAAGGGGCAATCTTTAGCTGTGCTGCTACGATCTTTGGGCGGTATTTTAGGGTTGCTGGCCCATGAGCCTGAGCAGTTTCTGCGCGATTCCCGCCAGGTAGCCGCTATTCCTGACACTGCCGCGGCGGGGGAAGAAGCCGTCCTTTCCCATGACGGCATTGAGCAGTTAGTTGCCCAGCGGACGGTTGCCCGTAAAAATAAAGACTGGGCTGAAGCGGATCGTATTCGTGGAATACTGAAGGACCAAGGCATTACTTTGGAAGATACAGCGGCAGGAACTCTCTGGCGGCGAGGCTAGCATTTTAACCCACCTATGGTCCAGCAAAACCCTCACTCGTGTAGTTTTTCTGTAGCGTAAAGGGTGTTTTGTAACAAGGTCGCAATGGTCATGGGGCCTACCCCGCCAGGCACAGGCGTGATCCACAAGGCCCGCTGCCGGGCCGATTCGAATTCTACGTCACCGGTTAAGGTACCGTCCGGTTGCCGGGTAAAACCCACGTCAATAACCGTTGCGCCAGGCTTGATCCATTTTCCTTGGATTAAGTGGGGTTTACCCACGGCAGCAACTACGATATCGGCTTCTGAAATAGGCTTGTGTAAGTCACGGGTCCAACGGTGGCAAATAGTTACCGTGCAACCAGCCAGCAACAGCTCTAGCATCATAGGCCGTCCTACGATATTAGAGGCCCCAACTACAACCGCTTCCAAGCCTCTCAGGTCTTGCCCCGTGGTGCGCAAAAGGGTGATCACGCCATGAGGTGTGCAGGGTCTAAGCAGGGGAAGGCGCAAAGTTAGTCGCCCAATATTATAGGGATGGAAGCCGTCCACGTCTTTATCGGGGCGAATTTGCTCGATCACTTGCTCAGCATCAATATGTCCTCCAAGAGGCAATTGGACCAAAATCCCGTCTACGGTTGAATCTGCGTTTAACTGGTCGATGAGCGCGAGTAGGTTAGCCTGGGTGGTATCTGCCGGCAGATCATAAGCTAAGGATTTGAAACCCACTTCTTCGCAGGCGCGGCGCTTGTTACGAACGTAGACTTGGGAGGCGGGATCACTGCCAAGCAGTATGACTGCTAATCCTGGCGGGCGGAGTCCGGCTGTTATTCTTTCTTGAACTCGTTTTTTGATGTTTCGCCGAATATTGGCGGCAATGGCTTTCCCGTCAAGGATGTTAGCGCTCATGAATGATCCTTAATTGTTAATAGTTCAGTAATGGGGAGCATAATTTGTTATTATAATTGCATGAGAGGAAAGACTGCTAAAAAAGCGGGGCCAGAATCAGATAGTCGGCAAGAGAAGAGAAAATACATTGACGCATTCGCCGGCTCACCTTAATATTTCATGTTTCGGGGTATAGCGCAGCCTGGTAGCGCATCTGCTTTGGGAGCAGAGGGTCGGGGGTTCAAATCCCTCTACCCCGACCAGTTTACTTGTAGCGGCGGCATATTAGTTAGCCCATGAGTTGTGGGGATGCCGTTCCATGCGCCCGTAGCTCATTCGGATAGAGCATCGGCCTTCTAAGCCGAGGGTAGTAGGTTCGAATCCTACCGGGCGCGCCATATTAATATACGATATCATTTATAATGAGTATAGCTATTATCTATGGCACAATTTTGCTACAACAAAAGGATAAATAGTAGCTACAATTAGAAAAAGAAGGGATCGCCGGTAAGAAAAGCCAGAGTAAAAGGACATACGTTAGTTAATAAATCATTGAAGGGTAGGAAGAATGCTCTAGTTTGAATAAACAATTAGAGAGCGAGATTGAAAGAGAAATTCTTTACTTGGTGAAATACTTGATAGATATACTAAAGAAGTACCTTCTAGAACTAACCAAAATGGTTAGGTAAATACAGCCTGACTGGATTAACTCCTAAAGCCTCATCCAATTTAGAGATTACTGTCTAAAGACTGAAGCCGATCAAACTGCTAATTATTCTTATCAGTCGAGCAATCAATCATGCCCTTATAGGCTGGAATATTAATCATCCCCCACAGGAATCCGGTGCAAACAAATAAGTTTACCTAAAAACTGTGGTAGGTATAGGCGATTAGCACTAGAAATAAAGTAGATCGTGTTCTAAAATTATTATTAACGGCCTTAGCCAAAATAACCCTGGCTTCCGGCTACTAAAGCTATTTTCGCTAACACAAACAGTACCCACTGAAGCCAGCTAGGCTTTGATTCCCGATATTTTATTTTAGATTCTGAATCAGGTGTTTGGCTTTTTGGAGTGTTATATTTAGGTGGAGAATTAGTTTCTACCTGATCCCCGTTAGGACTGGGTTCTTGCTCTTTCAGAATACTATAGTTCGATCCAGACATAGAAATAATTTCTCTGAAAGATAGTATCCAACTGCCTCCTTGTTTTTCGATATTACGATTCTTCTTTAGGACTGCTGATACAGCCTTGCCATCATAAACTTTATAACAAATCAATATGTTTAAATTTCTATCCCCAAAAGGATTGTTAACTGTAAGTCCGTATTTCAATTTACCAAAATTATTATAAAGATAGAAATAGCCAGGAATTCGTTGTGGTACTGAAACCTTCCGGGGAGGATTTTGTTTATACTTCTCGTTTTCTTGATTTGGAGTACTTAAGTGATCTATCTCTTCACAAACCTGATTTACAATACTTACGGCTTCATTTATAGATAATTTGAAAAACTCCCTAGAGTTATGAGGTCTATAGGTTTTCAAACGGGTATGTATAAGTCTTTCAGCTTCCTTGCAATTTAAAACTTTTCTCTTGAAAGAAACTTTAAATGGGGTAGGAACGCCAGTGGCTCTTTTATATATTTCTTCGGCTCTTATTTCGGGAGAGCGAGAAGTTCTGCCAATTTTAAGTAAATTTTTCTCATAAGAGGGATTGGTTAATATATAGATGTATCCTCTACTCATTAAACTAACGTCCACCTAAAAGCAAATGCTACTTTTGGATATTTTCCATTTTCTGCCCTTTTGATCTTCTCCAGGCTGACCAACCCCAGTTAAAATTGGGAAATCTAGCTCAATAATACTAGCCTGCCCTTTATCCCAGAATATAACGACATACGTTGAAATCGGTTTGTAGTTAAAGGTTACTGTGGCTTTATTAAGTTCTACCCCCTTAATGATCGTTGCCTCAACTCTATATCCTGAAGACCAACCGTAGTCTTTTCTATATTTAGCGCAAACTATTTGTTTTTCGGCTGCGATAGTTACATTAACTATAAAGAGGAAGAGTGCTAAAGCCGCTATCAATCGAAACATTGTAAGATTTTTTAATGGTATTATTTTTTGACAAGGAGGAGTTTTTCTATCCTAAATTTTTATACGTACTTTGATACTTTATCGGTAGCTTTTTTTCGCTCTTTAGAAGTTGGAATTAAAATATCCTTTTGGTATTTTGGAAATTGACCGGACAGGAAGTGCCCCCCTTCTCAATTTAATCTTTATGTACACCTTGATAACATGGCCTAATCTAGGGGCGGTTAGTGAGTTGAGATTAGAGGAGAATAGATGTGGAATATTATGAGCTTTTCCCTGAACAAGACTTCCATGTTTGGGCGTTGAGCGCAGCCTAACGAGCCAGAGCCGAAACTACCGTCTCACCACTTAAAGAGCAGAGGGTAGCCATAAGATGGTGTTGGGGGACAGCCCGAACCTGTATCCACGGCTTCCGGAAATGGGAGAAGGAGCCTAGTTGCCTTTGAATAGATGGGGTAGACCTGGCAGCAGGTGCTGGAGGCGAAGTATTTCCTGGGCTAAAGGTCAGAAGTTTCGCGAGTTTTGGTTAGAGGAAACAGCCGCAGCGGCGGTTGATGAACTGGCATGTGATCCTGCTCGGTTGCGTAAGTACGACGAAAGACTATATTTAGCCTTTTATTTTTGCCATAATTAAAAGCGAGTTGGGCGAATTGAAATTAGCAATCGTCGTGCAAATTTGCTTTTGTTATAGCACTAAGAAGGTTTGGTAATTTAATATAAGCTATTGATTATTATTGGTTGTAAGGGGGTAGTGGGTGCATTTCTTCTGGTTGAAACGAAGCATTTCTAAGCACCAGGACAGCAGGTTCGAATCCTACCAGGCGGACCATGTATACGGTTAAAGACTGCATTTTATCGCGTAACTGAGGTATAATTATTGGTTTTTATGGTGGGCGTAGCTCAGTTGGTAGAGCGCAGGATTGTGACTCCTGTGGTCGTGGGTTCAAATCCCATCGCTCACCCCAAATTTAGCAATTGTTTCCTACACCTTTAATCTAATAGGGGCAAGAAACAACATTACGAGTAAAATTTATAGCAGGCTTTTTGGGCCATTAGCTCAATTGGTAGAGCAGCTGACTCTTAATCAGTTGGTTCAAGGTTCGAGTCCTTGATGGCCCACCATTTAAAAACAGCGACTTACCGAAAGATAGCCGCTTAGGGAAATTGCCCGGGTAAGTGCTATGTAAGTGTTAGAAGAAAATTGAGCCCCTAAAAGAAAGAGCATTCCAACCAGGGGGAAGGGGGCTCGCTTCGTGGAGGCGCTGCAAACGGTTTGCCCCCCCTCAAAGAAGAGGGAAACGCGCTCCCCTTTGTAAAGGTGTGGCCTTTTATATCGCTTGATTAACCCTACAAAGTATAAGGTTATTCGAAACTCAATTCTCTCAGGGAGCAGAAGGGCTGCCTCATGGTGAGACAGCCCCCTATTGATGGGGGATTACCAGCCCGGCAAGGTATAAGTATACCGGCCTTCCTTCTTGCTAAACCCGGTCGCTAAGAGAATGTCCTCCATGGTTTGAGCATCCATCCCCTCGGGCAGGTCGTCCAGGTTTTAGTAAATCACTCCTTCAGGGCGGTCGGTAAAGGTAACGCTCTCGGCTAGGTTTTCAGGCAGCTTGTAACCCATCTTAATCAACACAATGGCCAAGGCTTCCTTGTCCTCAAAAGGGCTTTTGTCGCTGTAGAGGGCGAGCGGGGTATAGGAGACATAGCCGAGCTTGAGCGCATGTTGGGCCTCTTCTGTCACCACCCCCGAGCGAAACCCTGTAAACTCTCCGTTCTCCCAATTGAGCGTACCGCCTATATCATCTTCTCGAACCGGCACCAGTTTAATTTCCATATCAATCAATGCACCGCTTTGATATCCCCATCCGCAGGTGGGAATCCCCCAAGGTTTCGTTGAGGGCTAGATAATCGTCCATGTGCTTGCGGAAGGTGGGGTTTTGAAAATCATTGTGGATAACTTTTTTCATGGTAAGCAAAGTCCTTTTTCAAAAAATAAATTCAAAGTTGCGTTTTTCTAGTGGTGAGTGTGGTGAGGAAGCGCCGAAACCCTTGGGA
The DNA here is from genome assembly GCF_000012805.1 of Nitrosococcus oceani ATCC 19707. GTDB lineage: Bacteria > Pseudomonadota > Gammaproteobacteria > Nitrosococcales > Nitrosococcaceae > Nitrosococcus > Nitrosococcus oceani. Next base: position 2,592,083 of record NC_007484.1, on the reverse strand, counting down.
GAGTAAGGCGGTTAACATTTCTCACCACACTCACCAGTCCAAAAACGTTAATCTAAATTCGATTCTGGCTTGATAGCGTAAAGCCTGCCCTTGAAGTCTCTAAAGTCATAGCTAAGGTTTAACCTTCCTTTGCCTTTTTTGGTTACCCATCCCGCCCTATCTAGCGCCTGGGCAACGCGTTTAAGTTCAAACCCTCCCCCGGCCTCTTTCAGACCGCTAGAGTGAAACAGGTAAACCCTTTCATTATCGTCATTCATCTCAAACCATCCGGCCCTATCCCTGATAGTCACAAAATCCTTATCAGGTTGCGTGCCTCTGAATTGAAAGCGGCTATCTCCATGCCTGTCGATAAAGTCCTTAACATTCTTAAGAATCTGCTTATCCTCGGTCCCGTCCCCGGTCTGGTTATCCCGCCATAGCTCAAACAGGATTTTGCCCGCCTCCATGGCCGCGCCAGGCTTCCAGGGTAATAGGCCGTATTCAATGCCCAGTTCCCCGGCCAGGATGAACAGGGCCATGGTATCGGCTGCCCGCCCTTCTATGGTCGTGTTAACAAGTGGCTTGAGTTCGTCGGTAATGTCCTTAAGTCGGCTTGGTAGGTTTGGCGACCTTCTCTTTAGTAGGTTTTCAATGAATGCGTAACCTACTAGACTGTAGTCATGGTGGCGCGCTTGCTTGAGGGCATCCGCCAGCTCCCGCCCACTAGCGAAACCATGGAGGCAGTCAAACGCGCCGTAACTAAACCCGGTGGAAGGGATGTTTAGAAGGCGAACATTCTGCCCGGAATTGGCATCGATTTTGACGGACTCCAGCATGGAGGAAAGGGTTTTCTCTCCTGTGGATAGCGCCACAATCCGCCAGCGTCTTATTCCCTTAGCTTCCCCTATGCGGTTAGCCCGGCTCTTGCCTCTGCCGTTGGCTATCATGTAGGCAATTTTACCCAGCTCATAGGGGTTGCCCTCGCTTATCTCATCAATAATTAAACAGGTGTCATTTCTGGCCGCCGCTATGCCCTCTAATCCATTGGCTGTACTGTTCCAGGATTGCATAAACTCATGATTGCCCCAGACGCTAGCGGCTACCTGTAACGCGGTAGATTTCCCCTTGGAACTGTCGCCTAAGAAGTGAATGCCTGCGCCCTCGCTTTTATCCGTTTTTAACAGCAGTGGCCCGGCCAGCGCCGCCGATACGGCCATGGTTAGCACGGGGTTACCCTCGCATAGCTGGCCGATGTTTCGCCGCCATCCCTCCAGGGTGCCTTTTTTCGGATAGTCGGCCTCGGCCAGCATTTCAGCCTGAAAAATGGCTTCCTTGCCTCTTAGGCTGCTAATACACTCCCTTGGGAATACAAAGGTTTCCCCGTCATCGGTCCAGCCTACACGGGATGTTGAAGTGACGCGGCGCTTGGGGAATTGCTTCATGAAATATCTATTCAACAGACCTCCCTTTCCTGGAGCTATGCGCGCACCCCTATCTAATAGCGCCTTGCGCACATCCTCGCCGCTACCGCTTAACATCCGTCTAGGCATGGACCAGGTTTTCCATTTTTTATCATCGTCCAGGAACTCCAGTAGAAACCCGTAATTTTCGCCCTGTTCGTTGCGCGTAATCGCTCTTACATGAATGGGGGTTGCTACCCACTCTCTAACAAGGACCGTTCCCTCTTTGGTCTCTTTCACGTCATACCGCCAAACGCCGGGGCATGTCTCACGTCCGTTAACTAGGCAAAAATCATCATGCACCGCGAAACAAGGCGGCCTAATATCAACCTGCTTTTTCTTGTCGGCCTTAGCTTTCGGGGTGGTCTCGGCTGCCTGGGTCTTAGGGTTTGATTCTCCATTCAGGGAAGGGGCAGGGGTCCCTTTGTCGTTCACCGCATCCGCTTTAACCTTCGGGGCACGCTTGGCGCTTGATGGTATCTTGGCCTTGGTGGCCTTCCCGGAAGCGGCCCCTGGGGCTTCTGTTTCGCCCTCTGGGAATAGGAATAGGTTATGCAGGTTTCCCTTCTCATTATTAGCCTTCATGCCGCACCTCCCGCCAGGCTGGCCGCCTCGGTAACCCTCTCCCCCCTGATTGGAATCCATCCGGGAACAAAGCCCCGTGGCAATAATTCGCGTATGCGGTCCCGGACAGCCTCAGCCCCACACAAACGCTGCAAGTCATTAAAATCGGTGGGTCTGCCCGCCACTGTTTCAGCCCCCGGCTCAAACTCCGGCCATACTATCGCCCCGTCCACAGCCTCGGCGGCCTCCATGGCTGCCGTAATGCCTGGATTACCGTCCGTCCAGGCATCGTTATCCGCCGCTATCACCAGGGGCAAATCAGGACACGCGGCCCGGATGTTTTCCGCCACAGGTAGCAAGTTGTTGGCGTCGAACGCCACCACCACAGGAAACCCGGTAGCCTCATGCACGCTTAGCCCGGTGGCTAGCCCCTCAACGATGAACAAGGCGCGATCATCTTGGCCCTTGATGGGGAAAAAATGCCCCTTCTTATCGCTGCCCTTAGTGGCGGTTTTCTTCCCATTCGGGGAAATATTTTGAATGCCCCATAATTGGTTTTCTGTGCAGCGCATAGGGACGACCAGCCGCCTGTAATTTCGGCTCAGACGGATACCGGGGCAAAGCTGAACTCGTTTAATTTTCAGGTACGTATGGTCGGGGCTGGCTGGCCGCGTCATTTGCCACTGCTGGAGAATGTTGGAGGGCGGGCGCTTCGGCTTTGCGGGTTCCTGGTGACGTGGTGCCGGGGTTTGAGGGTTACCGCTAGGTGCGATTTTGTCGGCGTCGAACTTGCCAAACTCGAAAGGCTGGCAGGTCTCTTCCTCCAGGTTCAGCAATTCGGCAACGTTTTGTATCGCTTCCTGAAACCTCCAGCCGTGGTAGTTTTGGAGTAACTGCAACCCATCGCCGCCGCGGCAGTGATTACAGTAATACTCTCCGTTGCCGTGCTTGTCGGTGAACCGGAAACGGTCTTTCCCGCCGCAGGTGGGGCAGGGTGCGTGTCTGCCGTGGTTCGGTAGGGGGACGCCAAGGGGTGAAAGGATAGTCCTCCATTGGCCGCGTGCGGCGTCCTTGACGGTGGATTTATTGAGGTGCAAAAGTGCGGAAGAAGTGTTATAATTCATGTTATCTATTCCTTTGGGAGAGGGAAAAGATTAATAGGGAAGCCCCGGTAAACTCGGGGCTTTTCTGCGTTTAGGGGGTTATAGTGATGTGGACTGACACCGCCGCGCCTTCACCCACTCAATGAGTTCGTTTTTGTCGTACCTAACGGCGCGGCCTATCCGGTAGAAGGGGGGCGTCACCACGCCAGCGGGAAATTTGCATATAAGAAACCGACCGGCAGAGTATCGCGGCCGCTTCTCTCTCGCCTACTAGTTGAAGGGGTGAATTACAGGAAGGGGTTTCTTTGCTAATATTAGAAGTAGCCATTTAGAGCGCCTCACAATTGTTCTATGGTTAGGCCCTAGTGAGTGCGCCAACACTCCTAGGGCTGCTTCATGTCAAACAGGCCCACTTAACGCCTGTCATATACCCTTATCGGTGAATTTCAAAACCCGTTGACGGGTAATTAAAAATAATTAACCTATCTATACTCAACATAGGGTGTTTTGCTGCAAAACGCAGGGGGCAATTAAAAACCGCTAAGCCCTTATGCCCGTGTATCGGTAAAAAGCCAAAACCGTTAAATAAAGTCCTAAGCCACGTACCTTGCTTTGGCGGCAGGCTTCGGTATGGACTCCCCCGACTGCTGGCAAGCCTCTAGCCATGCGGTCATAGCGTCCTGAATTTCCCGTGTAGCTTCCTCCGGCGTTGCTCCCCATGCGCTACAGCCTGGCAGGTCGGGTACAAGCGCAATATAGCCGCTGTCCTCATCGCTCCAGAAAACCTCAATTAGATACTTCATCGGTTGCCTCCGTACTTGCGTATCATCGCTATCAATTGCCGCGCCTGATAAGGTGGAATAGTCCCTTGGCGGTTTTGGAAGTTAAGCTGCACGGGTTCCCCCTTTCGTTTGAATGCCCTGTGAGAGCCTTTCCCGCCATGATGAATAAAGCCTAAGTGCTTAGCGGCCTGGCAGGCATCTTCAAACCGGACTGCTTTGGGATTGGTGCAAATAGCCTCTAGCAACTTCTCGCGCCTGGTCATCCGTACTGCCTAAGCTCCACCACTTCGCCCCCTTCCCATAAGCCGCCTGCCCTTAACATAAAGTCGGTAATCTTCTGCATGGGGGCGCGTAGCCTTTCCGTATCCACCACGATATAGCCCGCCGTCACATCATTAGCCGCCTTATGGTTAAGGAGTGCTTTAACGGCGTAGCCTGGCACATCCAGGGAGTCCGCCACAGTGGCGAAGGTGCGCCTTAAGTCATGGATAGAAAACGATATACCCGCATAGCTCCTTACCTCAGCAAGCGGGCCTCTCAGGTTGGAAAGCCGTCCCCTGGAGGTGCTGAACACATACTCGCTATAGGTATCCTCTAGCCGTGCCGCTAGCATCTCCGTCAGGTAGTCGGATAGGGGCAGGGTGTGGGCCTGGTGGTTCTTGGTGTCCTGGACTGTAAGGGTGTTAGCGACTAAGTCCACGTTCTGCCAGCGTAAATTAAGCGCCTCGGTGCGTCGAAGGCCCGTTAGCAATACCAACATAAAGTAGTCACGGGCTGCCCCATTCTCTAGCCTCTGTACGGCCTGCATCCAGGGCTTTAACTCGTGGGACTTTATCACCGTGCGCCTGCGCTCTACCCGGAACCAGGTTCTAGCCTCGGACAAGCGGTTGACGGGGTTATCCGCAATCACAGGGCGGCCTTCGTTATCGGTATAGTCCGCCATGGCGAAGTTGAAGACAGCCCTTAAATACCGCATAGCTAAGTTAGCGTGGGACTTGCTAGCGGTGCCTAGCTGCTTATGCCTGGCGGCGACTTTATCCCTGGTAATGCTTGTCAGGGGGCGCTTCATCCAGTCACTAAAGCACTTTCCCATGGTGTGCCGCGTTCCCTGAATGGTGCGCGCTTTCAGTGGCCTTGAGGTTAGATAGTGCTCAAGCGCCTCGCCGAGCGTCACGGCCCGTAGTTTTGCTTGCGCCTTCTCAGCTAATGGGTTGCGTCCTACGGCAATTTCCCCTAACAGCCGCGCGGCCTCCTTGCGGGCCTGCATGAGTGTTAAATGGCCGTACTTGCCTAGCGTGATTCGTTTCTCCCGGCCTTGAATGCGCTTTTGAATAACAAATGACTTCACGCCTCCCGCCGATACCCGCACGCCAAAGCAGGGTAGCGCGCTGTCCCAATAGAAAGCTTGGCCCCTCGTAGGCGCGGGCAGGCGATCAACGACCGTCTTGGTAAGCTTGGTTCTCTGTGGTGCGGGTTTCATGGGCAACCTCTTTTTAACCCTGTAAGCGCCTCGTAAGTACGCTATATAAAACTAAATAAAAATAGCAGGGACTAATATAGACGATAACGCCATGATGGGAAAGGGGTATTAAAAAAAGTTAAAACTAGGTAAGGGTAGGTAAAAAGAAAGGTATTCTGACTCTTAATCAGTTGCTTCAAGGTTCGAGTCCTTGATGGCCCACCAGTAAAATCAAAGTCTTACACCAATTAGGCGTGAGCCTTTTTAGTTTGGGGCCACCCTGGGGCTACTTTCAGACGAAATATATCTACGCTTAGCCTTTTTACCAAAAGGCCGATACCCTACTTTATAGGATATAGATCAAAAGGGCGTTTAAAGAGTTGGTAGATAATAGAAGAATTAGAAATGGAATTGTTGTTCTAGTGGGCGTCTTCTTTCTCACTGCTTGTGCGGGTTCTAAGGTCTCGTTAACCCAGCCGTTAGCACACTCTCCCCAATCAATTTCAAGGATAGCGATTGCCCCTGGTTCTGGTGTCCTTGGTGAGGCTATTAGTGTAGAGCTTTTTAACCGGGGCCTCACAGTTATTGATTCAAATGAAGCAACTACGATCTTAGCTCGGGCTGGATTAAAAGAATTTGAGGTTACCTCCTCGCAAGGATTTGCAGCACTACAAGAAAAAGGTATTGATGCTGTTCCTGCGGCAAAAGCCGTGGATGCCAAAGATGGCACGCCAGAAAGTGCTAGCGTTCGCATTACTAACACCTCGGGCGGTCATATAATCGCTGCAATTACGTGGCAAAATGGTTGGGGAGGTCAGCGTGGTTCAGTTATGGATCGCGTTATGAGAAAAAACCTCTCCGAAACAGCAAATGAAATAGCTGGAGAACTAATAAAACGCTTGAATCATAACTATTAACCTCAGTACGGTACAAAAACAAAGCGTTTTCCTAAGAGTTTGCCATGTGATGGTCTTTTTATCGAAAAGGAAGTGAATACAGTAGCCTATCAAGCGTGCTTGTGAAGCGCCATTGAGCAAAGCCTGGCGCACCGTATCCAGGCCCAAACGGGCCCCACTACAAGCGCGGCGCTGATGTTTTTTGATCTCAATGGGTTGTTGCCGCTCTAACCAGAGCCCCACCTTATAGCACCAGCACAGCGCCAAGGTCATGACCGCGAGCAATCGAGCGACCCGGTTTGGATCGGTGATATTTGCGTGTCTTCGAGGGAAGCCCCGGAGCTTCATCACCGCAAGCAGACATTCCGTTTGCCAGCATTGGCGATAGTCCTCGAGCGCCTGCTCGGGGGCGTGGGTGGGGTGATAAGGATAACGTGTTTCCCACTGCGCGCGGTATTCCTTGCTATTTCCGGTGGTGGCGATGATGGTGCCTTCGGCGCCGGTTTTTTGAATAGCTGGACAATCGCCGGCAGTCATCCCCAGTTTAAAATAGACGGCAAATTCCAACCAGACTATGTCCTCGGACTGGTCGAGAATTTGGCCAAGGCCATGGGCCTCGACGTCACTGTGGAAAGCACAAAAGATCTGACCCTCCTCCCGCTCTCACCTAAAAATCTCGCAATAGCGCCGGAATATCATCCTGTCCCCGTCATTTGTTCTGATGAGCTGGGCACCTTGTGCCTGTACCGCTACTGGAACTTGGAGTTTCACCATGACTGATGTCGATTTTGTTCCTACAAAACCTCATCCGCCTGGAGAATTCGCGCTTCAATGGGTGCCTTGGGCTGGCCACGACTTAGCGCGCAAGGCCCCCGGTTGGGTATCACCCTCCACGCGCATCACTTCTCCTCCTCCCGAGGATAGGTCGCGCTTGTGGCAACGAGAAAATCATCGCGGGAATTCATGGTAAAACTAGCGCTCGATGCGCCGCTACGCTTCGCACGCTCGCTGGGGGGTGCGTTCACCATCTATAGAGGACTCCAAGGCGGGAACACGGGAACTTCTTTTCTACGAACTAACCTGGTCGCCCATCTCCGAACCCGAAAAGACGACCCTCATCTACGATTCCTCTGGCGAGTACGAGTACCCCCTCGCTCCATCTTACCCTTGTTATTTTATTCATAGATATATAGATATATTGCAGAACTTAAGAAGCAGTTTGCTGGAAAAGTCTGTCTAAAATACCTTTCATAGCACCATTAATTTTTCTGAAATCTTCCCTCTGGGATAGCATCTCTTCTGGTTTTTGGATATACCTGTCCTCTATAAGTTCATTTCCACAATGGGCGATGATTTGCTGTACATTCTCTAATCTGACTTCAAGGTGAAACTGTAAAGCTAGCACTTTCTTATTATAAATAAATCCCTGGTTATGACAGGCTTCGTTTCGGGCTAATCGGATAGCGCCCGATGGTAATTCAAAAGTATCCCCATGCCAGTGAAAAACTCTGAGCTCCCGGGGTAAGAAGCTAAGCAAGGATGAAGCATGGGCTTCCGCCGTGAATTGGACGGGAAACCAGCCAATCTCCTTATATGGATTTGGAAATATTTTTGCGCCTAGCACATCGGCAATTAATTGGGCTCCTAGACAAATTCCAATCACAACTTTATCTTCTTTAATGGCTTGTTCAATAAATTTTTTTTCCTGTGCTAGCCAGGGGTAGGTAGTTTCTTCGTAAACATTCATAGGGCCACCTATCACCACCAGCCAATCAATAGCTTTGATGTCGGGTAGAGGATCGCCACGATAAAATTGGGTAGCCGACAATGGATGGTGATGAGCTCTTGCCCATTTTTCAATATTGGCGGGCTTCTCGAAGGGTACGTGTTGAAAGTAATGAATTTGCATTGCTTTATTTATTTTTGAGTAAATAATAATACACTCTACATAAAATTATTCTTTTTTCTCCTTTAATGCCGAAAGAGTTGCTATATCGTGTAATGCCGAAAGAGTTGCTATATCGTGGGCGAGTATATGCTAGATACAGTATCTCTGGTCTTATCTTATGTTGTGTCCATAGCCGCTTGATTGTGTTGAGGCATATCAAAAACAAGCTGCTAGTATAGTATCGGGCAAAACGGTAGATGGAAAGCCGATTAATTTTGAGAAACTGATGTTCGCTTGCAGGAATATTTTGGCCTGGCGATCTGTCCCTATGGTCTCAAGGCGTATTGCATTTCACCACCCGGCATTTTGGCTGGTTATATTTGTTCGTCACTACTGGTTTTCTGGTATTTTGCGTGGGAGTAGCTATCAGTGATCATGGCAAGTTGAGGCTTGGGGCCGAAGGAGAAGAGCCGGAATTCTCTTTCCCTACCTGGCTAGACATGATTTTCTCCGCTGGCATGGGGGTAGGGTTGGTATTTTGGGGAGTGGCTGAACCCATGACGCACTACGTGGACCCACCCCTGCACCAGGCGCCAGCGCGGATGCCGGAAGCTGCCAGTTTAGGGCTGCGCTACTCCCTTTTTCACTGGGGTTTCCATCAGTAGGCTAATTTTGCTGTCGTGGCGCTAGCCATTGCCTATGTTCGCTTCCGTTGTTCCCGAGGCGCCCTGATTAGCGAGGCTTTCCGCGATAGTCTTGGCAGCCGGGTTGAGGGGCTTTTAGGCAAGGCTATTGATATACTGGCAGTAGTCTCTACCGTGTTTGGGGTAGCCACCACAGTGGGGATGGGAGTCATTCAGATCAACAGCGGCCTTATCACGGTTTCTGATCTAGCGTTTGGTGTCCCTCAACAATTGGCGATTCTTGCCGGTATAGCCGTGGTGTTCCTGTTGAGCGCTTTGACTCCCTTGGAAAAAGGGGTGCGTTACGTCAGTGATTTGAATATGCTGCTGGCGGCTGGGCTATTATTATTCGTTTTTTTCGCCGGTCCCACCGACTTCATTATCGCTGCTATGACGATTTCCATCATTGCTGCTTTTCCCTTTATGATATTGATGGTTTTTATGGTTGCGTCGCTGCTGCGCTCCTTACAGAACGAGCGGCGTAAAATCGAGCGTCAAAATCTGGCGTTACGCGTGGCTGTTGAGAAGTTGTTGGCGTCTGAAGCAGCTGGGAGAATCACTTCAGACGGCTGTAGGGATAAAGAAACAGATATAGAGAGTAAGCGGTCAGAAGAGTAATGAGCCAGTCAAGGAAGAAATGTATCGCCGAGTCAATTGTGTCTTAATATTGACTTAAATCTAATCAGATGAGGTAAGTTTCAATCCAATAATGCCGGCTACAATCAGGGCGATACATGCTAAGCGAGGCAGCGCAGCCGATTCCGAGAAAAGAATAATCCCCAAGACAGCCGTGCCAGCGACGCCGATTCCTGTCCACATAGCGTATCCCGTGCCTATAGGAATAACTTTTAATGCTTGGGAAAGAAAATAAAAGCTAGCGATCATCGCTATAACAGTAAAAACGCTTGGCCAAAATTTGGTGAAGCCCATAGTATATTTTAGCCCAATGGCCCAGACGATTTCTAGCAATCCAGCGACGACAAGATGAGTCCACGCCATCTACTTTTCCTTATATCGATCTGTCTTACAACCGTCTATAGAGTTTAATTGGAGATCTGGCTGCTTGTTGTTTTTTCCGGCGACGCAAGTTGAGCATTTCCACTGCTACGGAGAAGGCCATGGAGAAGTAAATATATCCTTTTGGAATATGCAGCTCAAAGCCTTCAGCAATCAAAGTGACCCCGATTAATACCAAAAAGCTTAAGGCAAGCATCTTTATAGTAGGATGGGTGTCCACAAATTCCCCAATGGATTTGGAGGCAACCATCATGATAAGAATCGCGATAACGATGGCAATGACCATGACGGGGATTTGGCTTACCATTCCAATAGCTGTGATCACTGAATCGAGGGAAAATACGATGTCTAAAACGGCAATCTGAGCAAGAATTACCCCGAAACTTACTGCTTGCGAGCTTTGAGTGTGCTCTTCCGTTCCTTCAAGGCTATTGTGAATTTCAATGGTGCTTTTTGCTAACAAGAAAAGTCCGCCGCCAATGAGAATAATCTCTCGCCCTGTTATTTCTTCTCCCAATATTGAAAAAAGAGGAGTTGTGAGGCCCATGACCCATGCAAGGGAGAGCAGTAGAGCAATACGCATGCCCATTGCCAATGATAGGCCAGCGATCCTTGCTTTGTCCCGTTGCTGAAGAGGTAATCGGGAAACAAGTATAGAAATAAAAATGATATTGTCTATACCGAGAACAACTTCAAGTGCGGTAAGCGTTGCCAATGCTATCCACGCTTGAGGATCGGCAATCCATTCCATAATACTTTTTACCTTTAGTGGTAGACTTTTCTTGAGTATCCTGTCATCGCGGGGCAGGGAGGGTCTGTTGGTTTTTAAATTATTGCGCCCTTATCATACCTCCTCTAAAATGGATTTTTGGTTATAGTTTTAGTTTAGTCCGAATATTTTTACAGCGACTGTTCGTTGGAGTGGGTGAGATGCTTGGTTTTATGGCTAGTGTTTTCAATTCGGAAGCCTAATCTAGGTTTTTACCTGCAGAGAAGACCAAGGTTGTTTGGCTTTAGGTTTTAAGTATTCTGAAGAGGTCTTATATAATCTATTGGAGGCACGAACTCAAGTCAGAAAGAGAGCAAGAAGAGCGCGCGTAGTGATGCAGGAGAAGAAAGTAAATCACGATATAGCGGAAATGAAAGTGCGGGTGGTTAAACTAAACTCATGCTAGATCGTGTCTAAGCGTTTAGCAAGCCCGCCATGCCTCCATTGGATATCAGACATCAGCTCACTACAATGCGCAGTATCAAAAGAAGCCCGCGTAATTTTGTGCCTGGAAAATCTTTACCCTATCATTTATCCTCCAGGTAGCTATTCGGCTATCACTAGCTGTTTTCTAGGAAAATCTCGAATTATTCTGGGGCACATCTTAAAATAAAAAGCGTATCTGCTATTCCTTTCGCATTGGTCAAGCGTTTATGCCGTGATGGCTGGCTTTTTAAGTCAGCACTAGGGCTTATTCCAAGTGTTTTTTAATCCGTTTATATCCGCTTTCGATTTCTTCAGCGATAGAACCTAAGGAAGCAAAAATATTTTTTGAACTTTCAATGGTCTCATCACGGATCGCATCCAGCGTGGGCTTTAATTTATCCCATTTTTTTTCTACTTCTTCCCATTCTTCTTGGGCCTCAAGCTTTGCTAGATGCACTTGCACACGTAATTCATCACGTTGTTGCTTGAGATTGTCCAGTAATTTTTCGAAGGTATCTTTATCGTGCTTCATAATATTTTGCTCTATACTCAATTTGCTAAATTTTGACATTTAAACCTTTTCCTATCAAGGAAAAGTAACCACAGTTGCATCTGTCTAAGTATAGTATATGGGTAGAGGTCTGGACCTAGGCCGGTAGAGTGTCAGGCGCAGCTACTAGAGATTATGGATTATCAGGAATAAATGATGAAACAGCTTGATCCAAGATTGATGCTAGTCCAGCGGTTTTTTGCTGGCACCGGTAAGAGCTATGATTTTATGGTTAATTTTGCGACCTTTGGTATCGATCGCCTTTGGAAGCGCAGGATGGTTAATCTTATGCCCCCCAACGCTAGCCGTATCTTGGACTTGGCTTGCGGGACGGGCATTTCTACGTTAGCGATTGCTAGTCGCTATCCAGGCTGCCAGGTCGTTGGCGTGGAGCTGCGGGAGGAGTATCTGAAGATTGCGCGCCAAAAAGTTCAGAGATTAGGGTTAAAAAACATTGAGTTAGTATTAAGCCGGGCGGAAGATTATCGCTCAGAAGAACCTTTTGATTGCATCAGCTCTTCCTACCTAGCTAAGTACGCCGAGCTAAGGAGCCTCACCCATAACAATAAAGCCATGCTGAAAGAGGGCGGTTTACTCTTAATGCATGATTTTACCTTCCCTCCTAAACCCTACCTCATCCGATTCTGGCGTCTTTATTTCAAGATACTACAAACTATTGGCAGTCGTTTTTTCCCCTCTTGGCGGGAAATTTATTATGGTTTGCCCCAGCTGATTGAAGAGAGTCCTTGGCTGACGGAACTGAAAGAATCCCTCCAACAAGAGGGGTTTCATCATATTCAGAGGGAGTATTTGACCCTCTATGGCTCGGCCATCGTTTCGGCCCGGAAATGAAAAAATAGCCCATTATGCTTGAGACAGGGCGCTGGAAGTAGTGGCGGAATAGTGCATCATGGCGGTGATTTTGGCGGGTGCCTTGCTGAGTATTTGAGTGTACGGATTGTTAGGAAAAAATTCGATGTAAGATTCCGCTTGCTTCAAACGTAGATTGATTTCCTGCTCCATATAGTAGATGAACTTGTGCCCAATACGCTGGCTCCAGTCCTGTAGCGCCTTTTGCGAGCTAAAAGTATGACGGGGAAGGGTAAGCCCTGTTTTATGGCAAAAATAGTGAAGTGCTGGGAGTAGCGAAGAAAGTGTTTTTAAGTTCTTCTGAGGTTGTGTCCACCAGGCGATAAAGTCTTCAAGATCGTCGGCAATTTGGTAGGCTTCTCCAGTCCGGGCACCAAAGGCGTAGGCTAGGGTTGGGATTTCCCTGAGGGCACCAGCCGCAATAGCGCCTAGCTGGCAGGCAGCACCGAAAAGAGCGCCTGTTTTAAGGTAGATAATGTGATCGTAAAGATTTTTTTCGAGTAGTTTATGCAGTCTTCTTTCCCTAGTTTTCGTTTGCCAAAAAAGTTCTTGGTAAGCGCCATTAGCCACGGTAGCAATGGCGCGTGCAACCGTAGCGCCGTCATCCTTGCTTAATTCCGCCATGCTCTGGATTGCGGTTGCGAACATGATATCTCCTAGCAGTACTGCCCTTCGTGGTCCTTCTACGGTCCAGGTTGCGGGGCGCTTGCGGCGAATGACATCCTCATCGAGGTAGTCGTCATGGATGAGTGAGGCTGCTTGAATACATTCGATGGCGACGGCTCTTGGTAAGGCATCTTCAAGTTTGCCCTCTTGGGTTTGGTTCATAAGGAAAACCAGGCAGCCCCGAATACGTTTACCATTCTTGATGATTTGTTGGATAGTCTCGATTTGCTGCGAGCCGAGTGCAGAAAAAAGCACGGGTATTTGGCAGTTTAGCTCTTGGTCAAGCCGGGTACGAGTCTCTTTCCAGTAGCTGAAAAAATCTATGCCTTCTGCTTTTTCTCCCATGGCGCTCACTTTAGACCCATCCACGCCAGATGGCCATGCCGGCAGCCAGTAAAATGACTCCTAGGCTGATGCTCTTTAATATGTTTTCCAGCGTGTGTATTTGAGATAAATCTTTCTCTTCCCTGTCCATGGTAGGAACTCGTTTGAGTGCCTTATAGGGGCGCGATGCTTTAATTTCCACCAGGCTTAAACAACCCATGGCAGCGCTAATTACCAGGGCAGCTAAGGATATTTGGTTAGTTTGTAGAATATAACCCGCAAGGACTGGTAAACCGCCCCAAGACAAAGCAAACCAGCCATCGGTATGAAACCGGCCCTTGAACCATTCTAAATTATAAGCCAGGACAAAAAAGCCTTCGGGGATAGCAATGAGCCAGAGTAAGGGGGTATGGAGAAGCATATAGTAAATGCCTATGCCATAGGCAGCGAGAAGGGAAAACACGGCGAGGAGACGGAGCTGGCGTACCGAAAAAACATGGCCCCAGGGTTTGATATGCTTGCTACCTAAGGCGTCGAGCGCATGGGCGCCAATCCCTAGGGCAAGAAAGTAAATGAGCAAGATAGCCATCACCCGTTCCCACTGTATTGCCGGGGCTAACATCGAGCCAATCACAGTATAGGCAAGCACCATACCGGTATAGGGAAGAAATAACAGCCCCATCAGAACCCGGAATTTCAATGGCCCAAAGGCAGGGACGAACCACTCATGGGTGCGGTCGCCGCTATTAGTTTGAGCCATTATTATTCTCCTTATCATAGGGGATTGAATGAAGTAAATCTTAAAATAATAAATATAGACGATGAATAAACGTGGAGCATAAGCACATTAAAGAAGTGACTAGCAAGGGTCGATACCTATGGGGTGTTTTAAGGCCCGTCCATTAGTCAATACAGATAGAGTTTAGTATGTATACACCGCAGGAGCGTAAGCTAGATCGCCGCGCCTTTCCGCGCCAACCCGTACAGATGGATGCTTATATCAATAGCGCACGATTAGGGCGGCGCGAGGTGGAAATTCGAGATTTTTGCCTGGGCGGATTATTTTTGGTCCCTAGGGATTCCCAGGCGGCTTATATTCAGTTTCGAGGGCATACGGGCGAGACGATCACCGTCCATCTCTCTTGTCCAACACCTGCCGGTCATAAGGATTTTTCGCTTAATGTCCGTATGGCGCGAGTGTCTGAAGGAGGAATAGGCGTAGCATTTTCCAAGCCTGGGCCCGAGGTATTGCAAGTTCTCCACTATCTTACCGCCCAGTCACGGCGAGTTCCTCCCAAGCCGACACCGGCGCTGAAACGAACTGTGCACCCCGATGAGCGAAAAGGTAAGCAAGGAGACAATGCGCTCATAAAAGCTTGCCAGCAGCAAATAATTGATTTTTCTCCTATAATTTTAAGGGATTTTTTTGAGCGGCTGGATGAAGCCTTATTTCTCTGTGCCAGGGATGCGGAAAATAATCTGGAGCAAACCTTCTATCTTGATGCCATTGAAGAAATAAAAGGTCATCGCCCGCAGGTTGAGGAACACTGGCAAAAAAAGATTCTGGCGCGACTAAGCGCCTTGGGCACCACAGGTAATGCTCCTCTTCCTCCGCGAGAGGATAAGACGGAGTCTTCGAAGCTTTCCATGGTAGACAAGGACGAATTTGAAGATTGGTTAGCGATTGCCGAAGCCGTATCGAAA
Organism: Nitrosococcus oceani ATCC 19707; assembly: GCF_000012805.1. Lineage (GTDB taxonomy): Bacteria > Pseudomonadota > Gammaproteobacteria > Nitrosococcales > Nitrosococcaceae > Nitrosococcus > Nitrosococcus oceani. The sequence continues at coordinate 2,576,943 of NC_007484.1, read as the reverse complement.
ATGGAGGCCCGCTATGCAGATCCATTATTTGAGCTTGAGAAGCGCTTTAGCCGCCTGGCGGGGGAGAGCCTTGATAAGGAAAATAACCCTGTGGGGCCAAGGGCTATTTGCCGGGCGCTGCAAGAAGCAATACGGGATCTAGAGATAAGCCATTATATCAAGCAACGTATCTACAAGGTATTCAAGGAGACGGCTGAAGACAAATTAAGTTTATTGTACAATAACTTAAATGAACTACTAAGAGGGGAAGGCATTTTGCCATCCCTAGAACGGAAATTCGCCGCCCCCCAGAGGCAAAGTACTCTAAAGAAAGCTCTACCGTTTAGCGAGGAGTCGTCAGTTCAAGCCAATGGAGCCGCTTCTTCTTCAATGCCCGATAAACAAGAGGAAGCCCCGTTAAGCAATCCCGTCTCCCCTGCCTCCATATCCCCTTCTTCTGTCCTGAAACCGGAGACCCATGCTTTTGATCGCCCGCAACAAGCTGATTCTACTATAGCTACGGCTGAAGCTTACCGGGTGACTCGTGAATTACTGGGTTTATATAAACTAGGTGGACGGCGCCCAAGAGGAGGAGAAGAACCCTCGGGAAAGGCTGCGGCTAGCTCATTAAAGGCGAATAAGGCATTCGCGAATTCCAGCATGACCAGTGTTAGCGAGGATAGAATTGCTAAGCGGATGGCCCATCTTCTACCAGAGATCATGGAGCAGGAAGGCACTGTTCACAACGATCGCAGCAGTGCCGAAGCCTGCGAGCTTATGGAGATTACGGGTAACCTGCTGGTATCTATCTTAGAAGATAGTGTTCTGTCGGAGAATACGAAAAGCTGGATCGAGCAGTTGGAAGCCCCCTTACTGCGGCTCGCGGTCCTGGATAAAGCTTTTCTGCATTTGGAAGATCATCCCGCACGACAGCTTCTTAATCTATTGGCGCAGCTTGAAATTCCTCCAAGCGAGGAGCGCGATGACATCGATGCGCAACTTGAGGACAACATTGATTATTTGGTGGAATATATTGCTCGCGATTTTGATCAGGATGTTGCTATCTTTAACCGGGTTCTAGATGAGCTTAAGCATCTGCTTGAACAGCGGACTCAGTCTATTTCTAGCAATATTGCTCAGGTAGTTGAGAGCTATAAAGCACAACAAGAATTAAAAAAAAAGAGGCGGAGGATCGCCGAGAAGCAGCTAGAAGCAGGGCTGGGTGGTGCCGGCGATAGTCGTTGGGGCGATCCAATGCCGAGCGTTAAAAATAGAGAGGAGGATCCGGAAGAGTGGGTAAATCGAGCTAAACAGCTACCTCTCCATTGCTGGGTACAATTTGCTGATGGGCAAAATCACCTGCGGCGTTTGCAGCTGGTGTGGGTTGCCGAAGATTGTACTACCTTTGTCTTTGTGGACTCTAAAGGTAGAAAAGCCGCCACTTTGAGTCTTAATGAAGTTGCAATGCAGCTCCGCCGGGGAACAGCCACGGTGCTAGAAGATGCGAATGTCCCTCTTTTGGATCGGGCGCAATACGCGGTTCTGCAAAAATTCCACAGCCATATTGCTTATGAGGCGACCCACGATCCCCTGACCGGATTGGTTAACCGCAAGGAATTCGAACAGCAGGCAAACCGGGCTCTAGCCAAGGCAGATCATGAAGCTCAATCCTATGTCTTGCTCTACTTGGATCTAGATCAGTTCAAAATTATCAACAGCACTTGTGGTTATGAGGCGGGAGATGCGCTATTAAAAGAAATTGCCAGCTTGCTAACGGAATTCTTGCCTGATGGAGGAATTTTGGCCCGTTTAGGGGATAATCAATTTGGAGTATTGCTAAATCAATGTTCCCATGATGAGGGCTGTGAGATTGCGGAGCAGCAACGAATTGCCATTGATAATCATAGGCTAGTTTGGAATAACAAGCGTTTATCTGTGGGTGCCAGTATTGGCTTGGTTTCCGTATCCGAGCAAAAATGCGACGCAGCTGTATTGTTGCAACGAGCAGAGGCAGCCTGCATGGAAGCAAAGGAGGCGGGAAGAAACCGCATTCAAGCTTGCGAGTTTGATGATGAGGAGTTTAGGCGCCGGCATGGCATGATAGAGTGGGTTGCGAGAATCGATGAAGTATTGGAAGATGGTCGGTTGCAGCTATGGTGTCAGCGAATTACCCCCATTGCGGATCATTTAGAAATGGAACCCCATTATGAGATCTTGCTACGTCTCCGGGACCAGGATGGGCGGTGGATCGCCGCTGGGGAGTTTATTCAGACGGCGGAGTTCTATCATCGGATGGCGGCTATCGATCAATGGGTGATTCAATCTGCTTTTCGGTGGATGGCTGATCATAAGGAGAGGCTAGAGCAGCTTGGAGGGATAGCGATCAACCTTTCAGGGCAATCCTTGAATGATAGGCGGCTAGTGACATTTATAAAACGTGAATTTGCCAGAACCGGGGTGCCTCCCCAGCGAGTTTGCTTTGAAATTACGGAAACCGCTGGCGTTGCTAATCTCTCCCATTCCGCCCAGTTGATTGAGGCAGTGAAGGATTTAGGCTGTCATTTTTCATTAGATGATTTTGGCAGTGGCTTGTCCTCCTATTCATATCTAAAAAACCTGCCGGTAGATTATCTTAAGATTGATGGAGCATTTGTGAAAGACATTGCTACCAGTCCCAGCGACTATGCAGTGGTCAAATCTATTAATGAAATCGGCCATTTTATGGGCAAGAAAGTGATTGCTGAATTTGTAGAAAGCAAGGCTATTTTGGCGAAACTTCAAGAAATTGGCGTTGATTTCGCGCAAGGATATGGTATAGAGCCACCCCAAATCTTGAGCGCAATAGAATAAAGGACGAAATATAGTCCCATCTTGCCTTTAGAAATCTATGTGGCATAGATTTGTGCTCTTTATCTCATTGATTGATATTTATTATTGATGGGTGTTCATGCCGCGCGTTCTTTTAGTGCCGCCAAAAAGGCGCGAATCCGGCGTGCATTGGTGCCGACATCGCTGCGGCCTACCCGTGATACGGAACGGATATCAACTCTAGAGCCGTCGTCAAAGGGCGTGATACGAACGACAACATCGTCGCTAAAACCAAACCAGAGGGTTGTATCCGTAGCTTCGAGACGGATGCCGCCCTTCGCCGTTTCGCGAGATTCAACGGCTATTACCTTCCATCCTAGGCTGCGGGCGATGGTCAATGCTTCATCCAATGTGGTCTTAGGGTTGAGGGGCAAACGGAGAGGTTTAATATCCGGGTAGGCTTTTTGTTGCTGAACAGCAATGCTGGGGCCACCGTAGTAGGAGGGGTTAGGAGCCTCGGCACGCACGGGCAGGAGCGCTGAAAAGGCAGGCGGATTATCGGTGTCGGTAGTGATATCGTGGATGGGAGGCACGGAACGCGCCATAAGCAGCCAATAGAGCGGGATTGACACCAGCGCTAAACTGAGTGCCAGACCAAGCAGGGCATGCCAGAAGCCTCGCCGTTTTCGCTGTGGTCGAGTGCGGAAAGCGCCCCACAATGATAATACAATGGCGGCTAATGCACCGAAAGAAGCCCAGCGCAGAATTAAAAAGCCGGTGGTAAAGTGCCACGCCCCGAGACGATGTCCAAATCCTGACGAGACTGCTGCTAATGCACTTAAAGAAGCAATCGTGATACCTAGGAGAGCAACCCAGTCAAGGGGCTGTTGAGGGGAATGTTGCTGACTGTTAAGGGGATCTTTCTTCATTAAATTGATAACTCGCTATGGCTAGAGAGCAATTGGATAAAATCTACATTTGGGAGAACATAACTATAGCATTAGCTCGCCTGCGCTTGTCTAGCTGAGTCCGTGAACGGTGGCAGACTTTAATACGCATATAGTAGGTGCAGCGGCGGTAAGCGGTACAGGGACTACCGTGCTGATGATGGCGGATACCTTTCCGTCCCAGGCGCTAGCGGGATTTTTTATTTTAGGTGTGATAGGGGGAATCCTGCCCGACATCGATTCCGAGAGTTCCGTCCCCATTCGCTGGGCATTTAATGGGCTAGGGATCATAACCGGTTTCTTCTTGGTTTTATACTTTGGCGCTCATTATTCTCTTGTGGAATTGGTTCTATTATGGGGCGCTTCTTTTGTATTTATTCGCTACGCCGTATTTTCATTGTTTACCCAACTGACTGTTCACCGGGGGCTTATTCATTCCATTCCTGCGGCGTTGTTTTTTTCCTTAGGGACGGTGGTGCTTGCGGTGCGAGTATTTGAAGTGGGAGTGCTCACTGCCTGGCTTTGCGGCACTTTTGTATGTTTAGGTTTTTTGACTCATTTAACCTTAGATGAGCTGTATAGCGTCGATCTGAAGGGGGTACGCATAAAACGCTCTTTTGGTACGGCGCTGAGTTTAGGGAGTTTCCGAACTCCCCTAAAAACGGCATTGCTCTATCTGCTAACGGGGACCTTATATTATTTAGCCCCCCCCGCAGATAGTTTTTTAGCGTTTGTCTTCAATCCCCGTTTACATCGGTTATTACTTGAACGGCTGCTGCCTACAGTGGAGTGGTTTAGTGTTTCAGCAATTGATCTGTTTTAGCCGCCATGATGAAATCATTTTTATGCAGTCCTTTTATTTTATGGGACCACCAAGTCACGGTGACTTGGCCATACTCCGTTAAAATAGCGGGATGATGTCCAGCCTCTTCCGCGAGGGCACCGGTTTTATTGGTAAAGTCCAAGGCTTCAGCAAAATTACCAAATTTAAAAACTCGCTGCAGACGGCGAACCTCGTCTTCTTCAATGATTTCCCAGTCAGGAACTTGGGGATGGAGTTCTCTAATTTCATCTTCGCTCACTCGTGGTGCTTCTGGACGACAGGCTTCGCATTGCATGGTGGATAAATCTTCCATTGCTCCTCCTTAAATAGTGATTGTACATTTTGCCTTAGGTTAGTGTTTCGCATTAGCGCCATAGTGCTTGACCAGTCCTTTTTGGGTGCTGGCGAGAGTCGGTTCATAATGGCTGAACTCCATGGAATAGGCGCCCGCCCCGCTGGTAAGAGATTTAAGGCGCGCGGCATAATCCCTGAGCTCAACCAGGGGGACTTGAGCCTTGATGGTGACTTGGCCATTGCCGTGGGTATCGCTCTGATTGATGCGGCCACGGCGGGCGGCAAGATCTCCCGTGATATCTCCGACATGACTATGAGGGATAGTCACCTCCAGGTTGGTCAAAGGCTCTAGTACGATGGGGGCTGCTTTAAGGGCGGCGTTCAGAAATGCTTTCTTGCCCGCAATGATAAAGGCAATTTCTTTAGAATCGACGGGATGGTGTTTGCCGTCAATGGCGGTAACCCGTAAATCTTGCAAGGGATAGCCTGCAATAGCCCCTGATTCTAGTACTTGGCGGATACCTTTCTCCACCGCGGGGATGAATTGGGAAGGAATGGCGCCACCGGTAATTTTACTCATGAACTGGAAACCGACCCCCCGTGCTAAAGGTTCCACCTCAAGGAGCACTTCAGCAAATTGGCCGGCCCCTCCGGTTTGCTTCTTGTGCCGGTAATGCCCCTGTGCAGTTTGTGTGATGGTTTCCCGGTAGGGGATGCTGGGGGGATGAGTCGCCACTCGGACATGGTAGCGGTCATCCATCTTTTCTAGCACCACGCGCAGATGGTATTCGCCAAGGCCACGCAGCACTGTCTCATTGGTGGTCATGTCATGTTCGATACGCAGACAGGGATCTTCGGCAACGAGTTTGTGCAACACATCGGATACTTTTTGTTGATCGCTGCGGCTTTTGGGCTCGAGGGCCAACCCCGCGAGGGGTGTGGGGTAACCCATGGGATCGGCATGCACCTCGTCTTCTTCATGGGAGCTGTGCAAAATGGCGTCTAGATGCAAATCTTCCACTTTTGCCATCGCGCAAATATCTCCTGGAATGGCTTCCGCCATTTCTTGGTGCTCTTTTCCCTGTAGCCGGAATAAGTGGGATACCTTGAAGGTTTTCTCACCGCCATCAATAAGGAGGTGCTGGCCTTTGCGGATGACTCCCCGGTGGACGCGCAGGGTTCCCAATTTGCCGACAAAGGGGTCATATTCCACTTTAAACACATGGGCAAGCATGGGTTTATCCGCCTCGGGTAATGCCAACAGGCGCTGGGTGATCTCGCCATAACCTTTTACGAAAACATGGGGTGTTCCTTCCAACGGATTAGGGGCAAGATTAACGAAGATATCAAGCAGTTCTTGGATTCCGGCGTTTGTATGGGCCGAGGCAAAGCAGACCGGAATCAGATGGCCTTCCCGCAAAGCGGCCTCAAAGGGGGCATGGAGCTGCTCGGAGGTAATGTTTCCTCCTGCCAGGTAGCGTTCCATGATTGCTTCATCAACTTCAACGACTTGATCCAAAAGCGCCGTATGGGCTTCGATAACCGAAGAAAAATCGGTTTCGCCCGAATCCCGGTTAAAGCAATCAATGACTGTAGCGCCTCCTTTGGCGGGAAGATTGATAGGCAGACATTCTGCACCGAAGAGAGTTTGAATTTCCGCCAAAACCGTTTGCAAGCGAGTAGGTGCCGCATCGGTTTTGTTAACGACCATAATGCAGGGCATTCGATGGACGCTCACCTGTTCCATCAGACGCCGAGTCATGGTCTCAATACCCGGCTGGGCATTGATAACCATCACCACTGTTTCCACCGCCGGGAGAACGCTCAGAGTCCGGCCGACGAGATCCGGATCACCCGGTGTGTCAATGAGATTGATGCGGCAGCCCTGATAGTCCAACCCTATTAGCGAGGCATTCAAAGAATGTTGATGGCGTTGTTCTTGGGGATCAAAATCGCTGACCGTATCGCCTTTTTCCACGCTCCCTGGCATGCCGCGTATCCCTGCTTGGTACAGTAAGGCTTCGACTAGAGTAGTTTTCCCGCAGGCAGTATGCCCAACCAAGGCGATGTTGCGAATATCTTCTGTTCTATAGTCAGCCATAATTTAAAGTATAGCCGATGAATCTCAACAGGAAGAATCTAGATCAAAAGATATAAACTAAACAAATGGTTAGGCTGCTAACCAGCCCCGCGTAATTTAAAGAGTGCTAAGCATCTCGGGTCTGTTAAACGGGGGGGTTATCATGTTTCTATTTTCAGCTTGCCGGTGATTGGATTGATACCAATCACACAAAACAAGTTTTTTTAAATCGCCATGGATACGTTCAGGCCTGCAACAGTTTCTTCCGAAATTGTTGCAATTCGTCGCGGCGTTCCGGCGTGACTTCAGGGTACTCCATATCTAGTGATTTAAGCTGCTCTAGGATGATCTGGGCGACGATGAGCCGCATATTTTTCTTGTCATCCGCGGGAACCACAAACCAGGGAGCATTTTTTGTGGCCGTGGCGTTGATGGCGTCCTGATAAGCCTGCTGATAATCGTCCCAGAATTTGCGTTCCTTGACGTCGCCTTCGGAGAACTTCCAGTTTTTGTCGGGTTCATCGATTCGATCCAGAAACCGTTGCCTTTGTTCGTCCCGTCCCAGGTGTAGAAAAAACTTCAACACCCGCGTGCCGTTATGCCAGAGATGTTTTTCAAAATCACGAATGGATGTATAGCGCTGTCGCCAAAGCTCTTCCAGGTTGTCTGTCCGGTTGGCAGGCAACCTTTGCATCGACTGCACTATCTCTGGATGGACTTTGACGACTAGAACTTCTTCATAATAGGAGCGATTGAAAATGCCGATTCGGCCGCGCTGGGGCAATCGCACAGTTGTCCGCCAGAGAAAGTCGTGGTCTAATTCTTCAGCGCTTGGTTCCTTAAAGGCGTGGACGGTAATCCCGTGGGCGTTCACACCCGACATAATCGCCCGAATCGTTCCATCCTTGCCAGCCGCATCCATTGCCTGAAAGACTAGCAGCATGCTGTAGCGGTCATGGGCGTACATCATCCGCTGCAGGTCGTTGATCTTTTTCTGAGACGCCTTTATCAGCTTACGGTAGTCCGCCTTGTTTTGGTAGATATTTTTGATCTTGGTCTCGTGTTCGTTCAGCTTGACGGCTTTTTTTCCCGTGAAGGTGAATGTGTCGGTGTTAATGGAGCGCGGCATCGGTTTAATTTCCCTGGGTAAGCTTCTTCTTCAATGAGCCTTGCGATCACGAAAGTCGCTTTTGCATAAATTCTAGTGTTTTAGAGCCTAAATTTTTTTATTATCTTGACTTAAGCGAACAAAGCGATAGGGGATTATTAAACCTATTGGGGAAGGCTGTCCACATAAAGCGTCAGACCCTCGCGGGAAATCACCTCTACCTTCTTTCCCGCTTCGATATTGTCGCCATTCAGAGAGACGGCGTGCCATAACTCTCCATTGATTATAATCTTGCCTTTGGGAGTGAGTGGTTGGATTGCTCTTCCCTCTTGATAAAGCAGCCCTTCTCCTCCGAGCCAAGAGCGGCTGTCGTATTGGTAATAGAGCGCCCCATAAAGCCGTTCGTAGCGAACAATACTGCCTCCCAAGCTCAGAGCTGCCGCCATGCCAAAACTGCTGATTAGAATACTCCACCAATAGCCGGAGAAAATATCTAGGAGAACAGCCGCCAATATCAAAAGAGTTAGAGCGATTAAAAGATAGAGACTCCAAGTTGCAGCCGTTAATAGCAGCTCAAATAGAGATAAATAATGTACCAAAATTCGGTTCCGTTCAAAGCGCCGCTCTTTACGGGTAATGCGATGGAATAAATATCGCCAATAAAGCCCGCCGTAAAGGGTCCCCACCAAAATACCGAGAACGAGGGCATCGAGGTGGGCGGGAATATCTTCCCGCCTAAGCCATAATAGGCTACCGCATATTGCACCTATGAAGGCAGTATTCCATATTACCCGAACGTGCCTAACCATGATTAACCAATTTTGCGTGAGAATAATTAACTTAATCAAATTTTAAGAAACTGACATGCCTATAAATAGGAAGCCGCTTTTCCCTTGTATCACGATAATTTTAGGTGATCCGCGCCTACCAGATAAATCTAAAATTGATGATCGCTTTAGTACCGAGGACTTAGAGGCTATCGACAGGGCTAAGGAGGCCCTGGGAGAGCTGCGTGATTACCAGTTCACTTACTTAGATAACCATTCGGCGTTGCTGCCCCAGCTTATCGCAGATCCCCCGGATTTTGTTCTCAATTTTTGTGATACGGGCTATAAAAACCGCGCCCGTCAAGAACTCCATGTCCCGGCGTTTCTGGAGATGCTGGGAATCCCCTATAGTGGCGCGAGGCCCGCTTGTCTCGGACTATGTTATGACAAATCCCTGGTGCGATCGGTGGCGAAAACTCATGGTGTTCCCGTGCCTGCCGAAACCTTTGTCCACGGCAATGACCTTAATGGAGCGATACTTAAAAATTTCCCTGCCTTAATTAAACCTAACCGAGGAGATGGCAGTGTGGGAATCACGGAGAATTCCCTGGTGTATGACGAACCGCAAGCCCACGCTTATATCAATAAGCTGGCTATGGAATTTCCCAACTGTGATCTGCTTATCCAAGAGTTTTTACCTGGCGATGAATATAGCGTGGGCTTACTTGGTAATCCATCTTCTGGCTTTAAGATATTGCCTATTCTGAAAGTGGACTATAGCAGGCTGGCGGCGCACCGCTTGCCCCCCATCCTGGCCTATGCCTCCAAGGTCGATTCTGCCTCGCCTTATTGGACGGATATCCAATACGCTAAAGCCGCTATGGATGAGGGCCTGCGCCAGCGCTTGGTAGGTTATTGCAGGCTGCTGTTCGAGCGGTTGGGCTGCCGGGATTATGCCCGGTTCGATTTTCGCGCCGATGTCCAGGGCGAAGTTAAACTGCTGGAAGTGAACCCTAACCCTGCCTGGTGTTGGGATGGCAAGTTAAACTTGATGGCGGGATTTGCTGGGTACCGTTATGGAGAGTTATTAGAGTGGATTCTCCAAGCGGCTCAGGCTCGATACGCTAAGAAGCAAGGTATATTTTCAGAGGAGCCCCCTTAAAGATTGAACGCGCAGCTGACAGATAGCGAGCCGCTCGCGGGGATAGAGTAAGTGAGGTTAGACTAAATCACGGGGGATAGTCTCCTCCCAGCTGCGGGAGAAAACCAAAGTCTCGCCTTCATAAGCCTCCAGATCGGCGTGGAGGTGAAAGCTATTCCAGTTTGAGGACAGACGGGTTCGGGCCTTAATCCGAATTTCCCAGTCGCCGCGGCGGAGCAGGGCATTCTGCTCGTTTTCGGCCTGAGCCGAGAGTGGATCAGTTTCGCCGATACGAAAGCGTTTTAAAATCGTGTGGCCAAGGTCTAAGTCGATGGCATGGAGATGAGCCACTGCCGCTCCATCGAAATCGCCGCCATCGCTGAAAATGGTATACAAGGTTTCATTAGTGGAAAGGTTACGTTCAATAGTGCGCTGGAACCTTGCTGGCCGCAAGGTCATATGCGCGGGGGCGGGTGCTCTTTCTGGTTGTTCAAAAGGGCGGAGCGATTGGTCTTGGGGATCGGGGGAGCGCACAGGTAAGTCCAGATAGCTTTTGCCCGTGAACAGAGTTAAATGAACGGGTTCTGGAGAAGGCCATGCCACCGGCCAGTAGCTGGTGGAGATTGCCAGTCGGAGGGTATGGCCCGGAGGGAAGGCATGGGCGATGTCATTGAGCTGAACCCGCACGGTATAGCGCCGACCTGGTTTTAAAGGTTCAGGGAATTCATGGCTATTATGGTGGGTGAGGTTGAGTAGACCGTAGCTCACCCGGCTTGAGGCCCCATTGGGCGCAACGTCATTCAGACGTACGGCGATGAGAGCACAAGGACGATCAAAGGCAAGTTCCAGGGTGGCTACGGGTGCCCCCAGAATTTCCAGGTGCTGGTCTAATGGGACGGAATCAAAGGTTAGGGATTTGCCATCATCTTCCCGCTGGTCAGTAGGCATTTCCCCATCCGCGCCAAAGCCGCACCAGTCGCCGGCCGCCAGACCCGTTGTCTGCGGGGACTGGAACGTCAGTTTGGTTTCGGTGGTGGCCTCCTGCTCCAGGCGGTTAGGGTTTAATATCAGCCGCAAGGGCCTAATTCGTGGAGAAGGCCAACAGCGTTCCGCCACCCAACGGCCGGGGCGTTCTTCGTAAAAGGGTTGTGGCGGCAGGCTTTCCTGCATCCACACCCGATACATGGGTTCTTCCATAATTCCCCGATCGATTCCTTTGAGCCAGTGATCCCACCAGCGTAGCGCTTCCTGTAAAAAGCCAATGGCGGGTCCAGGCGCGCTCTCATGGGGAAAACTATGGGTCCAGGGACCGATTAATCCCTTGCGAGGCACGGACAGCCCTTCTAGGAGCCGGGGAATGGCATTGGAGTAGGCGTCGGCCCAGCCGCCAATGGCGTATACGGGGCAGCGGATACGGCTATAGTCCTCGCACACCGAGCCATGCCGCCAGTAGCTATCGCGCCGGGGGTGGCGCAGCCATACTTCGGGAAATAAAACGGCATGCTGCAACCGCTCCATCCACATTTCCCGCCAGCGCTCGCCCACCAGTTCCGGATCGGGGGGATAAGCATTAAAGGTTAGTAAGACCGAGCCCCAGGTCAGGTTTTCGTTGAGCAAGCAGCCGCCCATGTAATGGGCATCATCGGCATAGCGATCATCCGTGGAGCAGAGGGTGATGATTGCCTTAAGGGCCGGGGGCTGCAGGGCCGCTACCTGGAGGGAGTTGAATCCCCCCCAGGAAATGCCCATCATCCCGATAGCGCCGGAACACCAAGGCTGGGAGGCGATCCAGCGGATAACCTCTATGGCGTCATCTTGTTCTTGCTGGAGGTATTCGTCCAGGAGCAGACCATCGGAGTCCCCGGAACCGCGAACATCTACCCGTACGGCGGCATAACCGTGACCAGCGAAGTAGTGATGCATGGGTTCGTCGCGGGGACGGGTGAAATCCCGCTTGCGGTAGGGGATATACTCAAAAATGGCCGGTACGGGGGATTGCGTAGCATCCTCGGGTAGCCAGATTCGGGCCGCTAGACGGCAGCCATCAGACATGGAAATCCAACAATTTTCGATCTCGCGCACCCGCCGGGGGAATGAAGTAATGACTTTCATAATTATTCAATGGTTACTTTATCGGCACGGATCTCCTGGGTTGACCAGAAGGTTAATGCCAATCGCTCCCGAGCGGTAAGTCCGGCTTCCAGGTCCCAGCAGTTCACTATGGCCAGGCGAAAGCCGCCAGGGGGCATGGCGTGGGTTTCAGGCGGTTTATCCGGTAAAAAGGTTATCTGAAGGCTGGAAATGCCGGGTTGGGCTAGGATTTCATCCATGGTTTCATGTTTAAGGTCTGGATAAATCAATCCATGAGCGCCAAACAAAACCACGCTATAGCCGGTGCGGCGTTGATCATCCTGATAGCGCCAACGATGGTGGGCATAGAGTTCAACAATGGCGTCTAGCCAGCCTGGGCCATACAAATCAGGCCATTGGTCGGCGAAGCGCAGATGCGCTTCGATAATCTTGCCGCCAATGGTTTCTAGATTGACGGCGCCGGTGTAATCTTTTAGATGCTGGCGCAGCCACGCTCCGCAATAACTCTCGATGGCAGGATGGGATTCTGCAAGAATAGTCCAATAATCAAATAGGCCCCCTTCAAGCGCTTTGCCAATGGTGTGGCGCCACCATTTAGGCTCCCCGTTGACTACCGTTACATCAGTGCTGACATGTTCGCCTTCCAAGAGGGGCATCCACATATGTCCTGGTGCTTGTTCGAGTTCGTATTGTTCGGCGGAATCAATGATTTTACTGCCAGTTCCCATGCCGCGGAGGTTGTAGATGGGTTTACTGAATACCGGAAAGCTGGACGGCAGAATGTCGTGGGGTGCGTAGTCCAAACCCTGGTTTTCACAAATTAACATTTTGTTATAAATCCAGCGGTATTGGGGGTAGAGCCGCCATGCTAATTCATCGTCCGTAGGAATAAGCACATCTTTGGGGCAGGCGATATTCTCGAAATACTGAGCGCGCCAGGGATCTTTTTCTACGATTGGCATATTTTATTAACCCTTGGCTTTACGCCACAAATTTTGGTGCTTTTAATACTTGGGTAAGTCTATTCATCGTTGAATTCAGAGTCTAGTTTGGTAGCTGCTTCGTTGCCATCCCAATGGCGGAACCCAGGTCAAGCTAGGGGACAGAATTACGCTCCGACCTCATGCTAGCTTTTTAGCACTAGCAACGTCCATTAAGTTGGCGAGTCTATTTTCAAGTGCCCCTTTAAGGTTGGCATAGGACTGAAAAGCGGAAAAAAGCAGCCAGCGGTATTGGATAAAACGCCAGAGGATTTTGATGAGGTGGAGTTCAGGGCCATAGGGGGCAGGTAGTAGAGGAAAAGTCCTGCTTTTTCCCCTGCGGGGAGAGGCGTTTCGAAAGCCTGGCGGGTGTGCTGAGGGACCTTGTCCGTCCAGCCTCTCCAGGGGTGGACCGGGTGAGGGTTGGACAAAGGGCATTGAAACAGGCAATGATCACCGCGCTATCCACGCGGCCTTCAAAGTCAAAGGGGCGCAGAAGACCTTGGGGATGGAGAAAGCCGAGGACGTTGACCCGCGACTTTTTTGGCCATAGGCGCTTCAATTCATTCGCCTAACCACCCTCATTTGGAGTTTGCGGCTAAGTCTCGTTCGCTTGTTCCCGACAAGCTCCCTCGCCTTGCTACAATTCGCGTTTCCACGGAGTTCTTTAGTAGCCATAAGCCACCTCCGGTTTGTGTACCCCTCCACGCGCATCACTTCCGGTCCTCCCAACCGTAGCTAACCTTAAAATATTTTTAGCCGCGTTAATATCGCGGTCATGGACTGTTTGGCAGTCCGGGCAAGTCCACTCGCGAACATTGAGCGGCATCTCCTCTTGTACCGCAGCGCATTCGCTACAGGCTTTGCTGGTCGGCGCCCACCTATCCACTTGCCTAAACGCCCGGCCATACCACGGGGCTTTGTATTCCAGTTGCCGCTTGAGTTCGTGCATGCCCACATCGCCCAAGGCTTTAGCGATGCGCCGGTTGGCCATCATGCCCCTGACGTTGAGCGTTTCCATGGCAATGAACCCCGCCTGGCGAATCAGTGCCGTGGTGAGTTTGTGCAACCAGTCCTGACGGGTGTTGCTCACCCTGGCATGGGCCTTGGCGACCCTTACTCGCTGACGATGCCAGCGAACGCTTCCCTTGCGCTTGCGGGATAGCCTGCGCTGGGTTTTGGTGAGTAGACGCCGATAAGTGCGTAGGTGCCGTGGGTTGCCTGACTTCCAGCCCTCGGAGGTCACCACCACATCGCTTATACCCACATCAATACCGATACCGTTTGGCTTTCGCGGTAGGGGTTGGAGGGTTTCCTCGCACATGAACGAAACACAATAACAACCCGCGCAGTCCTGGGTGACCGAGACCATTTTGGGTATACCCTGGGGCTTACGAGACCATTTTAAACTGAGTGCCCCAAGCTTGGGGAGTTTAAGCAACTTGCCCGCTCGATACCTTCCCGCTACCTGGCGTTGGTCAAGTTGATAGCGGATGCTTTGAGCGTGGGCTCTTTTTTTGAAACGGGGATACTTCGCTCGCCCTGCAAAGAAGTTTTTAAACGCGGTGTCCTGGTCTCTAAGCTTTTGATTGAGTGTGGTCGCGCTGGCCTCTTTTAACCAACCATAGGCCGCCGTCTTTTTTAGCTTGGTGAGGTGCCCGCTAAAGTCAACGCCGCTAACATGCTTGTCGTGCAGCCGGTATTGACGGCCACGCCAGGTCAGACAGGTGTTCCAGACCCACCGGGCATGGCCAAACTCCATCGCGAGTTGCTGGCGCTGGACGCTCGTGGGGTAAAAGCGGAATGTATAGGACCGCTGAAGGGTGGTAGAATCGCATTGGGTCATGGCCTCAATACTCGTCCTATTGGGTCGGTGGCAAGTGGCTAGGGGGTACTGATAATACTGCCTAGCCGCGCTTATTCTACCGCCAATTTTGCCCGCCGCAGACATCACTTTATGCGGCCCTCGCGATCGATGCGCCACTTCGTTTCGCACGCTCGCTGGGGGGGGTCGTCGTACATCCCTGTATTCCTTCGATGTTGTCCCTGGGCTGGCCAAATTAAGGGCGCAGGGACATACCCTGGCCGCCTTCTCCAATGGACCTGAAGACGCCGTGCGCGCCCTGCTGATCAACTCAGGCATTATGGCGCAACTGCAGGATGCTGCGAAGATATTTGATCCCTGGTGCATTGAGCCAGATTTAGTGGTTAAGAATTTAATTGAATGAAGCGAGCAGTTTGGCAAATAAGGGCGGCCACAATTTAATAATGATTAAGTACCTCGCATAATTCTGAATAAAATTAAGACACAAAGCAGCCATTGCTAGCGCTATCAGTGCTTTTTAGTGAGGGTTTTATGAGTAACGAATACGTGACACCGAAGGTTTGGGTTTTTGAGGGTGAAAGTGGCGGTACCTGGTCTAAGATAAACCGCCCCGTGTCGGGGGCGACGCATGAGGCAACACTGCCAGTGGGGACTCAGCCACTGCAGCTTTATTCGATGGGAACACCCAATGGCCAGAAGGTTACTATCATGCTAGAAGAGCTCCTGGCCCTGGGCGAAGAGGGGGCTGAATACGATGCGCATTTGATTGAAATTGACGAGGGCGATCAATTCTCCACGGGTTTTGTGAAGGTTAACCCCAACTCTAAAATTCCTGCATTGCTTGATTGTTCAGCTGAAAACCCCATACGGATCTTCGAATCGGGCGCGATTTTGCTGTATCTGGCTGAGAAATTTGGCCATTTTTTACCGCGGCAGGTAGCAAAACGCACTGAGGTGCTCAATTGGCTGTTTTGGTTGCAGGGCTCGGCGCCCTACTTGGGTGGTGGCTTTGGTCACTTCTATTCCTACGCACCAGAGAAAATTGAGTACGCCATTAATCGCTTTACCATGGAAGTCAAACGCCAGCTCGACCTGCTCGATAAGCAACTTGCAGCAAGGCCTTTTATCGCTGGCGATGATTACAGCATTGCCGATATGGCGATATGGCCATGGTATGGAAATTTGGTACTGGGAAACTTGTACGACTCGGCTGACTTCCTGGATGTAAGGAGTTACCAAAATGCCAGGCGCTGGGCTGATGACGTAGGGCAGCGCCCCGCGCTACAGCGTGGACGTATAGTCAACCGAACCTGGGGAGAGCCATGGGAGGTGCTAGCCGAACGGCATGAAGCGTCAGACATTAACGAAGTACTGAAGCTAAAACCCTCAAAACCAAGCTAATACCCGGATGCAATTTGTATTCTATATTTATAGTTCTTTTGGGCTGCCCAAAAGATTTTTTAAAGATTAGGCTGCCCGCAAGGCATCGACGATATTCATCCGCGCGGCGCGAATAGCAGGCAAGAAACCGCCCACCAGGCCCATGAGTAGGGAAAACAGGAGGGCTTGCCAGGCAATCGTTGGGGTCAAGGTGAAAGTAAAAGCCAGCTCGGAAAAGGTTTGCCAATTCATGGTGGAAACGGTCAGCAATTGCATGAAGGAAGCGATGCCAAGGCCGACAATGCCCCCCAGAAGGCTCAGAGCGAGAGATTCCCAAAGAAAAGCTTGCAGGATACTACTTCGAGGGAAGCCGATGGCCCGTAGGGTGCCAATCTCGGCGGTGCGGTTCGCCACTGAGGCATACATGGTGATCATGGCGCCAATCATCGCCCCGATAGAAAAAATCGCGCTCAAGCTTAGTCCCAGGATTTTGAGAAACCGGGACATCATTTCTGATTGCTCGGCATAGAAACGGCTTTCCCGTTTAACTTCCACCGTCAGCCGCTGGTCATTTTCTATTTTCTCCTCCGTTTGCTTAAAGGCGCTGGGGTCGGCAAGTTTGAAGATGATGGAAGAATAATCATTACGCCTGAAAGCTTGCATGAGTTGATCCACATCGCCCCAGATTTCAGAACTAAAGCCGGTTTTGCCGGCATCGAAAATGCCGGTGATAGTCCACTCGCCCAACCCAAGGCGAAGCTTTTTCCCGATGCCGGCGTTGGCGAAGTTTTGCGCGATCTTATTGCCGACGATAATTTCCCTGGCCCCCGGGCGGAACATCTCGCCTTGGGTTAACCGCACCTGGGGACGAAGTGTCAAGCCGGTATCGGAGATACCCCGGACCGTCACGTTGGAAGGTTTACCCTGATCTTTTTTGGGGAGCACCATCAGCACCACCAATTCCTTGGAAAGGAGCGGTATTCCCGCGACGTCATAGGCGGTATCCGGGAGACTGGCGATAATGGCCGCCTGTTCCCGATCGATGACGCTTTGTATCTCGGTTTCCGCCGAATGGCGAATGACAATGACGTTATCCGCACTCCCGGTCGCTACCAGGGTTTGTTCTAATCCCTTGGACAGCATAAGCACCGTGGCGAAGACAAAAACCACCAGGGCCATGCCCAGGGCCGTCAGCAGCGTGGTGAGCTTGCGGGTCCAAAGATTGCGCAAGATGTAGGAAGAGGGCAGGCGCATACTAACCGATTTGCCGGAACCCTTCCGTGGCCGATACTGCCGCGCCCCGCCAGGCAGGAATGGCGGCGGCGGCGAGACCCACCACGAGGGCAATGCCCATGGCCAGCCAGGCGGTTTCCGGGGTCACCCGGAAGACGGGAAAGAAAGTGCCTATTTTACTGGCAAAGCTATCTGCCGCGGGATACAGCAGCAACAGTCCGAAGAGACCCCCCACTAGGGCAATCACCATCGACTCCCCGGTAATCAATAAAGCAATAAAACTGCCAGGAAATCCGAGTGCCTTGAGCGTGGCGTACTCCCGCTTGCGTTCCCGGGCGCTCATCGCCATGGTGTTGGCCATGACCGCCAAAATAATAATGAGAATAACGAAGGAAACCACCTCAATAATGGTCACAATAACTTCGGTCATGGCGACAAAACCAAGCTGAAAGGCTTTTTCGGTTTCCGTGAGGGTTTCCGCCAGAGAGTTGGCAAAAAGACCGTCAATAGCTTGAGAGATTTGGGCGGCCTGGCTGGCCTGTTCAATGCCGACCACATAGGCGCCCACGTGATTGGCCCGTTCAGCGCCGGTTTGTTTTAATTTTTCATTTAAATATTCCCAGTGAAAAAGGAAGAGGGTTTCATCAATTCTCTCGCTGGCTCCCTTATAAATGCCCCGCAGGATAAAATTCCAGTCGCCGGGGTAGATCGTCCCCCGGATGGGGATGACATCGCCGATTTTCCAGCCGTATTTTTGCGCCAGCTTTTCGCCTGTAATAGCGCCTTGGCGATCGCGAAAAAAATCTCTTTCCTCTTGGGGCGAGAGGAGATATTCCGGATAAAGTTTAAGATAGCTGCGGGGTTCGATGGCGAATTGGGGAAAAAAATTCTTTTCGCTGATATAAACGCCTCCAAACCAATTGGAATAGCTGGTGGTGGCGACCCCCTCGATTTGCTGGATTTTGTTTTGGTAGCTCAGGGGCAGGGGAAAAACTAGGGAGATGGCGTTGCGGGTGATAAGGCGGGTGGCCGAAGCTGCCTCCGCTCCCGCATACCAAGCCTCAACCGCCGTGCGCAGCAGGCCAAAGGCCACCGTTGCAATGACGATCCCCACCATGGTCAGGATGGTGCGGAGCTTTTGGCGGAATGCGTTTCTGATGATTAAAAGCAATAAATAGCGCACTTTTCCAGCATAGCTTTCAAGGGGGCAGGCTAAGAGGGAGAAAGGTTGTGATCGTCCAGCACCCCTTTGTCCAGATGCCGGATGACATGGGCCCGCTTAGCGGCTAATTCATCGTGGGTGACCATAATCACGGTTTTATGAAGCTCCCGGTTGAGTTGTTGTAGGAGATTTAAAATCTCCCGGGCCGATTCCCGGTCCAGATCGCCTGTGGGCTCGTCGGCGACGATAAGGGTGGGGTCGGTAACCACCGCCCGGGCGATGGCGACCCGTTGCTGTTGTCCACCGGAGAGTTGGGAGGGGTAATGATCCATCCGATCACGAAGGCCCACGATAGCGAGCACCAGTTCCACGTGCTCCCGCCGCTCTTTGCGGGATAAAGCGGTTAATAGCAGCGGCAGTTCTACATTTTCAAAGGCAGTAAGGACGGGCATCAAGTTATAGAATTGAAAAATAAAACCCACATGCTCGGCCCGCCATTGGGCAAGTGCCCCCTCGGATAGGGTCGTGATGTCAATACCATTGACTATCAGGCTACCTCCGTCAGGTGTGTCGATACCCGCCACTAAATTCAGCAGAGTGCTTTTCCCCGAGCCGGACGGCCCCATAAGGGCAATAAATTCTCCTTCCCCAATCGTTAGGTTGATATTCTCAAGGACGGGAACTCTCTGGTTGCCCCGCCAGTACGATTTGCTGAGATGGCGGATTTCGACCATGTTGTCCATGGCCTAGCTATCTTCCTTGGCTGTCACCTGGGCGCCTTCGGGCAGATCATCCGGCGGATTGAGAATGACCTTATCGCCTTGTTGGAGGCCCTTTTTTACCACTCTCTGCCCATCCAATCGTTTGCCCACTGTGAGTGGTATTTTATGGGCTTGGTTCCCATCAACACGGAAGGCATAAACTTGCTCTTCCTGCCTAATAATGGCGGAGCTTGGCGCCACGGTATAGGGTTTTTGTTCCTGGGGGGACAATGCCTTTGAGAGAAAGGCGACCCGGGCGCTCATGTCTGGCAGAATACGCTCATCCAGATCGACAAAGCTAACCTTGACTAAGATAGTCGCCTTGGTGCGATCCACGGTTGGGACAATCATGTGAACCCGGCCCCGGAAGCGCTCCCCTGGCAGGGCGTCGAGTTGAATTTCGCAGGGTTGATTGACTTTGACCTGCATCAAGTTTGATTCTGAGACGTCGGCTTCCACTTGCAGGGTGCGCATGTCCGCCATGGAGGCTACGGCTCCTTTGGATTCGATGGTGGAGGAGAAGGGCGCCACTACATCCCCGAGATCGGCATATTTTTCCAGGATAACGCCATCAAAAGGGGCGCGGATAAAAGTGTATTCCACCGCCACCTTGGCTTCTTGGTAGCTTGCCTGGGCCGCTAGAATGTTGGCCTTGGCGCTTTGGACCGCGGCGGCGGCCTTATCATGACGAGCTACGGCGGCATCGTAAGTCTCGTGGGTAATAAATTTTTTATCGATCAGGGACTTGGCTCGTTTCAAGGCAAGCCTGGCGTCTTTAAGCTCGGCCTGGGCCTCCAGGAGCCCAGCACGGGCCACGGCGACATTGGCTTCAGCCCGTTCCTTGCTTGCCAGGACATCCTGGTTTTCCAAGCGGGCAATGATATCGCCTTTTTCCACGTGATTCCCTTCCTCTACTTCTAGGACTTCTAACCGGCCCGTAGCCTTGGAGGCGATATCGGCCTTGGTTTGGGGAACCACATAGCCCGTAGCATTGAACAGGGTATATTCCTGGGCGGGATAGCTGAGCGATACCGTTCCCACGGCCACCTCCACCCTTGGGTTAAAGGCGCCGGTAAACGCTAAATAAATAACCGCCATCCCGGCGACTAGAGCGATAAACAGAAACCACCCCTTGCGGCGAGATTGGGTGGCTGGAGAAGATTTTTTTAAGGGGGTGCGATGAATTTTTAGTTTTTCCAACTCCTCCATGGAATTATGGGTACCTCGCTTTAAAAACGTTGTAATTTTTTTCGGATCGCGGTTATAAGCGCTGGCAGAAGCCGGCGAGTGCCCCTATTTACCAGCCAAGCGGGTAGTTTCCCGCCTGGATCAAGGTACACGGCATAAGTGGCAGCGGTAGTATGGTCCTTTTGGCCGGGACGAAGTTCCCAGAAACCCGCGAAAGCAGTTGGAATACTGTCCTTCGTCCCTAGTAATTCCCTGGACTGCTCTTGGTCCAGAGTCCAATTTACCCGAAAGTAAAGTTTTTCCGGCCGGCTTAACTGATCGCTACTTTGCAACACATACTGGCGAGCCGCAAACGGAGGTGGAAAAGAGAGGCGTTGATACACCCACAGGGTGTTTCCTGCTTGCTTGAGAATACGGCTCTTTTCCACCTGGGGGACAAAAGCCGTAAAATGGTCATAATCGGATATGATTTCATAGATTTGTTGGGGCGTAGCCTGGAAGAGCGTTTCCGCCCGAAGGGCGGGAATGGCGGAGCCATCTATCTCATGGCGGTAGAGCCGTATACCGTTTACCGTTT
The DNA here is from genome assembly GCF_000012805.1 of Nitrosococcus oceani ATCC 19707. GTDB lineage: Bacteria > Pseudomonadota > Gammaproteobacteria > Nitrosococcales > Nitrosococcaceae > Nitrosococcus > Nitrosococcus oceani. The sequence goes on along the minus strand of NC_007484.1, from coordinate 2,555,799 downwards.
CAGTGGCGATCCATCCCTCGGGCGATAAGTTGCCTTCCGCGAAAGGATTCCTGGAGATCGGGGTAGCCGCTTGCGCATTCATCGTATTTCCGCGCTGTAAACCCCGGAAACCCCGCTGTTCAGGGCGGAGAGGAAAGCGCGCCTGCGTAAGTTGGGGTGAGTGGGCGTTTCTGGTAAAGTCGTTCCTACATGAAAAGAACGGTCTCCATCAAACTGGTACCTACGCCAGAACAAGCTCAAGCGCTGTTGGAGTTGCAGTCCGAGCTTGCCAAGGCATGTAACTTGATTGTGCCGTTTGCGCGGGATAACCGTTGTTGGAACCGTGTTGCGTTGCACCACTTGGCCTATTACCCGGTGCGGGAGGCAACGCGCTTGGGCTCGCAGATGGTCTGCAATGCGGTTAAAGCCGTCGCCGATGCCTACAAGGTGCTGAAGCTGGGCAGGCATGACGAAATTCCGGTGATCCGCTTCCGAGAGACGGGTAGTGTCCATTTCGATGCCCGCACCTATCGGCTGAAGGGCGATGCCGTTTCCCTCTACACCCTGACGGGCCGTGCCATCGTCAAGATGAGCCCGGGTGAATTTCAGGCGCAATATCTTGCGGCGGGAAAGCCCAAGGAAGGGAAGCTGGTTCGTCGGGGAAAACAGTGGTTTTTTAATCTCGTTCTGGATTGGCCCGATACCGCGCCTGCGAAGGGCAGTGGTATCCTTGGCATTGATCTGGGAGAAAACAATCTCGCTTCGACCTCCAGCGGGAAGATATTGGGAGGAGGTCCGCTCAGACATGTTCGCGATAGGCACCTGGCGCTGCGGCGCCGTCTTCAGTCCAATGGCCGTCAATCGGCAAGGCAATTGCTGAAAAAGGTCTCTGGCAAAGAAAGACGGCACATGCGCCAGGTCAATCACGAGGCGAGCAAGGCGATGGTGGGAGAGGCGTTGAAACAGGGCGCTTCGACCATCGTACTGGAAACACTGACCCATATCCGCAAGCGGATCAAGGGTGGTAAGCGGCTGCGTGCTCGCTTGCACCGCTGGGCCTGGCGGGAGCTGCAAGACTTTATCGCATACAAAGCCGAAGCGGCGGGCATCCGGGTGATTTACGTCAACCCGGCCTACAGCTCCAAGAGCTGCTCGGCATGCGGTTGCTTGGGGTCTCGTATTCAGCACAAATTCTCCTGTTCAAGCTGTGGTCACTTAGCCCACAGCGACCGCAATGCAGCGGTCAATCTCGCTAAGTTGGCGAAGTCTATCGGCATCGCCAGGCTGGGTGTAGCGCCGGCTCATGTGGCAGTGCCTACCCACTGACCATAAAGCCCCTTCCTTTTGGGAGGGGATTCGTTACTGGGATAATCTGTAAGAGCAGAGAGAAAAGAAAGGTTTGGCAATAGTGAGGCATTATTTGTAGGGCTGGCGGATAGACTATTATAGTTTAGCAGTAAATTAGGATAAGGAAGGAATAACCATGAGTGCCGAGTTTAAAATCATTATCGTGCCTATAGACGGCTCCGAGAGTTCACAACGGGCGGCCCGCTTTGGGGACAGTCTCGCCAAGGCGACTGGCCGGAAAATGAGATTTCTCTATGTCTTTCCCGCTACTCCCAACGAAGTCGTGGGGATGTCCCAGCTATCCCGGGAGGATATCGAGCGCGCGAAGGAGGAATCCGCCCGTAGAGCCTTGGATAAGGCCCACCGGGCTATCGGCGATCCCGAGCGGGAGATTGAGGAGCAAGTGCTTTTTGGCGATCCTGCCGAGGAAATTATCCGCTACATAGACTACCTAGCAGAGCAGTCCGAACAACCGCTCGTGGTCATGGGCCGGCGGGGCCTATCGCGCATTGAGTCGCTGCTGCTCGGCAGTGTCAGCGAGAAGGTCATCCGATACGCCAACGGAGCGGTCACCATCGTTCAGTGACTCTTTTGGAGCTAGTACTAAAAACGTGTAGGCCGGAATAAGCGTAGCGTTTCTGACAATATTAATATTGACGCCACCTTGCTGGAAGTGGCCCCAGGGCCTTATTGATGCGCGCCTTCTGGGCCTCCCGAGGAGGTCCCAATTCGCTCCCGGAGAATCGGTCCGGCCTACTTTATAGACGGTGCGTATCCGGCAAAACCTAGATATCGAGAAAACCTATGACTGAAAACCACAGCCCTGGCGTCCGCTTGCGGGCCGCCGCCGCAGCGGAGCGGCCCTTGCAAGTGGCGGGAGTCATCAACGCCTATGCCGCGTTGCTGGCTAAACGGGCAGGTTTCCGGGCGCTTTATCTCTCCGGAGCCGGGGTGGCTAATGCCTCCTTTGGCCTACCAGATTTGGGATTGACGACCCTTACCCAGGTAGCGGAAGAGGTTCGCCGTATCGTGGCGGTGACAGATTTGCCCTTATTAGTGGACGGAGATACTGGCTGGGGAGATGGGCTTATGGTGGCCCATACCGTGGAAACCCTGAGCCGGGCTGGGGCCGCGGGACTGCATTTAGAGGATCAAGAACAGGGCAAACGCTGCGGTCATCGGCCAGGTAAAACCTTGGTCAGTACCGGGGAGATGATGGCTCGAATAGCGGCGGCAGTCAGGGGGCGGGTAGACGATCAGTTTGTGATCATGGCCCGCACCGATGCCTACGCCGTGGAAGGTTTGGAGGCTGCAATGGCGCGGGCGCGGTGTTATGTAGAGGCGGGGGCGGATATGATTTTCGCCGAATCCTTGGGCTCCCTGGAGGAATACCGGTGTTTCGCCCAAGCGGTGCAAGCGCCGGTGCTAGCTAATATGACCGAATTTGGCCAGACTCCCTTATTGACCGTTCAGGAGTTGGGAGAGGCGGGAGTCCGGCTGGTACTCTATCCCCTCAGTGCTTTCCGGGCCATGAGCGCGGCGGCCTTGCAAGTGTATGAGACTTTGCGCCGGGAAGGGACCCAGCAGCGCTTAATCGAAGGGATGCAAACTCGGGAAGAGCTCTATGAAATATTGGGTTACCATGAATATGAGCGTCAGCGGGACGGGGCATCCGCTAAAGGAGAATAAGGCATGAGTGGAGGAACCGCTGGTAGCGGCCTGGCCGGTGTTACCGCTGGCAAAACGGCCATCAGTACCGTGGGGAAAGAAGGTAAGGGATTGACCTATCGGGGTTACGCTATTGAGATGCTGGCCGAGAGGGCCAGCTTCGAGGAAGTGGCCTATTTGCTGATTTATGGCCAATCACCCAGCCGTGCCCAGCTAACAGAGTACCGGGAGCAGTTGCGATCCCTGCGCCGTTTACCCGAGGGTCTTAAACCCGTGCTGGAAGCCCTGCCGGGCAATAGCCATCCCATGGATGTAATGCGCACGGGTTGTTCCGCCCTGGGTTGTCTCGAACCTGAAATAAACCGGGATCAGCAGTGGGATATCGCTAATCGTTTGTTGGCTCTGTTTCCTTCCCTGCTGCTGTATTGGTACCAGTTTCACCATCACGGTATCCGGATTGAGACGGATACGGAGGAAGAATCCCTGGCGGGGCATTTTTTAAACCTGCTCCATGGGGAATCTCCCGGGGCGATTCCCCGACGGGTGTTAGATGCCTCCCTCATTCTTTACGCTGAGCATGAGTTCGCAGCTTCCACTTTCGCCGCCCGGGTAACCACCTCCACCCTTTCCGATTTTTATTCCGCGGTTACCGCCGCCATTGGCACCCTGCGGGGAACCTTGCACGGGGGCGCCAATGAGGCGGCGATGGCGCTTATCGAACGTTTCCAGGAGCCTGATGAGGCTGAGCAGGGGGTTCTGGCGGCGTTGGAAAACAAAGAAAAAATCATGGGCTTTGGCCATCGGGTGTACAAAGAAGCCGACCCCAGGAACGCCATTATCAAGGATTGGTGCCGGCAATTGGCGGAACGGGCGGGGGACAGCTATTTGTTTCCCATTGCCGAGCGGATCGAGGTCGTCATGAAGCGGGAAAAGGGCTTGTTTCCTAATTTGGATTTTTATATCGCCCCGGCTTATCGCTTTTTGGGAATTCCCGTTCATCTTTATACGCCCCTCTTTGTGTGTTCCCGGGTGGCGGGTTGGGCCGCCCATATTATGGAACAACGGGCCGATAACCGCTTGATTCGTCCCATGGCCAACTACATTGGTCCCGAGCCCCGGGATTTTGTGCCCATTGAGCAGCGTGGCTAACAGGTTTCTTCCATGAGTAATGACAGACGTTCAGCCCAGCGGCCGCCGCCGGATGAGGTTCTGACGATCTTAGCGGATTATGTTCTCCAGGGGGAAGTTAACCGTCCCGAAGCCTATGAGACTGCCCATGACTGCTTAATGGACAGCCTTGGCTGTGCTTTGCTCGCCCTGGATAATCCTGCCTGTACCCGCCTGCTTGGCCCGATTGTCCCTGGCGTGATTTTCCCCGCGGGCGCCCGGGTGCCGGGAACCGGCTATGTCCTTGATCCGGTGCAGGCCGCTTTCAATATCGGCATCATGATCCGCTGGCTGGATTTCAATGACACTTGGCTGGCCGCTGAATGGGGCCATCCCTCCGATAATCTGGGGGCTATTCTAGCCATTGCCGATTATTTGAGCCGCCAGCGGCGGCAAGAAGGCGCGCCGCCGCTGGCGATGCGCCAGGTGCTGACCGCATTGATCAAAGTCTATGAAATTCAGGGCGTGTTGGCCTTGGAGAATGCCTTTAATCGGGTGGGATTGGATCATGTGGTGCTGGTACGGGTGGCTAGCGCCGCCGTGACAGCAGCTTTATTAGGCGGTACTCAGGAGCAGATTATCAACGCCCTTTCCAATGCCTGGCTGGACGGGGGGCCCCTGCGGACCTACCGCCATGCCCCCAATACCGGTTCACGGAAAAGCTGGGCCGCGGGGGATGCTACCAGCCGGGGGGTGCGTTTAGCTCTTATGGCCTTGCAAGGGGAGATGGGCTACCCGTCGGCTTTGACGGCCCCTGGCTGGGGGTTTTACCAGGTGTTATTCAAAGGAGAGTCCTTTACCTTGCCTCGGGCTTTAGGCAGTTATGTCGTGGAGAATATCCTCTTCAAAGTAGCCTATCCGGCGGAGTTCCATGCCCAGACCGCCATTGAGGCGGCGATTTCACTCCATCCCCAGGTGACGTCCCGATTGTCGGAGGTGGCACGGATTGTCATTGAGACCCAGGAACCGGCGGTGCGAATCATCGACAAGACTGGTCCCCTCCATAATCCTGCGGATCGGGATCACTGCCTGCAGTACATGGTGGCGGTAGCCTTGCTGGAGAGCCAGATCACCATGAAGGATTACGAAGATGAACGGGCCCGGGACCCCCGGATTGACGCCCTGCGGGAGAAGATGGAGGTCATCGAAAAGAAGGAATTTACCGAGGATTATTTAGATCCCGAGAAACGGGCGATTGCCAATGCGGTCCAGGTATTTTTCAGCGATGGCAGCGCTACCCTCCGGGTGGAGGTGACCTATCCTTTAGGCCACCGGCGGCGGCGCGCCGAAGCCTTGCCCCTGCTACGGGATAAATTCCAGAACAGCCTGGGCGGCTGTTTTCCTCCGGAACGTTGCCAGACAATTTTGGATCTCTTTAGCGACCGGGAGCGTTTGGCGGCCATGCCCGTGGATGAGTTCATGGAACTGTTTATTAGCACGGCCTGATATTTCGCCGGATACGCGGCGCTTAATCCGGCCTGCGGGGTATCGTTTTGCTGCCGGCTGTTGTTTAACTTCTCGCTTGACGAAATTGGCCATCGATCCTAAAGTAAAGCGTAAATACATTTATGCTTTACCTATAACCATGACGAATAATCTCGTAACTTTGAGTTCAAAAAATCAAGTGGTCATTCCCCGTGCCGCCAGGGAAGCGCTGAAACTAAAACCAGGTCAGCAACTGCTGGTTCTGGCGCGGGGAGATCATTTGGTCATGGTGCCGCGGCCGGAGGATTTCGTCGCTAAACTGCGCGGTCTGCATCGAGAAGTTTGGCCCCAGGAGAATGGCAAGAATTACCTGGAAAAGGAGCGGGATGCCTGGGACGATTGAGGCCGCTTTGCAGGAACATTCATGTTTGCTCCTCGACAGTTGTGTTTGGATCTATCACATCGAAGATCATCCCATATTCGCCCCGTTGACCACAAAGATTTTGGAACAAGTGGCTTCTGGCTGTAACCGAGCCGTCTCTTCCGAACTTTCTTTGTTGGAAATCAAAATCCAACCTCTGCGCCAAGGGCGGGAGGATATCGCCGATGAATACGAACTCCTGCTGGAGGCATTCCCGAATCTCACGCTTTGCCCCATTATCCGCCCTGTTCTGCATTCGGCGGGCCTGCTCCGCGCGCGTTTCGGATTAAAAACTCCTGACGCCCTCATTTTGGCAACTGGCCTTGAGAACGGTGCCACTTGTGCGGTAACCAATGATCGTAATTGGCGGCGATTTGATGGGATGGAGGTGGTTTGTTTGAATGATTACGCTGCCTGATTCGGTTTGACACGCTGCCGGCTCTTGATCCACCGCGATGACAATAAACCTGATGACCTACGCTATAGCTGCAATATTTTTACAACAATGCTTTTTAAGAAAGAGAAGGGCCGCTTCCGCCCCCCTCTTTCTTTTTCTACCGGCGATTATCGCCTCCTTGGTGGGTATCAGGCGATGCCAATTTAGTGTTCCATGATAGATTGGTTGTAATTACGCCAATCCGGAGTCTCCATTCAGCGTACCTATTGTACCCAGGCAACGCTGCTATCGAAGGGATTATGCAAGTTCGAGCGTTTTCGCCGAAAGTTATAGAAACCCAAGGTGACTAGCCCGATCATAAATAAAATGAGAGTCGTTGGCGCTGGTACGCTAGTAGCGGTATTGGTGTTATTAAAAAATAGATTAGGACGAGAGATGTCAGCAAAAAGATCAAAACTACCATCTGGTTGGAAAACTATTTCCTCTGGTGCCAAGGAAAGCTCAAAGGAATATTGCCAGCTATTATCCGCAGCCGGAATCCCATAAAAATCAAGCAGCGTTTGATCCTTAACGTCCGTGCCAGAGCCCCTTACAACAAAATCGCCTGAGTCCTCGATTTGCCCGGTGATGGGCCCCATCCACTCGCCTGCTAAAAAGGTGATATCAGGTACAATAAAGTCTCCGGCACCCATGGTAGAGGGTGGCCCTAGCGCACCGCTTTGAGTAATAAAACCGCCACCGTTCCAAGTGTAAACACCACCATCCAATGATATTAAGTCTCCGGTTTCAAAATTTAAAATAGTTTCCCCGAAACCATTAAAGGAAAAAAGGAAGACACCATCATTAGCCGGCGTGTCTATTCCGCGAACGCCATCCATCTCAACTCTACCGCTGAGAGGCCCCCCAGGGGAATGGCTAAAAAAAGATGTTAATAGATCCGCTTCACCCTCAATGATTGGCGCCGCATTCAGGAGCGCCGGAGTTGTCAGAATGATTATCAACAGTCCGGTGGGTGAGGTATTTTTTATCATGATATTCATCTCCGCGGTTTTGAATTTGGGTTCGGATCGTGTCACGTGATTCCTTGTTTTTTTGTGCTTGACGAAGAACCGAAGTCCTCGGTTGTTGCCCCCCCTATATTAAAGTAGGGTTTTTCTATTCTGATTTGTCTAAGCATTGTGATGCTTACCAGCGAAGCCTCGTCGTTTACATGAAACGCATCCAAAAGTACCGCTAGCGCAAGCACAATCATGCTAAGGCGATTCGCTTATCTCCAAAAGTAACACTTTCCACGCCAGTCCTGTAACAAAGTTTACTTTTTTTCTCCACATCCTGGATTAGAACATTCCCTAATGGGTTTCATTCTTTGAGAAGCCTCAGAGAGAGGGAATTAAAAATGAAAGCGAAGCAAAATCGGCCTAGGGTCTATTCCCGGGTGCTTTCCGTAGCAGGTTTTCTCCTGACGGGATTGTTGTCAACGCCTCTCTATGCCAGTGAAGGGCACTCACCGCTGGAGGAGAAATTCGAGCAGTCCGTCGAGAAGCAAACTGGGTTTAAGGTTAAAAGCCACGAGCAGACCGAGGGACTGATTCTGCGGGCCGCCATAAGGAAATCCTTTACCAGGCCCAATCCTGCCCTATAGGCCCACCCGTAAAGTATTATGAGATTGCCGCTATCCGGGTACCCATCGTGCTCAACTCAGTTCGGTAACCCGCATCGGGGTGTGGCAGGTGAGTTCCTGCGTGATTCTGATGGTCTGAATGGGGTGTTAGTAGGGCTCGATGCTGAAGGTTTCGGGACGGCTAAATGCCTTAGGTGCCTAATTCCCCCAACTCGGTCGCGGATTCCCTACCTAATCCTCCACCTGGAAACGGGGATATTGGCGGGGCTGAATAATGGCTATTATTAGGAGTGGATAAGATGGGCGTCCGGTAGCTGGTAATAGCACTATCGTGGCCTACACCGAGGCGCCTCGGGCTAGCGCCCAGCTTTTTTACCAGTTCGATCCTCTGTTCCACGATAATGCGATTTTTTCCTTTCATCCCAGTTCGGATATTGCCCGTTAAATAAGCGGGCAGGAGGGATGCGCTGCTATTTGGTTAGGAAGGCTAGCGGTCCTGAGCTTCTTTCATCAGACATTGGATTTTATGGTATTTATAAAAACTAGCACTATACTACTTATTAATAAATAAGCTGGCGATGTTGTGATAAGCCATGGGTTTAATTCAATATTGCCGTCCCTTGATAAATCCACTAAACAGGGAGATTAATAATGAGAAAAGTATTTTTGGGCCTACTGCTAGCTGCTATTTCTGGGTTTGCATTCGCCGATAGCGGGCCAGGCTGTGGGGCTGGTTCTGTGCTCTTTAAAGGGCAAGATCGGCTTGCTCCGCACGTACTGGCGGCAACCACTAATGCCAGTTTTGGTAACCAAACGTTTGGGATGACCACGGGCACCTTGGGCTGTGATACCAGCAAGCCCATTGATGTGATGGCCGCCAATTTTTTTGATCAAAACATGGAACAATTGGCAACGGATATGAGCCGTGGCGAAGGTGAGCACCTGAACGCCTTGATAACGCTCATGAAGGTTCAGGAAGCCGATAAAGACCACTTTAAGGCCACGGTAAAAAATCAATTCAGTGTTATCTTTCCCAATCAGAATGTCACTTCTAAGGAAGCCCTCTCTGGGCTAGAAAAAGTGATGAAAGGGGATACCGCCCTAGCCAAATATCTAAGTTAATTTCTCACGCTGAAGCCATGAAGCCGGGCACTCGACCGGCTTCATGCTTCTAAGATCTTCTGATCTGGCAGACCGCTTAGTTATAATCCCGGCTTTTCCCATAACTCCATTTTTTCCACCTTCATGCTTCGCCACCTGGGTTTATTTTGTCTTCTTTATGGTATGTGCGGCTGGGCCCAGGCGGAGATTCCCACCCTGGAGGAACTGCTGGCGGCAGCCCAGCAACAGCAGCTTTCGGAACGCCCCGCGTGGTGGGCCTTGCTTCATTACCGGCCGACCGTGCTGGGATGGACTCACAAAAGCCAAGCGGACGATCCCCGTTTTTTTCTTGCCAAAAACGGGAAAACCGATCCCCATGGGGAGCTTACGGCAACGCTCATAGCGTTGCGCAATGGGGATGGCCAGGGGACTCATCCCCAATGCCGCTTTCCTGCTCGCTTTTATTGGCTACAACAACAGGGCCATCCTTTCTCCCGTATTCCGGCGGTGCCATGCCCACAGCTTGCAAGTTGGTTGGAGCAATTGAATACGGCCCGGGTTACCCTGGTATTTGCCTCCTCCTATCTCAATAGCCCATCCTCCATGTTTGGCCATACCTTTTTGAGGTTAGATCCGCCCAGCTTCAATCAGGACAGCCTGATTTTAGCCAGCACGGTCAGCTATGCCGCAGATGCCGCGGCCCATGACAGCGAAATCATGTTTGCTTACCGGGGTATTTTTGGGGGTTATCCGGGAATCACCACGGTAGAGCCTTATTTCGACAAGCTTCGCCTCTATAGCAAACTGGAAAACCGGGATCTGTGGGAGTACGCGTTGAATCTGCGTCCTGATGAGGTGACCCAGTTACTTCGCCATGTCTGGGAAATAAAAGATAAGCGGTTTGATTATTTTTTCTTTGACGAAAACTGTGCCTATCGTCTGCTGGCCCTGATTGATGTAGCCCGTCCTGGCACCAGGCTGATTCCCCAAGTGAGCATTTTGCGGGCTATTCCTTCCGATACGGTGCGTATTGTGGTCGCCAATCATTTGGTCGATTCAGTTTATTTTCGCCCCTCCCAGGCGACCGAGTTACGCCACCATTTAAGCCAACTCAAGGCTTCCGAGCGCCACTGGGTATTTTCAATGAATGAAAGCCAACAGCTTCCTTCTGAGAAAGCCACTGCCGGCTTAGCGCCGGAGCGGTATGCGGCGGTTCTGGAAACAGCCTATGAGCTGGTGCGCTATCGGGTCCAAAAGGAGCAATTATCCCGCGAGGCTACCGCCGATTTGTCCTATGGATTGCTGCAAGCGCGCAGCAAGATACCGGGATCATCCCCTTTATCGGCTGCGCCCCGGCCCAAGGTGCGGGATGATCAAGGCCATCCGACCGGCCGCATAACGGCTATGGCGGGCCGCCAAGGGCAACGTCCTTATCTGGGGTTATCGCTGCGGCCCGCCTACCATGATTTTTCGGACCCAGCGCCGGGTTACCGGCTTGGCTCCCAGCTTCAGTTTCTAAATGCGGAGCTGCGTTATTATTGGGAGAGCAATCAGTTTGAGCTTGAGCAGCTAAATCTCGTGGATATTATTTCCTTGTCTGCCCGGGATCGCTTCTTCCGTCCCATTTCATGGCAAGCGGGTTTTGGCGCGGATCGCCAGTTGACCAGTGAAGGGACGCGCCCCTTGGCCGCTTATCTTAAAGGCGGTGCGGGGGTGAGTTACGGTATTGCCCATGGATTGGCCTATGCTTTAGCTACCGGTACCGGCCGGATAGGCACTCAGCTCCAGGATAGTTATCAGCTATCGCCGGGCATCGCCCTGGGCTGGAATTTACAACGGTACTGGGGAAGTTTTCGGGTCGAAGCTCAGAGTCAATTTTTCCCAGGCCAGAATGAAGATCCCTATTATCGGGGTAGCGCCAGTCTGAATTTATATTGGCCGCCCGGCTGGGGGCTGACTTTCAATATAGGACGGGAGAAGAGCGGGGATTTTTATGCCATTATCCTCCAAGGCGGCGTTCGGCTTTATTTTTAAGGGAGTCCGAGCCTGGTTACCACCATCGAGCGCCAGGGTGTTGTTGGGGTGGCTCGGCTTGACCGTCCTTATTGCCCATTTGAGTGGATGCAGCCAGGTATTCTTTTTGCCGGGCAAGAAAGAGATTCTTACTCCCCGGCAGCTTGGTCTGGCCTATGACGATATCACCTTGTCCACGCCGGATGGCTATTCCCTTCACGGTTGGCTGCTTCACGCGCAGGGAAAACTGTGCGGCTCGGTTTATTTCTTGCACGGCAATGCGGAAAATATTAGCACCCATATTGCCAGCGTCATGTGGCTTCCCGCCCATGGCTATCAGGTCTTTTTGCTGGATTACCGGGGGTATGGCCGCTCGACCGGTTCCCCGGATATTGCCGGTGCGTTGCAGGATATCGAAACCGGCTACCAGTGGTTGTTAGCCCGGCCCGAAAGCGGGGAAAAGCCCGTGTTTTTATTGGGACAAAGTTTAGGGGCGGCCCTCTTGGTGGCTTTTGGCGCCCATGTCCCGGACTTGCATGAACAGATCGATGGCATCATTTTGGGTGCCGCTTTTACCAGTTATCGGGGCATTGCCCGGGAGAAACTGGGTGCATTTTGGCTGACCTGGCCATTTCAGTATCCCCTGTCCTGGTTGTTGCCAGGGACTTATGATCCTGTCGATCATATTGCCAAGCTTTCACCCACACCGCTGCTTCTTATTCACAGCAAGGAGGATGAGATTATTCCCTATCATCATGGCGAGGAGCTTTTTGCCGCCGCTCGCTCCCCCAAATTCTTTCTATCTACCCATACCCGTCATATTGGTACCTTCAACGTCCGCGAATATCGCCATGCGCTGCTTCATTTTTTAGGCGCTCCCCTGGAATCGACGAGAGTTTCGGAGTCGGCTTCGGCCTTGTCAAAAGGGTGTTCTAGTTGCTGCCATTAAAACTTTCTGTATCGCAATTTGGGTTAATTTCTTATGAGGACAATACCTAGGCATTATTCTTCTCAAGCCATTTTGGTCAACCTCCTTTATAGGATTATTGGATCATGTCATCTATAGAAAAACTCGATGTTTCTCTTGCAGGATTAGGGACTGTTCTTTCCTCACGGCGAGTAGCTGTACCGCCGTATCAACGTCTTTATGCGTGGACAGACGAACAGACCTCTGCTCTATTCAAGGATTTGAATGATGCGATTCGAAATAAGGAAAGCGAATATTTTTTAGGAACAGTGGTAATTGCAAAAGAGCCTACAGGTGGTCAATGGGTGATTGACGGCCAGCAAAGACTGACAACAACGAGCATATTGCTGGCTTCCATAAGGGATTATTTCTTGAAGAATGGTGATAGTGAGCGTGCAGATATAATACAGCAGGACCATCTCTCTAAGAAAGATTTAGAAACATTAGAAGATACACCCTATATAAAGCTGAACGATACGGATCATGATTTCTACCTCAACCGTATCCTTGCTCGGCCAGGTAAAGATAGAGATGCTCTATCACCGGCCAGTTCGCTGACGGAATCGCGGTGCCCGGCGAAGGGACGGCCAAGGAACCGTTCATAAAAATTGCGGCTGGAGAGCGCCTCCTTCAGGGGGTGGAAGAAAGCCGCCCGTTGATAGATCTATCCATAAAAGCACTCTATACTTGAGCTTATGAAGTTGGTAGCTAACCTCAAACTGACGCCAACTCCAGCGCAAGAACGCGAGTTGCGTTTGACGCTGGCGCGCTGTAATGAAGCGTGCAACTGGCTCTCTGAGCGCGCTTGGGAAACGAAGACATTCCGGCAATACGATTTGCATAAGCTCTGCTATCAAGCCGTGCGCGCCAAATTTGCATTGTCCGCTCAGGTGGCGGTGCGCTGCATTGCTAAAGTGGCGCACGCCTACAAGCTTGACCAGAAAACCCAGCGCGCCTTTCGTAAGCATGCGGCGCATCCCTATGATGACCGTATCCTGCGCTTTGTCTGTGATGAGAAAGTCTCCCTGTGGCTTTTGTCGGGTCGAGAAAAGATTGGCTATGTTGGTAGCGATCACCAGCGCCAATTGCTTGAACACCGCAAGGGCGAAGTCGATTTGATGTTCGTGCGCGGCCAATGGTATTTGGCCGCTGTATGTGACTTTGACGACCCCAAATTGCTGACCCCTGAAGGCATGTTGGGTGTGGATTTCGGTATTGTCAATATCGCCACTGACAGCCTGGGTGAGAGGTACTGCGGGGCTAAAGTCCAAGCCTACCGTGAGCGTTACGCCAAACGACGCGCCACCTTGCAGCGCCTCGGCACACGGGCCGCTAAACGCTGCCTTCGCCACATAAGCGGCAGGCAGAAACGGTTTCAAAAATACGAGAACCATTGTATCTCCAAACGCATCGTCTCGACTGCGGAACGCTCCCGTCTCGGCATTGGACTTGAAAATCTCAAGCATATCCGGGCACGGGTTAAGGCCAACAAAGCGCAGAGGAAACGCTTGCATAACTGGGGCTTCGCTCAGCTTCGTGCCTTTATCGAGTATAAGGCTAAACGTGCTGGCGTGCCGGTGGTGATAGTCGACCCACGCAACACTAGCCGCGAGTGCCCGGCCTGTGGCCGTATCGACAAAGCTAACCGGCCAACCCAGTCTGAGTTTCGGTGTGTGGAATGCGGGCACAGTAATCACGCAGACCATAACGCCGCTGGCAATATCGCCAGAAGGGCTGCTGTAACTCAGCCTATGTTCGCGCATAAGTGTGCTCCTTGTGCAGTGGAAAGCCGCCAGCTTTAGCTGGCGGAACAGTTACAGAGAAGCATGGCGTAGGGTACACCAAGATCTGCCAGTGGTTGCAAGCTGGCAAGACCGCTGCTTGTATCGGCCTTATTGAGACGGTGAATAATCTCTTCCGGCTCCTCGGGGGCACCTTCAGTTAGAATTTGGCAGGCGGTCGTGACGAGCGAGCGAATGCGCTCCCCTGTCACACCGCCCCTGTTCCTGAGCGGCGTTGCAGGCTCCATGCGGATTTTGCGGTCGATAGTACGGATCGCACCCTGCGATACTGCCACATGGGTCCGCTGGGAAGTGACATAGGCCCATTCCGGCGGCGTAAAACCCAGCATACAGCGCAGTACCACCAAGGTGATCGGCACCCGGTAGACGGTTTCAATCACCGGCCCTGGCGAAAGGTTCCGGAAGTTGCCCGTGGTTCGCTTCAGCGCTTCATAGCCGCTCTCAAACGCTGGATATTCGACGAATCCCGGACCTTTGGGCAAGGTCAGGAATTCAGATTGCAGGCAGGAAAAGATTTCATCGACATAAGTGCCGAGATCGCTTTCGATCTCTGCAAAGGGAACTTCGAAAGGAAACGGCATCACGAATCCTTCCCAAAGTTGTGGCCGCTGAAAAGAGCGGCTCGGCGGGAGCGGACACTCGCCCATCGGCTTGCAGTCGTTCGAGAAGATCGTCGGGATCGGCCAGAGCGCGAACCGCTTTGGCGAAGCGATCCAGCTTTTCATCAGTCGAAAGCTTTGCTTCCCACGTCAGTCTTAAATTCCAAATGGCCATACGGGTAAGATGACCGAAGATAATGCACCGCGTATCGCCCATACTTGGTTTATGCCCCCCCTCGGCAACCTGTGCAAGATCATGGGCGACAATGGCCGCGAGCTGATCGGTAGACTCGAAAAGCCAGCGCCTGGGTACGTGGCCGGTGTCGCGACAGACGAACACGGTATCGATGATCGATGAGGTTGTGCCGTGGATATGAATAGACCCCCCCATCTCGGCCGGGCAGGGTAGGGAGGCCGAACAAGTTAGACCGGCATCAAGGATGGCAACACCCACAGCAAAATAGGCGTTGAGTTTATTATGGTGGTAGGTAAACGCCAGTGGTGCACCAGGTTGTAGCGCCTCGGCCATATGCCGGTAGACTCGGGCAAGGCCCTCGGTGAAGCGAGGAAGTCCCCAAGACCGGGTAACATTGCCGGTGAGTTCTCCATCGGTACGGGTTGACGGTCGCCAGAACCCTTCAGCTTCATTCCCCACCAGACGGCGCAGCCAGACATAGCAAAAATCCATCAGCTCGCCATACTGTACATTCCCGAAATAGGGAGGATCTGTAAACACGGCATCGAGACTATTCGGCGCCAACTTCACCGTGGTTGCGTCAGCGCAATGAATAGCGACGTTCCGCCGCTGCTCAC
This sequence comes from Nitrosococcus oceani ATCC 19707, assembly GCF_000012805.1. GTDB lineage: Bacteria > Pseudomonadota > Gammaproteobacteria > Nitrosococcales > Nitrosococcaceae > Nitrosococcus > Nitrosococcus oceani. The sequence continues at coordinate 2,540,479 of NC_007484.1, read as the reverse complement.
CATTCAATTTTTCCCCGATCCATTCGCCTTGAATCGGAATCTGAACATTGCGTGTGCCATGCCGTTGCACCTCGAACGGCGTATCGCAGTAGCGCTTGGCCTTGGTATACTTGTCGATAATGTTGGTCCAGCCGCCCGAGCCGACATTGGTGCCCTTGTTATTAATAATGCCGAGCAGGTTCGATTCGCATTGTATTAGCCCGACCGGAAAGCCATGCACAGAGAAGATATCGAGGGACTTGAGCGCCCAGGTGTCGTATCGGCAAAGCATGTTCTGATAGCGCAGAAGGTCGGACAGATTGGTAGCCAGCGCATGACGCACGCGCTCATTTTTGACACGGGCGATCAGACGGCAACTTAGCTCCAGGCCCAGAAGCTGCCGATGGTTAAACATTTCCCGGTAATGGCTGTAGCCCCACCGGTGAAGCCGGTCGGTTTCATCACCCGAGAGGATTTTTTGCTCTGGGACGAAATGAGCATGGAATTCATGCCACCGCTGTTTGGCTTCGGCAACGCGCGCCAGATCCTTTGCATCTGGCTTTTTGAAAAAGCGCCCCTTATGCTGCGCCTTACGGTGTGGATTGTAATACTCAATGGCGAAGAGCCGATGTTGTAATGGTCCTTGGCTGGCGCGCGGGTATCTATTTTCATGATCGCAATGGGCGCAAACGCAGCGACCCCGACCCGCGGGGCCTTTGGCATGCAAGGTTGCATCACAGCTTTTGCACACCCCAGGCACCGCTCGGTCATTAACCTCGCTCAGTTCCCCACAATCGGCACAAACCATTACATTCTTTGGATGGCGGGCGTTCTGGGAGAGGACATAACCGGGAAACAGATCCACCTCCTGTCCACAGGACTCGCAGCTGATGACTTTAACCCAGAGGAAATATTTTACCGGCACGTCGGTATCGCCGTAGAGGGAGCAGTCTGTCACATACAGAGGCCCGATCTCGTGGCGCAACTTGTGGAGAAACCGGCTGGCCTCCTCCTGATAAACCGTGATGTCAAGATGCTCGATTTCCTCGCGGACTATCCACGCGGCCATCGGATTGATGTCAAACCCAGTCACATCGCAACCGATGCGGTTAGCTTCGATCAGTGGCGTTCCGCCACCCATGAAGGGATCGGCGACTTGCCTCCCCGGAAAATTGTTGGCCGTAAAGTATAGATCGGCAAGCGGCGCCTCGCCAAATTCAGCCAGAGCCAGCGCTCTGAAAAGGCTGCCAGGCCGCCGTGCAAACCATTTGTGGACAGCAATGATCGGCCTGTAATTCTGCTGAATCTGCTTCTCGCGTAGCGCGAGACTGGCCACAAGAGGGATGTTGAATTTCGTCTCAATTGTCATAGTGCGGTACCGCTTCTGGGAGGGAAGGGGCCCTCCTTATCGGTTTGCTTTTGGTATTGATTCATGTATTCGCCCATGAACACGTGGCTGGCTTGTGCAGCAGATTTATCCTGGATGCGGCAATAGCTCACGATGCGCTTTGACAACGTAAACCTGAGTCCTCCGCGGCCGTCTTAGTGGTGTATGCAACAGTGCTCCGGTTAATTATCAAATGTGTAACCAGCGAGAAAGGGGTAGCTGGCGATGTGTTCCCGTACGCACTCTATCAAACCCGGGGGCCAGTCAATTTTGTGACGGCTCCGATGGGGTTGGGTGTAAACAATACTTGCACAGTCCCTGAGATAGTCCTGGGAAGCTTCGAGCTGGAGAAATTCGCAAACTTTTTCAAGATGAGCCTGGGGATCGTGAATAAAGTCTTCGTGCCGCATATCGAGGATGTCCAAACAGTGCTTATTTTTTATTTGTTGGATTGTTTCCATTCTACGGAAATATGAGCTTATAGCCTGTGTGAGGTCGGTGGAATTTACGGTGCCCATAGCCTTTTTTCTTCTGGCCATGGTGGCAATGTTATCGTAGGGATTTCGCATGAAATGAAGGCATTTGATTTTCACTTTGATGACATGGTGAAGTTTATCCAGCAATGCAGGGTTTTTTCTGATGGCCTCTGCGCTTCCTCCGCCTTTTTTATCACCGATGATCTTGAGCTGCGTGAATTTTCCTTGCCATTGGTTGGGAACCCGATAATCATAGCCGGAGGTGATGCGTCCCCGTTCAGCCAGCTTTTGCGAATACCTCATCAGGAGATAAAAAAGCTGGGTTTGATTGTAGCCAAACTTAAGGCGCTTAATCAGATTGAATTCATTCGCAATCAGTACGTTGGGATGGGCATCGAGCAGGGCGCCAAGCATACTGTGCCCGCTCCGTCCAGAGCCCAGAAACATGCAGTAAGCTTCAACGTGCTGGAAGTGCTTCCCCTGGGAGGCACTGAAGACATGAGCGCTGAAGTAATCCCGGGCCTCGGCAAGCCCATGGTAGATTTTTCTCCGGGTTTTTTTTCTTAGAAACGCCATCGGTATTTTGTAATGATTCACGGGGCAATGTCCCTAGAAGAAGAAGGAGATAAAAATAACTGGCTTCTTCATTTATCCGTTGTTTTTCGCCGTTTGGCGAGCAAGGCCACGATGGGAGCATAGTCCTCGCGGCGTATTTCCTCTAAAGCCTGTTCCACGGCTTCCGGCGGAATCCCCCAGCATTTTAAGGTCAGGCTAGAAAGCTGCAAACTGGCTTCCAGGGCTTCGGGAATCACCGCGGCGGCGCCGGCTTGGCGCAGTTGCTTGCTCTGGATTTGATCCCGTCCCCGCACCAGAATTTCCAAATCAGGATAGGAACGGTGCAGGTCGCCGATTAAATAGTGAGTCCTTTCCGGATGGCGATCCAGGGTCATCACCAGCAAACGGGCCCATTCCAAACCTGCCGCTTTGAGCACATCAATCTGGGCGGCGCTGCCATAATAGACGCTATAGCCCTGTGCTTGCCCCTGGGCGACTTTAAGGGGGTCCACATCAAGAGCAATATAGGGCACATTATAGTTTTGCAGCAGCCGGGCTACTGTTTGTCCTACCCGTCCAAACCCTCCCACAATGACATGATTACGCAAGTCCTCGCTAGCGGTTTGAATGCGCTCCTCTTGATTAGCCAGAGGCGGAGTCAGCCGGCGGGAGAGGTAGGCACCCAGGCTTGCCAACCAGGGAGTCAGCACCATGCTAAGGCTGACAGTGACTAATAGAAGCTGGCCGATTTCCGTGGGGATAATCCCTAGAATCATGGCGAAGCCAAAGAGCACGAAAGCAAACTCGCCGCCTTGGGCTAGCAATAACCCAATATGAACGGCAGTGGCCATGGGAAAGCCAAACAGCCGGCAGAACAGGACAAGTACCGCGCATTTCAGGCTTAACAGACTAGCCAGCAGTAGCAGCACCGTACCAATTTGGGTCCATACTAGTTGCAAGTCAATTGCCATCCCCACTGACATAAAAAAAAGTCCCAGGAATAACCCTTTAAAAGGTTTGATGTCGCCCTCCACCTGATGGCGGTATTGGGTTTCGGCCAGCAGCAGGCCCGCCAGGAAAGCGCCTAGTTCCAGTGACAATCCCATGCGGCCAGTGGTCCAACTGGTGCCCAATACGATAAGCAAGGTGGTAGCGACGAAGAGTTCACGATTATGGGTGCGGGCCACCAGGTCATAGAGGGGGCTGAGCAGGAAACGGCCAATGAAAAAAATGACCAGAAGGGCGAGTATCGCCTTGGCTCCCGCCAGTGCCAAGGCTGTCCCAATATCGCTGCCATCACTTGCCAAGAGGGGCAATAGAGCCATAAAAGGCACCACCGCTAAGTCTTGAAACAACAGCACGGAAAAGGCGCCACGGCCGGTACGGCCGGCGCTTTCGCCCCGCTCGGCCAGTAGCTGCATTACCATGGCGGTGGAGGAAAAGGCCAAGCCGCCACCAATCAGAATCGCCACTTCTATGGAACTGCCTAGCTGGTGAGCTCCATAGCCGATAAGCAAGGCGGTTACCAATACCTGAACGGTGCCCAGGCCCAGCACCTCCCTGCGCATGTTCATTAACCGGAGAATGGATAATTCCAGGCCAATGGTAAACAAGAGAAAAATGACTCCAAATTCTGCCACATGGCCGATGTTTTCCACTTCCTTGATTAACCCCAGGACATGGGGGCCGATGATGGCGCCAGCGGCTAAATAGGCGAGGATGGGACTGACCCCCAAGGCTTGAAACAGGGGTACCAGTGCCACCGCGGCCGTCAGGAAAATCAGCACCGGGGTGAAGTCAAAGCCGTGTTCCATCGTGGAAATGCTCCTGGATGTGTTTATTGCAGGCCATGGGCAGGTAAGAGAATAGCGTTTTTCCCAGGGGGAAAAATGGCTGCCTACATTCAGCGCCATGGTCTATATATCTATATAAGTGGAGGTTAAAACCGAGACCGATTTTAACAGATTACGAGTTTGAGCCCGGTTTACCAGAGAATACCCATGGAAAGACCCCTGTGGAAACCCTTCAGTGCCCAGATAGCGGGAGCCCTCATAATCCGGTTTTGCACGCTGTTTAGGAACAATACTCGGCTAAGGTGGTTGATTATCCCATTCCCTGCGCCTGATCGCTCCAGCAACCCGTGGAGTTCTGGCATTTCTGCAAATAAAGGTTTCCCAATCCTGGGAGAGTGTGCGGGAAAACAGCGGCCAGAGGCACGCTGGTTTATGGGCAGGCGGTTGGATTCCGCGGGGATTTGCCGTGTTACTGGAAAATTTTTGCAAGGTACTTACTTAGCCGCCACACCATGATCTAAATGATCTAAGGAAAGTATAAGGAGGCGTTCATGTCCCAGCCCGCCAAGACTTCCCATTCACCGTTTCTTGATGTGACCAGCTTTCCAGCGTCAGAGGTTGAAGTAGATCAGGAACACGCTCCATCTTCAGCGACGCTTCAGTCTGCCAGCCCGTTTGTTTCTGTTTATGAACTGGAAGATGGCGAAGAAAGAGTCGATCCGGAATCTGAAGAGTTCGTGCAATTTGTGACCGAACTATACGATGAAGAATTCGATGAAGCTGTCTTTGAACTGATCACTGAAGCCTCCGGGTTGTATGACGATCAGTTTGTGTCCAAATACCGGCATCCAGCCGAGCAGACCCTGGAAGCCGAGCGCATATTGGAGGCGCACCTCTCACCCTTGGCTAGCGAGCTAGAGACGCTTTTGGAGGCAATGGCCGAGGATATCGATCATCGTGATCTTGAAGCGATGAGCGAGTCTGAAATTGATGCCTTTATTGACCACTATGCGCCTAGCCAGCCGCTTTCACCTGCCTTTGAAAATATTTTTGGATGGGCCAAGAAGAAGGTCAAAAAAGCGCTCAAAAAGGGGGTTGATTGGGTCAAGAAAAAAGGCAAGGCGCTCGCGAGAAAAGCGTTCAGGATTGCCCTGAGAAAACTTAGAAAATATATAAAACCGTGGATCAAAAAAATCACAACTTTTGCGATCAATAAACTGCCTAAAAAATACCGGCCCTTGGCTCAAATACTAGCCAAGCGGCTAGGCTTTCAAAAAGAAATTGAAGACCAGGGATCGTTCGACGGAGGCGAAGATACTGTCGCTGAAATCAACCAGTTCCAGCAAGAATTTGATTTAATGCTGGCGAATCTACTGTTTTCCGAGGATGAAACAGAGCAGGAGCTCATGCTGGCGGAAGTGAGCTCTGAGGCCCGGCAACCTAGCGCCGATCCCCTTGGCGATTTAGATCAGGCGCGTGAGCAGTTTATCGAAGGAGTTTTGGAGCTAGAAGAGGGCGATGACCCCACTCCGCTTGTGGAGAACTTTATTCCTGCCATCTTGCCCCTGGTAAAATTGGGTATACGGTTTATTGGGCGGCCAAAGCTCGTCAATTTCCTGGCTAAATATGTCGCAAAACTTATTAAACGTTTTGTTGGACGCAGGTATGTTCGTCCCTTGTCGAAAGCGATTGTCGATGCCGGCCTCCGGTTAATTAACCTCGAGGCGACGGAAGAAGATGCGCGCCAGGCAGTGGGTGCCGCGGTTGCGGCGACGGTTGAAGATACCCTGCGTCAAGTTGCGGTGCTGCCCGATTATGTCTTGGACGACGAGGAGCTATTAGAAGGCTATGTACTAGAAGCTTTTGAGCAGGCCGCCACACGCAATTTGCCTGAAGTTCTCCCGGAAGAAGCATATCTCAAGCGGCCAGATTTGCGGGAGACGAAGGGCCTTAAGGCGACCTGGATACTCCAGCCATTGCGGGGGAGGAAATTTTATAAAAAATACAGCCGAATTTTAAATGCTAAACTCTCTCCCCCGAAGCTGCGGGCAGTTAAAACCTACGGTGGTATCCCACTGTCGGAAGTTTTGCAGGAACAACTCGGGCTTTCTCCAGGTGTAGACGTTGAGGCCAGAGTTCACCTCTACGAAATGATGTCTGGCGCCATGCTCCCGCAAATCAGCAAACACGAACACAACACTCCTGGCTTGGGAATGACTGCAAATTACGCCTATTCCCAGTTGCACCCCCTGACTCCTGAAGCGGCTGGAATATTGCTCGGGCATCCTGGACTAGGACGCATAATGCCGCCCAAGTATTTTGCCAACCGCCGTGTGACGGGGATTGGACAGCGTTTCTATTATTTGGAAATCCCAGGCGTACGGCTCCGAATGGGTCCTATGGCTGGCGCCAATGCAATGATGAGGCGCTGTAGTGAAGTTAAGGTTATCCTGGATTTTGCGCGGCAGCAGATTCGAGTTTACCACTTCCTGAGCGAGACCAAGGCACAGGATATCGCCGTTAAGCTGCGTCAGCGAACGCCAATCGGTGTGGTGATGATTTCCTTGAAGTCGGGTATGGAACCCGGCTTGAAGCATGCGCTAATCAGCGGGATATGCGGCCAGGTAAAGATCATCCATGAAGCCATGTTGCCCCAAGGCGCCCGTGGCCCCGCGCTTATGGAGGTCCCACAGCCCATTAAAGAAAGCTTACTGATGAAGGTAACGGAGTGGTTGGGCAAAGGATTGAGCCATTACTTCCGGGAACAGCCCCAGAGCTTTATCGTTGCCACCGAAGATCCGGCAGAGGGCGTCACCTTGGCAATAACTCTTGATAATCTGCCCGGTTTGCCAGCTCTTCGCGACGCTTTGAAAAGGAAAACGATAAGCCTGCGCGGCATGGATTTCTCCGAAGCCATGCCGGAAATCCGCGTGCAAACTATTCCAGGATATTACAGTGAATGAGTTACTCAATATAACGCGGACACAGTTTACCCGTCAGGTTGGGCATTGGACCATGGCGGCCTCTAGGCTGGGCGAACTGGAAAGTCTCATTGCACCGAGTGCCTGGGAGGGCTTGGAATATTATCTTGGCACGGCGGTTCGCCAAAGGCTGAGAGAGGCGGTCGATCAACTGCTCCGGCAAGGCGATCAGCTTCATGCTGCCTTAAACGCGGCCCATGATGATGACGCTTTGGATCAGGTCCGCCGGCAATTGGTCGATTTTCGTAAGCGTTACTTGCGCACCGAAATTACGCTGGATTTTTACGCCGACGCCATAAATATCCGAACGAATCCCCACCTGGCGGCATTGCTTCGGGCCTGTGATGCGCTGGCCTATCGTAGCATGGCCCAGGTTCTTGACCCAATAGGCAAGCCGATTCCTTTGGTTTTAACCTATGTGGATAAGGGATTAGGCGCTTCAATTCTGAAAGCGGGGCTTCGGCTTTGGGACCAGCGCACGGAAAGCCCGGCTGCGGCAATAAAAATTGTCTATCATAATCTTTATCGCCCCACGGCGCTGATCCACGAAACAGGCCATCAGGTCGCCCATATCGTTGGTTGGAATAATGAATTGGCTGCCGCGCTGGAAGAAACATTTGCAGAGGTATCGCCTGAGGTGGCCGAGATGTGGGCGGGATGGGCCAGCGAGATCGCAGCGGATGCTTTCGCCTTTGCCCATACGGGCTATGCAGCTGTGGCTGGACTTCATGACGTATTATCCGGAAGCGATGGCTTCGTATTCCGGCATCGTTTAGGCGATCCCCACCCCATTAGCTATATCCGCGTCCTATTGGGCATAGAGATGTGCCGGCAGTTTTATGGGGCAGGGCCATGGGACGATTTGGTGCGTGTATGGACCAAGGCCCATTCTCTGAAGAACGCCAGGCTCTCAACGGGCAAGCTACTACAACAGTCGTTGCCGTTATTGCCAAAGGTGGTCCACATTGTGCTGCGGACGCCCATGCGAGCTTTCCGGGGACGAGCCCTCGGTAGGTTAATCGACCCCTCCCGTGTTAGTCCCGCAAGCTTGATACAGCTAGAGCGGCAATTAGGCCCCGCCCTTTACACCTCAATGCATTGGATATGGACGGAAGCGCTGCGCTTGCTGGCGCTTACTGGGTTGCAAGTGGCGACGATGCCGGAACAGTCCGCCGAGATACTGAAAAAACAGGAAGCGTGGATGCTCCGGTTAGGTGCGTCGTTAAAAGCAGCTTGATTTTAGTGCTTGGAAGGAGAGGTAATCAATCATGGCAGACGAAAAACATACATCGAAGCGGTCTCCGGAGAAAACCAGCTCAGCAGGATCTCAGGTGGGGAAAGGGGTGGATACCCAGGAAATTGTCCAATTACTTACGGGTATTTTTGAAGAAGTCCGCGATCTGGTTCAGACGCGGACTAGGCAACCTTTTGAAGAAGGCAGCTTACCGGACCAGGCGATTGAACAATTTAAGGCCATTAAGATTGCGCTTAGGGTGCCTACACAACTCGATCCCAATATAGATCCTCTAAAAAAATGGCGCCTGCCTCCCATTAATCCAAGGGCTAATCCGTCAGCGCGCGCGAAGGAGAAGGAGTAAGGAATAATTTGTCTTTGCTATCACAGCCTCAAAGGAGGGATAGGAAATGTTCAGACAATTTGCAGGATCTTTTCCAGGCTCGATGGACGAGGGGGCGCGGAAACTCTTCCGGTTACACCCGGTGGAATTAGCCGCCTTGTTAGAGCAGGCTTGGGAATTAAGAAGACATGATGATACGCCTCCAAATGATAAGCCTCAAGGACATCCCTTTCGGCGAAGCAATCTTCCTGGGTTGCCCCATTATTTACTCAAATTATTTGCCTGTACTGAAGACAATATTAAAGATATTTGCGACTCGGATCCCCAAGTTGAAGCCGTAAATCTCCCACCTAATAATCCTTGCTTAGAGCCCCGAGATCTTCCCCGCTGTGTGATGTGGGACCACCTCATTTATGCTTACATGATCGAAAACACGCGGGTCTATGAGATCTTCCGCAAAGTATTACATGAATTTCGACATGGTGAGCAATTAGGCGTCCCCATTGAAGGCGCTGAGCATTGGTTGCGCAACACAGAAGAGCTTTTTTACAAGGAACCAGCATCGTTTTTTATTTATTCACTGGGCAGCTTTATTCGCCCCAATCTTTGTTCCTCCCGCCGTAACGCCTATTACCGAATGTTCGGTATGGAGCTGAATCATCAAGGCGAGGATAAAATACCTTATGAAAAGGCCCAGGCAGCCAATTCTGAATTTGTCTACATCTTCGAGGAATTTCTTCGCGAAGTGTGGTTGGGTGTTATTAACGTCAATAATACCAGTGGCTCCAATCCCACTGATGATGCGGAAATCGCCAATCTTGCCGAAAAACTCCATGATATGTTGGTGACGCGCCGACTGGGCAGCAACCTGGCCCGGGAAGAGTTTTTCTTTGTCTCCATGATGGCCTGGTTTCAGCTCACCTTGGAATTTGATTCGCCGATTGTGCTATCACTTCGGGCAGAAGGCACCAGTCCCGAGCAAAGACTGCACAAAATCGCTCAGCGGGTCGGTTTGCCTGCGCATGCTTTATCAAAAAATTTCTTCGATATGGCGGATGCAATCTCTAGGGTTCTGATTCAGATCGAGACCGGCATTTACAATGATCCTGGGGCAGTACCTGCACTTTACACGCGAGTATCTGGTGGGCCGGAGGCCGATATCAGGACCATTATTACCCATTGGTCGATCACGACGGGACATGATTTGAAGGCAAGGAAGGTCACGTCGGCTTGAAACTTGTATCGAATGGCTAGATCTCGATAGGGAGTTTAACGAGTACTATGGATTCGCAAAAGAAACATATTGATAGATATTCCTCCCAGCCCGGTTCAAAAGATGATTCTGCTTCACCATTCCTTAATGAGGAACTGTTTTCAGATGCTGAATTAGCGGAAGTGGAGAATCTGGATAGCCGCCTAGAGACGTTTCATCTAGAAAACCCTTTTCTTAATGATTTACGTGAATCAGCCGAGGAAGCTGAAGGGTTCAGGGGGGATATTCGCAAGGGGGAAATAGACGAGGAACTAGAAGAAGAAGAATTCTTTGATGAGCTAGATCGCGAAGAAGAAGTGGAAGAATCACTCCTTCCTGATGAAAACACTGATGAATTGGAAGGGTCGGAGGAAAGGGATTTTTATGATTCTGAAAAGACCAACGAAATGATGACTCCGAAGCAAGCCGATAGAGGATCCCAGGATACTCCTGCTGGTGCATGGCATAGCTACGTTGACGTTAGAGATGAGTCTGAGGATGGGTTTTTCCAACAACGGGAATCACCATTTTCGAGCTATGAGTACGAGGAAGCGATTGACGATGACATTGAATATGAAGAGTGGGAGGATTTTGACCTAGGGAATAAGCAAGAAGATGTAGTAGGGTCGGGGTTTCTTGAGCAAGAAATATCATTCAATGTCAGACGTGCGGTGGTAAGAAACAAATACTATGCCAAAAAGCTGAAATGGGACCTGAAGAGACACGAGATAAAAAATTTCTTGGTGAGCCAACTCGAGCTTTTGTCCATTGAAACGCCGGAGGATTTTGCACGGGCAGTGTATATGTGGCAGGAAGCTCAGGGCGATAAGAAGCCAGACGGAATCATAGGGCCAAATACGTGGGCCAGCCTTCGGTTTCACATGCCAAAGTATGATGCTCCGCCGCCCGTATCGCCCTCGCAAGTCTCACCAACTGCACTCGCCAACGTGGATAAAAACCCGAGCGAACTTGCAATGGAGATCTACGAAGCTGAGTATATGATGTTAGAGGCTTGGGAATCAGCACTGATGCAATTTGGCGAGGTATTGAAGTCTGCTTCTGATGCGGAGGGCAGCGCGAAATTCGCTAGTGTCCTGAAGAATTATATTGAGAAGCAGCTGCTTAATACATTGGCTAAGCGATCAAAGGTGGTGGGCCACGTCGAGGGTATCCTCGATGCACTCGCAGCAGAGAATGCTCGCGCCGAAAAGGCACGCGAGAGGGCACAGCTTCGGGATTTTATCGTCCAGTTCGCCCGCGTACTTACCAAGCAGAAGGTTAAGCTCAGAAGGGCCAAGACGAACTATTTCGCGCTTGTCCGTCGCAGATACGAGGGCATGCCGCGAACTGAGCGGAAGGCATATAAGAAACAGCTCGTCGATTATGCCAATCACCTAGATTGGAAACGCGAGAATGGTTGGCTAACCGGCTCCAGAATGTTCAAGTTATTGGCCTTCGAATGGATCCGCAATACCCAGAAGGCATTTCTATCTTCTTGGAATGTGACCGAGTCCCTGGTTCGCGTGTGGGTAGATGCTTCCTACATCGTAAAGAAGGCACATATTAATGCACCCGGTGGTGAAAAGATCGCGGAGCAATTACTCAAAGATGCCAAAGAGATTGGAAGACCTGGGATGCGGCCGTATGAGTGGCCCGTTCGTCGCATTATTCTCTTTATGAGGGGGAGTTATCCTCGAGCGATCGCACGACTTACAGCAGCCAGTCAGCCGGATCGGAGGAAAACTAATCCCCGATCTGACAAACCTGCAGATGCAGACCGTTTTTTAAAGCGGTTGCTGGCGATCCGACCCACAACTAAAGAAATAAAATGAGGTTTTTAGGGTCATGCTATGCCACATTGTTCTCACCAGTTAACAAGCTCCGGCGATTTGGTTTCAATACTGTGTTTGTTCACCAAATAAACTGGTTTATGCGCTGCATTCATGAATAAACGAGTCACTATTGAGTATCAGATCAAGCCGGGTGGGAAAACGGTTCCCAAGAGTTTTGATATTCCCTTTCGGTGGATCTGTCGGCTCGTGATAGAGGGAAAGTCTGCAACAGGAATCCTCGTTGGACCGCGACACGTGCTCACGGCCGCCCACGTCCTCGATCCCCATTATCGGAAGGGAGCTAGGCTGGTGAATGTTGAGGTCCTTCCGGCATATGATGGTAGCGACTCGTTAGGAAGCTACTCCTCCGTTTCGGATCTTGAGGTGAGCAAGGGCTGGCGAGCAGGAAAACATAAAAAATCGTTGGATAATGGAGCCTACGATTACGGCATGGTGATTCTATCGAACGACAACATCACCACCGATCGTCACAAGGCGCTGGAAGGTAAACCGCTGGGTTACTGGGGCCATCCCAGCCAGGGGCACAAAACAGTTTTTGCTCCGCTTGGAATTCAGTGGCTGCAGTCAAGGATAAATAAGAGGTTTTTCACCGCCGGCTACCATAAGGAAACGAAAAGAGCTATGCAGGTCCGTTGGGGCAACATTCCGGGTTCAGGTCTCGTCGTTCCCGACGGCCAGGGGGGAGTAATACCTGGTCGGGGCATGGTATTCGACGCCTTAGCACCGTTGGAGAAACGAGCCAGAGGTATGAGCGGCGGCCCCATTTGGTACAAAGTTCGCTCTAAACGATTCTCGACCCGGTTTATGGTAGGTATCAACACGAGCGCTAAGAAGGACGGAGTAACCGAGATCGATGAAAAGGGCCGTGAGCATAAAAAGTGGCAGGGGTATGCGGCACGCGTCACTCTCGAATTTTTCGAGGAGGTGAGTGGGTGGATGCATGCTAAACCTTGAACTCGTGTATTCGAAATAGTCTAGCAAGTTCATAACCTTACGACTCTACCACCGAGATGGTCTGCTTCAAGGTGAAGGGCGCGGTCTGCAAGCGTCCCGCTCGCTAAGGCACAATTAAAACTAAAAAAGGGGCCAGCCCAAAAAGGCCGGCCCTTTTTTTCTATTAAGATTAGGCGCGGCTGCGGTTATGTGGCGAAATATCAAACCTTCTATGCAGGTACAAGCCGAGGGTTATAATCCCAATTGCAATCAGTATCAATAGCCATATATAAGCCTCTAAATAGGAAATGACTATCAGACAAAGCGCGAGAAAGGCCCCGAGTACATAAAATCGCCAATCCACGTATATACCCATAAGGAAGGTGGTTTGCGCTACTAAAAGCAGCACCACCTGGCCGATATTTTGTTCGTTGAGTGTACCAAATTGTAAAAGCATATAGGCCAATTGCACGGCAACCAAAAGCGAGCCCCAATGAATGAGCTGAGTCTTCAGTAAGGTTTTCCACCTAACCCCTGTTCCTAGTTGGGCATGAGCCCATTCCACGTAGAGAGAAGCGGCCGCGAGCATGGGTACCATCGCCAGCCAATATAAGTGGCCCGCCCCCCCGGAGGACTCCGAAATGGCAACGCCGATAAGGGAGAATAGGATTAATCCATAAAACAAGTATTCATCCAGGGTTAAACGATGGGAACGCTTTGTCTCGTCCTTATCCGTGATTTCCAAAGATTCGGGTTCTTCTAATTCCTGCATCTCGTTCTGTTTTGATGTCATGAAGTATTTCTCCACGCAATAAAAATAAATGCTTTTATAAAGTATTGTGGGCGGTAAGTGCCTGGTATCGTTGCTTGAAACTCATTATGAATGAGTCTTTGATCTTTTGCAGAGGAATTTAGTTAAAAAAATTCTATAAATAGGCATTGCTGAACTATTTGTGAGATATTTAAGTATTATAGTTAAGCTGGTTCTGGGTAGCCTAATAGCATTTCACCCTTTTCTAGATAGTGTAGTCACGCATAATAAATTTTATAGTTGTGAGACAGGTCTTTCTTTGGGGAAATATATTTCTGCTTGCAAGCCCGTATTAAAAAGCTGGTAGCTTGTGTTTCATGCCGTGCTTTGAGTTAAGGGAAGAGTAGTTTGGAAACGCTCATGAAGCCAGAACCCTATATTCGTGTCCATTTCCTGGAACAGCGGCTTATCCTAAGGAGGGAGCGGAAAGTATTGTTTGAGGCGCCTGTTTCTCTAGCAAAAAAGGGTTTAGGCGAGCAAATGGGGAGCGAATGCACACCTCGGGGGTGGCACCAGATCCGCGCTAAAATTGGTACCGGCTGTCCCGTGAATACCGTATTCCGGGGGCGGCGGCCAACAGGTGAAATTTATACCCCTGAGCTGGGGCAGGCTTACCCGGATCGGGATTGGATATTGACGCGGATCTTATGGCTAAGTGGTTTGGAAAAGGGTAAAAATCGTTTCGGCAGGGTAGACACTTTTCGCCGGTATATTTATATCCATGGGGCTCCGGATGCGGCGATCATGGGCCTTCCGGGCTCCCATGGCTGTATTCGCATCCATAATGGACCTCTGCTTGAATTGTTTAAGCAAGTGAAGCCGGGAATGCGGGTATTCATTAGCTAAGCGGTTTTCCAATGGGATATTTCTTGCTAAGCCGGCTGCTAAGCGCGGCGGTCGTGGTGCTTGGAGTGGCTTGCCTCGTTTTTTTGCTCATCCATTTTATTCCAGGCGATCCCGTGGAGGTCATTTTAGGGGAAGGCGCGCGGCCCGCTGACCGGGAGGCATTGCGTCAGGCTTTAGGGCTGGACCGTCCCTTGCTGGTGCAATTGAGTCAATTTCTCCAAGGACTAGCCCAATTGGATCTAGGGACTTCACTTTATTCTCAACGGCCGGTGATGGAGCTGCTGGCCGAACGTTTGCCGGCAACTGTGGAACTGGCTCTAGCGGCGCTGTTAGTGGCGATACTGATTGCTTTTCCTTTAGGGGTATTGGCGGCGGTGCGCCGGGGGACCATTTGGGATCGGGCGGCGAGCGCCTTTGCCTTACTCGGAGTTTCAGTGCCTAACTTCTGGCTGGGACCCATGCTGATCCTGATTTTCTCCATCGGCTTGGGTTGGTTTCCAGTCAGCGGGCGGGCCGGGCTGAGCTCTTTGGTGTTGCCGGCCCTGACCTTGGGGAGTGCCCTGGCCGCCATTCTTTCCCGGATGGTGCGTGCTGCCCTGCTGGAAGTTTTGGGAGAAGACTATATCCGAACGGCAAAGGCCAAAGGTTTGTCGGCAAGACGGGTAATATGGTGGCATGGGCTGCGTAATGCCTTGCTTCCGCTCATTACGGTGCTGGGCCTGCAATTAGGCGCTTTATTAGGGGGGGCCGTTATTACCGAAGTGGTATTTTCCTGGCCGGGAATTGGTCAACTTACGATAGAGTCTATTCAACGGCGGGATTATCCTGTGGTACAAGGGTGTGTGCTATTGATTAGCCTGACTTATGTGGCCGTTAATACCTTAACGGATCTTATCTATGGTTGGGCCGATCCGCGGGTGCGATTAGGTATTGGGGAATGAAGGGCGCGTGGCTGCCCATGGGGATTTTGCTGGCATGGGCGGCACTTGCCTTACTAGGGCCTTGGTGGGGGCTGAAACCTAATGCTATCCACTTAGAAAGGATATTAAATCCTCCCTGTCCGGAATCCTGGTTGGGTTTCGATGATTTGGGACGGCCCTTGTGGGATCGCTTGGTCGTTGGCGCTCGGACCTCTTTTCTAGTAGCGGTAGGTGTGGTGGCTACCGCTGGATTTCTCGGCACCTTGGTGGGGACGTTAAGCGGCTATTTAGGAGGCTGGTGGGATCATGGGATCGCTCGGATAATGGACATTTTTCTAGCATTCCCTGGTATCTTGCTGGCTATTGCCCTGGCAGGCATTCTAGGGCCGGGAATTGAGAATGTGGTATTTGCCTTGGCCGCGGTGGGGTGGGTTGGTTACGCGCGCCTGGCACGGGCGCAGGTGCTGAGTCTTCGGCACCATGAACATATACAAGCGGCGATTGCCCTGGGAAGCGGAATCCCGCGCATTGTGGGGCGGCATTTGCTACCTTTGATTCTGGCGCCGCTGATTGTGGAGGCCACCTTTGGGGTGGCAGGAGTGGTCGTGGCGGAAGCGGGGCTGTCTTTCCTTGGACTGGGAGTACAGCCGCCCGCGGCTTCTTGGGGCAGTATGATCCGGGATGGAACCCGTTATCTTCTGGTCGCCCCCCATATGGTATTGGCTCCAGGAATAGCGCTGATGCTGGTGGTGCTGGCCATCAATCTCCTGGGGGATTGGCTGCGGGATCGGCTGGATGTAAGACAGTCAAGGAGAAAATAGAGGAATTAAGCGATGACTCTAGGCCCTTTGATGATTGACTTAAAAGGTGTAACGCTGGACTCGGAGGAACGGGCGTGGTTAGGCCATTCCTGGGTAGGCGGAGTCATTTTATTTAGCCGTAACTATGAATCTCCGGAACAAATTGCAGCGTTGATCAAGGCAGTTCACGCGCTCAAGGAACCTCGGTTATTGGTGGCCGTGGATCATGAGGGAGGACGTGTACAGCGTTTCCGGGATGGCTTTACCCTTTTACCGCCGGCCTCTCTCCTGGGTAAGCTTTATGATCGGGATCAGCGCCAAGCTCAGCGTTTAGCGATGATAACTGGTTGGCTGATGGCGGTTGAATTGCGGGCGGTTGGCGTTGATTTCAGTTTTTCCCCTGTCTTGGATTTGGATCGGGGAGTCAGCGCGGTGATAGGAGATCGGGCCTTTCACGGGGAGCCTGACGCCGTGATAGCCTTAGCTAGAGCTTATATCCGGGGGATGGCCTGGGCGGGCATGGCTGCGGTGGGTAAACACTTTCCGGGTCATGGATCAGTGGTGGCCGACTCCCATACCGCCCTTCCAGTAGATAAACGTTCCTGGCGGCAGATCCGGGAGGGGGATCTTCTGCCTTTTG